>NZ_JBEOYD010000034.1:0-123187 GCF_040296885.1 Streptomyces sp. NPDC001980 | reverse complement strand
CGCGCGTGGGCGTGCGAAAGCGCCGGCCGCCGGCGGCCGCGTCCCCCGCGAGCCGCCGTCGGACCGGCGCCTTCCGTGCACCCCCGTGCTCCCCCGGTTTCCCGCAGTTCCCCCGGGTCCCCTCTCCCCCGTGTCTCGCTTCCGCCGACGCGAATCGGCGGAAGGAGCGGTCAAGAGCGCCGGTGCCGTTCCGCCGCCCCGTGTCGGCGGTGCCGGACCCACGCCCCTTTCCGTGTCTCCACTCTCTCGTTCCCGCAGGTCGCGGCCCATCCGTGCGCGTACTCAACTCGTTCCCTAGGTACCCGTACTCAGGTCTGCGCACCGAGGCCCAGGACGCGCGGCCCCGGACTGGTTACGATCGCGTCCGTGTCGGTACTCCCCTTGGTCTTCACCAGCGGCTGGGCCAGCGGAATCAACGCCTACGCGGTGGTGCTGCTGCTCGGTCTCTTCGGCGCGACGGGCCTGAGCGACGACGTCCCCGAGACGCTGCAGCGCCCCGAGGTGCTGATCGTCGCGGGCGTGCTGTTCCTGTGCGAGGCGGTCGCCGACAAGATCCCGTACGTCGACTCGGTGTGGGACTCCGTGCACACGGTGATCCGGCCACTGGCGGGAGCCTGGGTCGGGGCGCTGCTCGCCGGGCAGAGCGGCTCGCTCAACGACGTGGTGGCCGGGCTGGTCGGCGGTTCCACGGCGCTGGCCAGCCACACGGTCAAGGCCGGGACCCGGATGGCGGTCAACACCTCGCCGGAGCCGTTCAGCAACATCGTGCTGAGCTTCGCCGAGGATCTCGGGGTCGCCGGGATCGTGTCGTTCGCGATGTTCCACCCGCTGGCCGCGGCGGTCATCGCGGCGGTGCTGCTGGCGACCGGCCTGATCGTGCTGGTGTTCCTGATCTCCCGGATCCGGCGCTTCTGGCGCCGCCGCGCCCAGCGCCGGGAGGAACGGCGGCTCGCGGCGCAGGTGGGACGGCCGCCCGGCTGACGGCCCGCCGGACCGGACTGTCGGTGGCGGTCGATAAAGTCGCGGGCATGGGACGGATTGCGGTGATCGGCGCCGGGATGGGCGCCATGGCGGCGGCCGCCCGGCTGGCCGTCGCGGGCCACCGGGTGACGGTGTACGAGCGTACGGAGACGTACGGCGGCGGGGTGCGCAGGTTCGAGCGCGACGGGTTCGCCTTCGACACCGGCCCGGGTCTGCTGCCGCTGCCCGCCGTGTACCGCGATCTGTTCGTCAAGACCGGCAAGGAGCCGCTGGAGGACTGTGTCGAGCTGGTCCAGGTGGACCCGTCGGCCCGGCACGTCTTCGCGGACGGCACCCAGGTGTCGCTGCCGAACGCGTCCCGCGCGGGCGTCGTCGCCGCCCTGGACGAGGCCCTCGGGGCCGGTGCCGGGCAGCGCTGGGGCGACTTCCTGGTGCGGGCCCGGGAGGCCTGGGACCACACCCGCCGCCCGCTCCTGGAGGAGCCGCTGTGGCCGAACTGGCAGGTGCTGGCCGAGCGCGAGCCGTACCCGTCGGTCCCGCACAAGAAGCTGCTGCGCACGCGCCGGGCGGCCACGCTCGCCGAGATCGGCGCCTGGGAGCTGCGCGACGAGCGGCTCGCCGCGCTCCTGAACAGCCACGCGCTCGCACACGGCCTCAACCCCCGTGACACTCCGGCGAGTGCGGCCGTGCTGCCCTACCTGGAGCACGCCTTCGGCACCTGGTATGTGCGCGGTGGCATACGGGAGTTGGCGCGTGCGGTGTACGAGCGGTGCGTGCGCAGGAGAGTCGAGTTCGTGTTCGGCGCCGAGGTCACGGCGGTGCTGGCGAAGGACGGCCGGGCGGTGGGGGTGGAGCTCGCCGACGGCAGTGTGGTCGACGCGGACCATGTGGTGGCCGGAGTGGATCCGGTGCGGCTCGACACCCTCACACGGCCCACGGGGTACCGGCTCGACGCCGACGGTGATGTGGCGGCGGACCCGAAGGCGGCTCGCCCGGCCCGCCTCACCGTGCTGCTCGCGCTCCGTGGCGGGCCCGAGGCCGGTGCCGCGCACCGCACGGTCGTGCACACCCCGGACGACGAGACCGAGCTGGACCTGCTGACCGCGCCCGGCGGCGACCGGCCGGTGCGCCCCACCGTGACGGTGCTGCGCCCCGCCGACCCGGCGCTCAGACCGGACGACGAGCACGAGTCCGTGGTGCTGTCGGCGGTGCTGTCGGGCGAGGCCGACTGGGAGAAGGACGGCACGGCCCGGGCCTACACGGACTTCCTCCTCGAAGCCGCCGAGGCGGCCGTCCCGGGGCTGCGGGAGCGCCTGGTCTGGCACGAGACGCGGCTGCCGGAACAGGCCACGGACGCCACGGGGTTCGGGGGGATCTCCGCTCCCGCCCTGGCCGCGGGCAAGGGGCGGTTCCTGCACCCGGCCAACACCACCCGGCTGCCGGGGCTGTACCGGGTGGGCGGCTGGTCGCACCCCGGTGGCGGGCTGCCGCACGCGGGCATGTCGGGGGCGCTGGTGGCCGGGCTGATCGTGGAGGGGCCGGAGTTCCGCGGCTCGCAGTGAGCCGGGCGCCGCGAGAGCGGTTCAGAAACGGTACTGCTCGTCGTACCCGTTGCCCTGGTGGCCCTGCTGCTGCCCCTGCCCGTCGCCCTGGCCCTGGTAGGGGTACGGCTGCTCCTGCGGGAGTTCGCCGCCGTAGGTCTCGTCGGCGCGCTGCTGCGGGACCCAGACACCGCCCGCCGGGGTCTCGCCGTAGCCGCCGGTGCCGTTGCCGTACTGGCCCTGGGCGTAGCCCTGCTGGTCGTACTGCTGGGTGCCGTACGACGACTGGTCGTACCCGGCGCCGCCGTAGGTCTGGTTGCCGATGTACGGGTCGGAGTAGTTGGCGTACTGCTGCTGGCCGCCGCTCGTGTCGTAGCCGTACTGCTGCTGGCCGTAGCCGGAGTAGTCGTAGGCGTAGTTCTGGTCGGTGCCCTGGGTGGCGTACGCCTGGTCCTGGCCGGCGGTCGCGTAGGCGGCCTGCTGGTCGCCGGTGGCCGCGTAGCCGGCGTCGCGGTAGACGCCGTAGGAGCCGGTGTCCTCGGGCATCGGCTGCGGCTCGTACACCGTGGTGGTCTCGGCCGCGCCGGGCTCCATGGTGCGGGCCGCCGGGGTGAACACGTCGTCGCGGTCGTACTCGTCACCGCCGTAGGACGGGTTGCCGCCGGCCGCGGCGTAGGCGCCCTGCTGCTCGGCGTAGGCGGCGTCGGCCGCGTCCGGGTCGGTGGCCTCCAGCCCCGGGTTCTCGTCCTCGTCCGGCTCGCCGCGGCGGCGCTTGGTCGGGCCGCCGCCGTCACCGTCCGCACCGGGGCGCTTGACCGCCCAGCCGGCCTCGAAGCCGCGGCGGAACGACAGCGTGACGTAGGTCTGGCCGACCGCGAAGGCGATCGCACCCACACCGATCACGATGACCGACGGGATCAGGACACCGAAGACGACCCCGAGGAAGCCGACGAAGGCGAGCAGCCGCCAGCGCAGCCGCGCCTTGTACTGCAGCAGCACCTCGCCGAGCAACCACAGCGCGACGATGCCGAACGCTACGTAGAGGACCGTCCAGCCCATGTACGCCCCTCTCCCTGTGACCGCTACGCAGTGTGTCCTACTCCGGTGCGGCCGGTCTAGGCCCGCGGGGGATGGTGCAGGCCCAGGTTCTCGTAGATTTCCAGCGTCGCCGTGGAATTGTTGAGCGTGATGAAGTGCAGTCCTGGCACTCCCTCGGCCAGCAGCCGCGCACAGAACTCCGTGGCGTGTTCGATGCCAATGGAGCGTACCGCCGCCGGATCGTCTTTCGCTGTGAGGATCCGCTCTTTCAGGGCTTCCGGGAAGGCCGCGTTGCTGAGTTTGGGCAGCCGTTCCAGCATCTTCACACTGGTGACGGGCAGGATTTCCGGAATCACCGGAGTCTCGCAGCCGGCCGCGACGACCCGGTCGCGAAGGCGAAGGTACGACTCGGGCTGGAAGAACATCTGCGTGATGGCGTAGTCGGCGCCCGCGCGGCACTTGTCGACGAAGTGCCGGACGTCGGTGTCCCAGTCGCTGGAGCGCGGGTGCATCTCCGGGAAGGCGGCGACGCCCACACAGAAGTCGCCCGACTCCTTGATGAGACGGACGAGTTCGGCCGCGTAGGTCAGACCCTGCGGGTGCGCCACCCACTCCCCCATCGGGTCGCCGGGCGGGTCGCCGCGCACGGCGAGCATGTTGCGGATCCCGGCGTCCGCGTACTGGCCGATGATGTTGCGCAGTTCGGCCAGCGAGTGGTCGACCGCGGTGAGGTGGGCGACCGGGGTGAGCGTGGTGTCCGCGACGATCTGCTGGGTCTCCCGGACCGTGCCCGCGCGGGTGGAACCGCCGGCGCCGTAGGTCACGGAGACGAAGTCGGGGGCGACCGCCTCGACCCGCCGGAGCGCGCTCCACAGGTTCCGCTCGCCCTTGGGGGTCTTCGGCGCCGAGAACTCGAACGAGTACGTGGTCTTGCCGCTGGCGAGCATGTCGCGCACGGTGCGTGCGCGGTCAGTCCTGGTGGATGCGGTTCCTAGGGCCATACCCGCAGGTTAGCTAGGGGCGGGCGGTCACCCAACCGCACTCGGGACATTTGCCCGAATTGTCGACCTCTTGCGGACCCCGCGTCCGCATACTGGACAAGTTTCCGGACAGCCGGGCGCCACGCTGCCGCTGCGGCTACAGCGACCGCAGGCGCTTCGCGAACTCGGCCGCCGCCGCGCCCGGGTCGTCGGCCGCGGTGAGCGCGCGGACCACGACCACCCGGCGGGCGCCCGCCTCCAGCACCTGGTCGAGGTTGCCGAGGTCGATGCCGCCGATGGCGAACCAGGGGCGGTCGGTGCCCAGCGCGGCGGTGTACCGCACCAGGCCGAGGCCGGGGGCGGGGCGGCCGGGCTTGGTGGGGGTGGGCCAGCAGGGGCCGGTGCAGAAGTAGTCCACGCCGTCCTGGGCGGCGGCCGCGGCGGCCTCGGTCTCGGCGTGCGTGGAGCGGCCGATCAGGACGTCCGGGCCGAGGATCGCGCGGGCGGCCGGGACCGGCAGGTCGCCCTGGCCGAGGTGGAGCACGTCGGCGCCGGCCGCGTGGGCCACGTCCGCGCGGTCGTTGACCGCGAGCAGCTTGCCGTGCCGGGCGCAGGCGTCGGCGAACACGGCGAGGTGCTCCAGCTCCTCGGCCGCCTCCATTCCCTTGTCGCGCAGCTGCACGATGTCGACACCGCCCGCCAGGACCGCGTCCAGGAACTCGGCGAGGTCGCCCTGCTCCTTACGGGCGTCCGTGCACAGGTAGAGCCGGGCGTCGGCCAGCTGGGCGCGGGCGGTGTCGGTCATCGGTGGTCCCCCGTTGTGTCGGTACTGGCTGCCTCAGACGGCGAGCGCCTGGGCGCGGCGCTTCACCTCCGTACCGCGATTCTCGCTGAGCGCCTGCGCGGGGGTGCCGGGCAGGGTCTCGTCGGGAGTGAAGAGCCACTCCAGCATCTCTTCGTCCGTGAAGCCGTCGTCCCGCAGGAGCGTCAAGGTGCCGGTCAGGCCCTTGACGACCTTGTCCCCGTCGATGAAGGCGGCGGGGACGTGCAGTGCCTTGTTCTCACCACGGCGGACGGCGATGAGCTGGCCCTCCTTGACCAGCTGCCGCACGCGCGTCACCTCGACGTCCATCATCTCTGCGATGTCGGGGAGGGTGAGCCAGGCGGGGACGAGAGCATCGATGTTCGTGTCAATCTCGGTCACGGGACAAGGGTAGGCGTTCTGCCGGGTTGGCCGCGATGGGTGGTGCCGGGTACGTGTCGGTGGTCGGGTGCGGGTGTGTGGGGGCTGGTCGCGCAGTTCCCCGCGCCCCTTTAGGGGGTTGCAGTCGCGTTTTTCAAGGGGCGGGCGGGGTCGGACAGAGCCTCCGGGTCCATCTGACGGCCCGCCTCGATCAGGCGGCGGCCCTGGGCCAGGTCTCGGGGGCGGCCTACCGCCAACAGGGCGACCAGGCGGTCCTCGCGGAGCCAGCAGACGCTCCAGGACGGGCCGGAAGAGTCGCCGCGCCAGACCATGCGGTCGGCGGCGGCGTGGTGGCCGGCGTACTGGACGAAGCGGCCGAACTGTTCCGACCAGAAGTACGGCACCGGGTCGTAGACCGCGTCGGTCTCACCGAGGATGTTGGCGGCGACCGTGCGCGGGCCCTGGAGGGCGTTGTCCCAGTGGTGGATCAGCAGGCGCTCGCCGTAGCGGCCGGACGGGAAGGAGGCGCAGTCGCCGACCGCGTAGACGTCGGGGACGGAGGTGCGCAGCCGGTCGTCGGCGAGCACCTCGCGGTGCGCGCCCAGCTCGATGCCGGAGCCGGCCAGCCAGGCGGTGGCGGGGCGGGCGCCGATGCCGACCACGACGGCGCCCGCGGGCAGCCGCGAGCCGTCGTCGAGCACCACCGCGCCGGGCTCGACGCCCGCCACGCGCGCGTGCGTGCGCAGGTCGGTGCCGCTGTCCGCGTACCAGGCGGCCATCGGCGCGGCGACCTCGGCGGGGAGCGCTCCCGCGAGCGGGCGGTCGGCGGCCTCGACGACGGTGACCGCGCAGCCGGCCTCGCGGGCCGCGGTGGCGAACTCGGCGCCGATCCAGCCTGCGCCGACGACCACGATGTCGTGCTGCCGGGCGAGCACGGGCCGCAGCCGCTCGGCGTCGTCCAGGGTGCGCAGCAGATGGACGCCGGGCACCCCCTCGGTGCCGGGCAGCGTGATCGGCTCGGCACCGGTGGCGAGAACCAGGACGTCGTACGGCACCGGGCCGGCCTCGGTGTCCAGCTCGTGGTCGGCGGTGCGCACGCCCAGTGCCTCGCGGCCGAGCGACAGCTCGATGGAGAGCGCCTCGAAGTCGACCTCGAAGGCGGAGCCCTCCGACTTGCCGAGCAGCACGGCCTTGGAGAGCGGCGGCCGGTCGTACGGCTGGTGCGGCTCGGCGCCGATCAGCGTGACGGTCCCGGTGAACCCCTGCTCGCGCAGGGCGACGGCGGTCTGCACCCCGGCCATCCCCGCGCCCACGACGACCACGCGCCGCGTCTGTGACGTGCTCCGTCCCTGCGTCTGCTCGCTCACGTGATCACCATAGACAAGAACGATAGACAACTGACAAAGAGTCAGTCAGGGGTCGTGGCGAGTGACCTCTTCCACAGCACCGTCCACAGCGCCGTCCGAGGCCGTCTTACCCGGGCGGAGCCCCGCGGGCTAGGGTGGCGGGGAAGCACACGCGGGAGCCCGGACGCACCGGGCTGAGAGGGAGGCTGGCGGCCTCCGACCGTACGAACCTGATCCGGGTCATGCCGGCGAAGGGAGGGGCTGGACGCCCATGTCCTCACGTACGTCCGACGTCCTCGTCATCGGGGGCGGAATCATCGGCCTGGTCACGGCCTGGCGGGCGGCTCAGCGCGGGCTCGCCGTCACCGTGGTCGACCCCGGGCCCGGCGGCGGGGCCGCGCAGGTCGCGGCCGGGATGCTGGCCGCGGTCACCGAACTGCACTACGGCGAGCAGACCCTGCTGGGGCTCAACCTGGCCTCCGCCCGCCGCTATCCCGGCTTCGCCGCCGAGCTGACCGAGCTCACCGGCCACGACCTCGGCTACCGGCGCTGCGGCACGCTCGCGGTCGCGCTGGACGCCGACGACCGGGCGCATCTGCGCGAGTTGCACGCCCTCCAGCAGCAGTCGGGTCTGGAGTCCGAGTGGCTGTCCGGGCGGGAGTGCCGGCGCCTGGAGCCGATGCTCGCGCCCGGCGTGCGCGGCGGGCTGCGGGTCGACGGCGACCACCAGATCGACCCGCGCCGGCTGGCGGCCGCGCTGGTGGCCGCGTGCGAGCGGGCCGGGGTGGTGCTCCATCGCGACTGGGCCGAGCGCCTGGAGGTGGTACGGGAGCGGGCCGCCGGTGTCGTCACCCGTGCGGGTGCGGCCTTGGGCGCCGAGCAGGTGGTGCTCGCCGGCGGCAGCCTGAGCGGGCAGCTGGCGGGCGTGCCCGACGACGTGCTGCCGCCGGTACGGCCGGTGAAGGGGCAGGTGCTGCGGCTGACCGTGCCCGCCCGGTACGCGCCGTTCCTCAGCCGGACCGTACGGGCCGTGGTGCGCGGCGGGAACGTCTACCTGGTGCCCCGGGAGAACGGCGAGCTGGTCGTCGGCGCGACCAGCGAGGAGCTGGGCTGGGACACGACGGTCACCGCGGGCGGCGTGTACGAGCTGCTGCGCGACGCGCACGAGCTGGTGCCCGGGATCACCGAGCTGCCCCTGACCGAGACCCGGGCCGGACTGCGCCCCGGCTCCCCCGACAACGCGCCGCTGCTCGGGCCGACCCGCCTCGACGGACTGCTGCTGGCCACCGGCCACTACCGCAACGGGGTGCTGCTCACGCCGGTCACCGGAGACGTGATGGCGGAGCTGCTGGCCGGCGGCGCGCTGCCGCCGGAGGCCCGTCCGTTCACGCCGAGGCGCTTCGACCCCGTTCCCGGCGTACTCGTGGAGCAGACCGCATGAACATCTCCGTCACCATCTCCGTCAACGGGAAGCGCCGGGAGATCGCCCCGGGCACCGCTCTCGACTCACTCGTACGGTCCCTCACGGCCGCGCCCTCCGGGGTGGCCGCGGCAGTCAACGAGACCGTCGTACCGCGCGGGCAGTGGGCGACGACCGGGCTCGCCGACGGTGACCGCGTGGAAGTCCTGACCGCCGTGCAGGGAGGCTGAGCGCCATGGCCGACGATCCGTTCGTCCTCGGGGGTACGACGTTCTCCTCCCGGCTGATCATGGGTACCGGGGGTGCGCCCAGCCTGGAGGTGCTGGAGCGGGCGCTCGTCGCGTCCGGGACCGAGCTGACCACGGTCGCGATGCGGCGGGTGGACCCGGGGGTACGGGGCTCCGTGCTGTCGGTCCTGGAGCGGCTCGGGATCCGGGTGCTGCCCAACACGGCGGGCTGCTACACCGCCGGGGAGGCCGTACTGACGGCCCGGCTGGCGCGGGAGGCGCTGGGGACCGATCTGATCAAGCTGGAGGTCATCGCCGACGAACGGACGCTGCTGCCGGACCCGGTCGAGACGCTGGACGCGGCGGAGACGCTGGTGGACGACGGGTTCACGGTGCTGCCGTACACGAACGACGATCCCGTGCTGGCCCGGAAGCTGGAGGACGTGGGGTGCGCCGCGGTGATGCCGCTCGGGTCGCCGATCGGATCGGGACTCGGGATCCGCAACCCGCACAACTTCCAGCTGATCGTCGAGCACGCGCGGGTGCCGGTGATCCTGGACGCGGGGGCCGGTACGGCGTCGGACGCGGCGCTGGCGATGGAGCTGGGGTGTGCCGGGGTGATGCTGGCGTCGGCGGTGACGCGGGCGCAGGATCCCGAGCGGATGGCTCACGCCATGCGGGCCGGGGTGGAGGCGGGGCGGCTGGCCCGGCTGGCGGGGCGGATTCCCCGTCGGTACCTCGCGGAGGCGTCGTCTCCTGCGGAGGGCCTGGCCGTGCTGGACCCCGAGCGCCCTGCGTTCTGAACACCGGCCCGCTCCCGTCTGCTCTCCCACCCACGCACCGCCCGAAACCGTCTGCTGACAAGCGGGACTCTCCCGTGGGGGCCGGGCGCCGTCGGCGGCTGCGGGTGGGTGGGCAGCATGCCCGGGGCCGGGCGCCGTCGGTGGCTGCGGGTGGACAGGTGCATATTTCAGCCAGGTGCAAAGCGTCACAGGTGCGCTGCAGTCCCCCGGGGAAAGCGGTCTCACCTGTGGGGGTGTCAGTCGGTGCTCGTACACTCGCTGGGTGGATACGACCCTTCAGGACCCCCTCGTCGGGCAGGTGCTCGACGGCCGGTATCGCGTCGACGCGCGGATCGCCGTCGGCGGGATGGCCACGGTCTACCGGGCCCTGGACGTCCGGCTGGACCGTGTGCTCGCGCTGAAGGTGATGCACCCGGCGCTCGCCGCCGACGGGTCCTTCGTCGAGAGGTTCATCCGGGAGGCCAAGTCGGTCGCCCGGCTGGCCCACCCGAACGTCGTGCAGGTCTACGACCAGGGGGCCGACCGGTCGTACGTGTATCTCGCCATGGAGTACGTCGCCGGCTGCACCCTGCGTGACGTGCTGCGCGAGCGCGGCGCGCTGCAGCCGCGGGCCGCGCTGGACATCCTGGAGCCGGTGCTGGCCGCGCTGGGCGCCGCGCACCGGGCCGGGTTCGTGCACCGGGACATGAAGCCCGAGAACGTGTTGATAGGGGACGACGGGCGGGTCAAGGTCGCGGACTTCGGTCTGGTGCGGTCCGTGGACTCCGTCACCAGTACGACCGGCGTCGTGCTCGGCACCGTGTCGTACCTCGCGCCCGAGCAGGTCGAGAGCGGGGCCGCCGATCCGCGCGTCGACGTCTACGCGTGCGGTGTCGTGCTGTACGAGATGCTCACCGGGCAGAAGCCGCACGACTCGGATTCACCCGCGGTGATCCTCTACAAGCACCTGCACGAGGACGTGCCGGCTCCGTCCGCCGTCGTGCCGGGGCTCGCCTACGAGCTGGACGAGCTGGTCGCCCTCGGGACCGCCCGCAGTCCCGCGGTCCGGCCGCCCGACGCCGTCGCGCTGCTCGCCCTGCTGCGGGAGGCGCGCGGCGCGCTCCGTGCCGAGCAGCTGGACGCCCTGCCGCCGCAGGCGCTGGCGGACGCGCACGACATCGCCGAGGACCGGACCAGTGTCATACCCCGGTCGCTGACGGTGCCCCGGCCGCTGCCCGTCAACGAGGAGGACGAGGGGGTGCTGCGGACCAGCCGGTTCGCGTCGCCGCCCTCCCCCACGCTCGGCTTCGCTCGCGCGGGGGCACCCCCATCCGACCGGCGGCGCGGGGGCCGCCGGTCCCGGCGCGGGCTGGTGTCGCTGGTCGTCGCCGTACTGGTCCTCCTCGGTGCCGGCGCCGGCGTCTGGTACATCAACTCCGGGCAGTTCACCAAGGTCCCGCCGCTGCTGTCGAAGACCGAGGCCCAGGCCACCACGCGGCTGAAGCAGGCCGGGCTCGACGTCGGGTCGGTCGAGCACGCCTACAGCGACACGGTGAAGCGCGGCACGGTGATCAGCAGCGACCCGGCGGCCGGCAAGCGCATCCGCAGCAACGACTCGGTGACGCTGACCATCTCGGACGGCCCCGAGACGGTGAACGTGCCGGACGTGCAGGGGCGGACGCTGGCCAGGGCCAAGCTGCTGCTGACCGCCAACGGGCTCGAACCGGGCATGGTGACACGGGAGTTCAGCGAGGAGGTGGCCAAGGGGTCGGTCATCTCGTCCGACCCGGGGGCCGGGACCGAGCGGCACGCGGGGACCGCGATCGCACTCGTCGTCAGCAAGGGTGCCCCGGTCGACGTCCCCGACGTCACCGGCGACGACCTGGACGACGCCCGGCAGGAGCTCCAGGAGGCCGGGCTGAAGGTGACGGTGTCCGCCACCGAGATCAACTCCGAGTACGACCAGGGGCAGGTCGCCCAGCAGACCCCGGCGGGCGACGCGCAGGCCGCCGAGGGCGACACCGTCACGCTGACGCTGTCCAAGGGCCCCGAGCTGGTCGAGGTGCCGAACGTGGTCGGGGCCACCGTGGACGACGCGACCAAGCTGCTGGAGCAGTCCGGTTTCCAGGTCAAGGAGAACCGCGGGCTGATCGGGCTGTTCGGCGACACCGTGAAGAAGCAGTCGGTGGACGCCGGGGAGCAGGCACCCAAGGGGTCGACGATCACCATCACCATCCGCTGACCGGGGGCGGGCCGCGCCGTGACACCCTTGACGGGTGAAGAGTCAGCAGTCAGGTCCCGCCCGCAACCCCGTCGGCGGCCACGTCCCGGTGGCCGGCGGTCTGCACTCCGTGGGGCTGTCGTACGCCCGTGAGCTGAAGGCCGAGACCGTGCAGGTCTTCGTCGCCAACCCGCGCGGCTGGGCCACCCCGGCGGGCAGCCCGAAGCAGGACGAGGCGTTCCGCGCGGCCTGTGCGGAGGGGGCGATCCCGGCGTATGTGCACGCCCCGTACCTGATCAACTTCGGCTCGCACACCGAGGCGACCGTGGAGCGGTCGGTGGAGTCGCTGCGGCACTCGCTGCGGCGCGGCCGGGAGATCGGGGCGCTCGGGGTGGTCGTGCACACCGGCAGCGCGACCGGCGGCCGGGCCCGGGACGTGGCGCTGAAGCAGGTGCGGACGCGTCTGCTGCCGCTGCTCGACGAGCTGACCCATGACGACGACCCGTTCCTGCTCCTGGAGTCCACCGCCGGACAGGGCGCCTCGCTCTGCTCGCGGACCTGGGACTTCGGCCCGTACTTCGAGGCGCTGGACGCCCATCCGAAGCTGGGCGTCTGCCTGGACACCTGCCACATCTTCGCCGCCGGGCACGACCTGACCGGGCCGAGCGGGATGCACCAGACGCTGGACCTGCTGGTGGCGACCGTCGGCGAGGGGCGGCTGAAGCTGATCCACGCCAACGACTCGAAGGACGTGGTGGGCGCGCACAAGGACCGGCACGAGAACATCGGCGCCGGGCACATCGGAGAGGACCCGTTCCGCGCGCTGATGACCCACCCGGCGACCGCGGGCGTACCGCTGATCATCGAGACGCCCGGCGGCAAGGAGGGGCACGCGGCCGACGTCGAGCGCCTCAAGCGGCTCCGGGAGACCTGAGCCGGCCCGTCACCGACGGCTCAGAGTTCCGGGCCGTCCCCCGGTCCCTCCTGGTAGGAGTAGCGCTGTTCCTTCCAGGGGTCGCCGATGTTGTGGTAGCCGCGCTCCTCCCAGAAGCCGCGGCGGTCGGCGGTCATGTACTCGACGCCGCGGACCCACTTGGGGCCCTTCCAGGCGTACAGGTGAGGGACGACCAGGCGGACCGGGAAGCCGTGCTCGGCGGTGAGGAGTTCACCGTCCTTGTGGGTGGCAAAGAGGGCGCCCTCGGCGGCGAAGTCCGCGAGGCGCAGGTTGGAGCTGAAGCCGTACTCCGCCCAGACCATCACATGGGTGACATCGGGAGCGGGCGGCGCGAGCTCCAGGACGGTCCGTGCCGGGATCCCGCCCCACTCCGCGCCGAGCATGCTGAACTTCGTCACACAGTGCAGGTCGGCGACCACGGTGGTGTACGGCAGGGCCGTGAACTGCTCGTGGTTCCAGACGTGCGCGCCGCCGTCGGCGGTGGCGCCGAAGACCCGGAACTCCCAGCGCTCGGGCCGGAACCTGGGCACCGGGCCGTAGTGCGTGACCGGCCAGCCGCGTTGCAGTCGCTGTCCCGGCGGAAGCTCGGCTCCCGCGGTTTCCCGAGACGCGCGCTCCACCGGATGACCCATGCCTTCCATCCTGACAGACCTCGGGCGGTGCACCTGACCAGGCAGACCCCCCAGAGATCAGCAAATCGGTCAACTAATGCCAAGCATGGACTTATTTACTAAGTACGCACTTACTGGACGATCTTCTATGCCGGTGCAATCATGCGCCGCACACACCCCAGTCCATGGAAGGAGCCTCTGCGATGCAGGGCGACCCCGAGGTCATCGAATCCCTCAACGAACAGCTCACCGGTGAGCTCACCGCGATCAACCAGTACTTCCTGCACGCGAAGATGCAGGAGAACTTCGGCTGGTACAAGCTCGCGAAGTACACCCGGCACGAGTCGTTCGACGAGATGAAGCACGCCGAGGTGCTCACCGACCGGATCCTGTTCCTGGAGGGGCTGCCCAACTACCAGCGGCTGTTCCACGTCCGCGTGGGGCAGACCGTCAAGGAGATGTTCGAGGCCGACCGGCAGATCGAGGTGGAGGCGATCGACCGCCTCAAGCGCGGGATCAAGATGATGCGCGAGAAGGGCGACATCACGTCCGCGAACATCTTCGAGGACATCCTGGAGGACGAGGAGCACCACATCGACTACCTCGACACCCAGCTGGAGCTGGTGGAGAAGCTCGGCGAGGCGCTCTACATCTCGCAGATCATCGAGCAGCCCGAGAGCAGCTGACTCACGCGGCTTCGTCGAGCGCTTCGAGTCCGGAGAGCACCGGGCGGCCCTGGTCGGCGAGCTCGCGGCGGGGGCAGGCGCCCCGGCCGAGAATCGCCTGGATGCGTCGGACGCACGAACCGCAGTCCGTGCCCGCCTTGCAGGCGGACGCTATCTGGCGGGGGGTGCAGGCACCGTCCTCCGCATGCTGCTTGACCTGCGCCTCGGTCACCCCGAAGCAGCTGCAGACGTACACGCGGATTCACCTCCCGCCGGGATCGATCAGTGGTGCCGTCCCGATTGGTCGGTGAGGCAAACCTAACCTTACCCATCACCCGGCGAGCGCAAAAGTGGAAGGGGCGCGGATCATCTGTGATCCGCGCCCCACTTCACACAGCGACCGGCTACTGGTCCCGGTACATCTCCGCGACGAGGAACGCCAGGTCCAGGGACTGGCTGCGGTTCAGCCGGGGGTCGCAGGCCGTCTCGTAGCGCTGGTGCAGGTCGTCGACGAAGATCTCGTCGCCGCCGCCCACGCACTCGGTGACGTCGTCGCCGGTGAGCTCGACGTGGATGCCGCCCGGGTGGGTGCCGAGGGTCTTGTGGACCTCGAAGAAGCCCTTGACCTCGTCGAGCACGTCGTCGAAGCGGCGGGTCTTGTGGCCCGAGGCCGCCTCGAAGGTGTTGCCGTGCATCGGGTCGGTCACCCAGGCCACGGTGGCGCCCGAGGCGGTGACCTTCTCGACCAGCTCGGGGAGCTTGTCGCGGACCTTGTCCGCGCCCATCCGGACGACGAAGGTCAGCCGGCCCGGCTCGCGGTCCGGGTCGAGGCGGTCGATGTACTTCAGCGCCTCCTCGGCGGTCGTCGCCGGGCCGAGCTTGAGACCGATCGGGTTGCGGATCTTCGAGGCGAACTCGATGTGCGCCCCGTCCAGCTGCCGGGTGCGCTCGCCGATCCACACCATGTGCGCGGAGACGTCGTACAGCTTGCCGGTGCGCGAGTCGACCCTGGTCAGGGCGGACTCGTAGTCCAGCAGCAGCGCCTCGTGCGAGGAGAAGAACTCGACCGTCTTGAACTCCTCGGGCTCCGCGCCGCAGGCCCGCATGAAGTTCAGCGCGTTGTCGATCTCGCGGGCGAGCTGCTCGTAGCGCTGGCCGGACGGGGAGGACTTCACGAAGTCCTGGTTCCAGGCGTGCACCTGACGCAGGTCCGCGTAGCCGCCGGTGGTGAAGGCGCGCACCAGGTTCAGCGTCGAGGCGGAGGCGTTGTACATCCGCTTCAGCCGCTCGGGGTCCGGGATCCGCGAGGCCTCGTCGAAGTCGAAGCCGTTGACGGAGTCGCCGCGGTAGGTCGGCAGCGTCACGCCGTCGCGGGTCTCGGTCGGCTTGGAGCGCGGCTTGCTGTACTGGCCGGCGATCCGCCCCACCTTCACCACGGGCACCGACGCGGCGTACGTCAGTACGGCACCCATCTGGAGGAGGGTCTTGAGCTTGTTGCGGATGTGGTCGGCGGACACCGCGTCGAAGGCTTCGGCGCAGTCGCCGCCCTGGAGGAGGAACGCCTCGCCCTTGGCGACGGCCGCCATCCGGGCGCGCAGCTGGTCGCACTCGCCCGCGAAGACGAGGGGCGGATACGACTCCAGCTCCGCAACGACCTTGCGCAGAGCCTCGGGGTCGGGGTACTCGGGCTGCTGCGCCGCGGGCAGGTTTCGCCAGGTGTTGCCAGCGCCGAGGCTGGTCTTAGCGTTCACGGTCACCTCGTAAACATTACGGGGTCGTGTCGCCATATTTTCCTCCGGCTCGACTGGTGAGACGCCGCGATTGCCCTGTGGACAGGGCGCGGGGTGGGGTAGGGTTTCCCGCATGTTCGCGCATTCGAACCAGAACTGGTGGTGGACCGCTTCTCCGGCGGCCCACTGACTGCGCGTACGCAAGACTTCGCGAAGGCCGCCCGGAGGGGCGGCCTTCGGCGTTTCCGGGGCCGTTCCTCTCCCACCTGTCTCACCTGACAAGGACCGCAGAGGAACCATGGACCTGAACCAGCTTCTCCACGACGACCGCCCCTTCGCCCTGCTCCGCCGCCGCACCCCCGGCCACGACGAGAACACGGTGGAGCTCCTGCTCGGCCCGGTGACCGCCCACGACCGGCTCGCCGACCTGCCCGAGGAGGGGCTCGCGCTGATCCCGTACCGGCAGATCCGGGAGCGGGGGTTCGACGTGCGGGACGACGGGACGCCGCTGCTGGTACTGACCCCGACAGTGGTATGTCACATTCCACTCGACGCGGCCCTCGCCGCCCTCCCCACCCACGACGTCCACGTCGAGTCGGGCGCCTTCGACGTCGACGACGACGCGTACGCGGAGATCGTCGGCCGGGTGCTGCGCGAGGAGATCGGCCGGGGCGAGGGTGCGAACTTCGTGATCCGGCGGACGTACGAGGGCCGGATCCCGGGCTTCGGGCGTGCCGACGCGCTGGCTCTGTTCCGCCGGCTGCTGGAGGGCGAGCGGGGCGCGTACTGGACGTTCGTCGTATACACCGGGGACCGGACGCTGGTCGGCGCCAGTCCGGAGGTGCACGTGCGGATGTCCGGCGGCACGGTGGTGATGAACCCGATCAGCGGCACGTACCGCTATCCCGCCGAGGGCCCCACCCCCGAACATCTGCTCGACTTCCTCGCCGACGGCAAGGAGATCGAGGAGCTGTCGATGGTCGTCGACGAGGAGCTCAAGATGATGTGCACGGTGGGCGACATGGGCGGTGTGGTCGTCGGGCCGCGGCTGAAGGAGATGGCGCACCTCGCGCACACCGAGTACGAGCTGCGCGGCCGGTCCTCGCTGGACGTGCGGGAGGTCCTGAAGGAGACCATGTTCGCGGCGACCGTCACGGGGTCGCCGGTGCAGAACGCCTGCCGGGTGATCGAGCGGCACGAGGTGGGCGGCCGCGGCTACTACGCGGGTGCGCTGGCCCTGCTGGGGCGTGATTCCGGCGGCGCCCAGACCCTGGACTCCCCCATCCTGATCCGCACCGCCGACATCGACGCGGACGGCCGGCTGCGGGTGCCCGTCGGCGCCACCCTGGTACGCGGCTCGGACCCGGCGAGCGAGGTCGCCGAGACGCACGCCAAGGCGGCGGGCGTGCTGGCGGCCCTCGGGGTACGGCCGGCCCGGCCGCGCGCGGAGCGGACGGGACCGCGGCTGGCCGACGACCCGCAGGTGCGGGCCGCGCTGGACGGGCGGCGGGCCTCCCTGGCGCCGTTCTGGCTGCGGATGCAGGAGCGGACCGGCGAGCTGGCCGGGCACGCGCTCGTGGTGGACGGCGAGGACACGTTCACGGCGATGCTCGCGCACGTGCTGCGGGCCGGCGGGCTCGACGTCACCGTCCGGCGGTACGACGAGCCGGGGCTGCGGGCGGCCGTGCTCGCGCACGAGGGCCCGGTGGTGCTCGGCCCGGGGCCCGGTGACCCCTCCGACCCGGATGATCCGAAGATGCGGATCCTGCGGGAGCTGGCGGCGACCGTGATCCGGGAGCACCGGCACGGGGTGCTGGGCGTCTGTCTCGGGCACGAGCTGATCGCGGCGGAGCTGGGGCTGGAGATCGTCCGCAAGGAGGTGCCCTACCAGGGGGCGCAGACGACCGTGGACCTGTTCGGGCGGCCGGAGACGGTCGGCTTCTACAACAGCTTCGTGGCCCGCTGCGACGAGGAGGCGGCGCGGGAGCTGGCGGCGCACGGGGTCGAGGTGAGCCGGGCGGACAACGGCGAGGTGCACGCGGTGCGGGGGCCTGGCTTCGCCGGGGTGCAGTTCCACCCGGAGTCGATCCTCACGCTGAACGGCGCCGCCGTGGTGCGCGAGCTGATCGGTCAGCTGCGTGACAGCGGCACGTTCTCCGAGGGGCGGCCGGTCCGGTAGCACAGGGCGCGCGCCGTCACGGTGGCCGTGACGGCGCGCGGGCCGAGGAGAGATGGTCGGCGGCTGTCAGCCGAAGAACACCCCGACCTCCTCGTACAGCTTCAGGTCGACGGTCTTCAGCTTGGCCGTGGCCTCCGCGATCGGCACCCGGACGATGTCGGTCCCGCGCAGCGCGACCATCTTGCCGAAGTCCCCGTCGCGGACGGCGTCGACGGCGTGCAGGCCGAAGCGGGTGGCCAGCCAGCGGTCGAAGGCGCTGGGCGTGCCGCCGCGCTGGATGTGCCCGAGGACGGTGGTCCGGGCCTCCTTGCCGGTGCGCTTCTCGATCTCCTTGGCCAGCCACTCGCCGACCCCGGAGAGCCGGACGTGCCCGAAGGAGTCCAGCGTCCCGTCCTTGAGGACCAGCTCGCCGTCCTTCGGCATGGCGCCCTCGGCGACGACCACGATCGGGGCGTACGACGCCTTGAAGCGGGACGTGACCCAGGCGCACACCTGGTCGACGTCGAAGCGCTGCTCGGGGATGAGGATGACGTTGGCGCCGCCGGCGAGGCCGGAGTGGATGGCGATCCAGCCGGCGTGCCGGCCCATCACCTCGCAGACCAGGACCCGCATGTGGGACTCGGCGGTGGTGTGCAGCCGGTCGATGGCCTCGGTGGCGATGCCGACCGCGGTGTCGAAGCCGAAGGTGTAGTCGGTGGCGGACAGGTCGTTGTCGATGGTCTTCGGCACGCCGACGACGGGCACGCCGTACTCGTCGGTGAGGCGGGCGGCGACGCCGAGGGTGTCCTCGCCGCCGATCGCGATCAGCGCGTCGACCTCCAGTTTGGCGAGGTTGTCCTTGATCCGGCGGATGCCGTTCTCCTGCTTGAGCGGATTGGTCCGCGAGGAGCCGAGGATGGTGCCGCCGCGGGGCAGGATGCCGCGTACGGCGGGGATGTCGAGGCGGACGGTGTCGCCTTCGAGGGGGCCGCGCCAGCCGTCCCGGAAGCCGACGAAGTCGTAGCCGTACTCCTGCACGCCCTTGCGGACGATGCCCCGGATGACGGCGTTGAGCCCGGGGCAGTCGCCGCCTCCGGTCAGTACTCCGACCCGCATGGAAATGTCCCTTCGCCGCGGTTGCCTGGTGGGACTCACGCTAATGGTGATCCAGCTCACACAGGGATGGGCGCGGAAGGGCAATTCCGGTGAATTGTCGGGCGGTTGGTTTACGCGCCGCCCGAAGATCAGATCAGTCGTCGGCTCAGTCGTCGTCGAGGCCGGCCTCTATCGCGTACCGCACCAGCTCCACCCTGTTGTGCAGCTGGAGCTTGCCGAGGGTGTTCTGGACGTGGTTCTGGACCGTGCGGTGGGAGATGACCAGGCGCTCGGCGATCTGCTTGTAGCTCAGGCCCTTGGCGACCAGCCGCAGCACCTCGGTCTCACGGTCGGTGAGCCGGGGCGCGTCGGGCCGGTCGGGGTCCGCTTCCGGGGCGGGCTCGGAGGCCAGCCGGCGGTACTCGCCGAGGACCAGACCGGCGAGGCCGGGCGTGAACACCGGGTCGCCGACGGCGGTACGGCGGACCGCGTCGAGGAGTTCCTCCGTCGAGGCCGACTTCAGCAGGTAGCCGGTCGCGCCGGACTTCACCGCCTCCAGGACGTCGGCGTGCTCCCCGCTCGCGGAGAGGACCAGGACCCGCAACGCCGGGTTGTGGCCGACGAGTTCCTTGCAGACCTGGACGCCCGGCTTGGCCGGCAGGTTGAGGTCCAGGACGAGGACGTCGGGTGCGGCGGCCTTGGCACGGCGCACCGCCTGGTCGCCGTCCCCGGCGGTGGCGACCACCTCGAAACCGGACTCGGTCAGGTCCCGGGCGACCGCGTCCCGCCACATGGGGTGGTCGTCGACCACCATGACCTTGATGCTCATCGCCGCTCCGCCTTCCCCGGGGAGACCTTCGGTACCTTCAGCTCTACTTCCGTGCCCTGCCCGGGAGTCGAGAACAGCTCGGCGCTGCCGCCGAGGTCGCGCAGCCGCCCCCGGATCGACTGGGCCACCCCGAGCCGCCCCTCCCCCTCGGCCTGGGCGAGCCGCCCCTCCGGGATGCCGGGGCCGTCGTCCCGTACGGTCACCACGACCTCGCCGGGCTCGTCCTCGACCAGGATCCAGGCCCGCGCCGCCTCGCCCGCATGCCTGCGCACATTGTCCAGGGCGGCACCGACGGCGGCGGCCAACTCGCGTGCGGCGCCCGGCGGCAGCTCCACCGGCGCGCCGGGCTCGGCGAGGCTGACCCGGGATCCGGCGTACCGCGAGAGCAGCGTGCGCAGGTCGACGGGACCGCCGTCGTCCGGCTCCTCGACCAGGCGTACGACGGCGCCCTCGGCCTCGTCCTCCGAGAGCCGCGAGGGCGGCACCAGGCCGCCGGAGACCAGCGTCCGCAGGGCCACCTCCTGCTCGCCCGCCAGCCGGCCCAGTTCGGCCGCGTCGCCGCCGAGGTCCGCGCCGCGCCGCTGCACCATGGCGAGCACCTGGAGGACGCCGTCGTGGATGTCCCGGGCGAGCCGCTCCCGTTCCCGGGTCGCCGCCTCGATCTCCAGGGCGCGGGCGAGGGTGCGCTCGGAGGCGCGGGCGACCTCGACGACGTACCCGATGGCGATGGAGGCGACCCAGACCAGGATCACGTTGTGGACGGTGTCGCGGGCCGGGTGGCCGCGCTCGATCAGGTTGGCGGCGGCCACCGGCGTGGAGGCGAACGCGGCCCAGCGCCAGCCGCCCTTGAGGGCGTAGGCGAGGACCGAGCCGGCGGTCCAGATCGACGGCAGGGTCGGGCCGCCCCGGTCGATGTGGCCCTGGGTGACCACCCAGGGGGTCAGCACGATGCCGGTGAGCGCGATGGCGAGGTCGACGGCGAGGAAGCGTTTGGTGCAGGCCGCCGCGTTCTGCACGCGGGGCAGGGTCGCCAGCGTCCAGACGGCCAGGACGGCGTAGTAGGCGATGGCGACGCCCGCGCGGTCGTAGTCGTCGTAGGCCGAGGCGAACAGGCCGATCGCGTACAGCAGGGTCAGCACGCGGTAGCCGGTGAGGGCACGCCACAGCGGCTGCTCGACCGACATCCGTATGACGCGTTCCCGCTTGCTCATGTCCCCCAGTCCCCCTGCCCGTCCCCGGCTGCCGGTCCCCCCGGCCGCGGGTCCCCCTGTCGCCGGTCTAGGACTCGGCGGCCTTCTTCTCGGCCTTCGCCGCGTCCTTCTCGGCCTTGGCGGCCTCCGCGATCTGCCGCTTGGCGGCCGTCGCGTAGATGTCCACGTACTCCTGGCCGGAAAGTTTCATGATCTCGTACATGACCTCGTCGGTCACCGCGCGCAGCACGAACCGGTCGTGCTCCATGCCCTGGTAACGGCTGAAGTCCAGCGGCTTGCCGATCCGGATGCCCGGTCGCATCAGCTTGGGCATCACCTGCCCCGGCGGCTGGATCTTCTCCGTGTCGATCATGGCGACCGGGACGACCGGGGCGCCGGTCGCGAGCGCCACGCGCGCGAGGCCGCCGGGCTTGCCCCGGTAGAGGCGGCCGTCGGGCGAGCGGGTGCCCTCCGGGTAGATGCCGAACAGCTCGCCCCGCTCCAGCACGTCTATGCCGCTCTGCACCGCGGCCTCGCCGGCGCCGCGCGCGCCGGAGCGGTCCACCGGGAGCTGGCCGACGCCCTTGAAGAAGGCGGCCGTGAGGCGGCCCTTCAGCCCGGGCGTGGTGAAGTACTCGGCCTTCGCGATGAAGGTGACCTTGCGGTCCAGCACCGCGGGCAGGAAGAACGAGTCCGAGAAGGACAGGTGGTTACTCGCCAGGATCGCCGGGCCCTCGGCCGGGACGTTGTCCAGGCCCTCCACCCAGGGCCTGAAGGTGACCTTCAACGGTCCCCCGATGGCGACCTTCATCGCGCCGTACAACAACCGAGTGCCTCCTGTTTCCGTCGATCAGACCTTAACCCGGAGCGCCGGGAATGAGCCCGACGACCCTGGTCGGTGTCAGTGCCGTCGCGTACGGTGAAGCACAACTGGAGTCGTCGTCCATGGCTCTCGCAGTTCCGCCCCCTCGAACGAAATCGAAAGAATTGGAGACCGAAGGTGCCGGTTCTCCCCGGAGCCGAGCCGTACCGCCATGACGGCGGGGAGGCCGGCGTCCTCCTCTGCCACGGTTTCACCGGCTCGCCGCAGTCGCTGCGCCCCTGGGCGGAACACCATGCGGCACACGGCCTGACCGTGTCCCTGCCCCTGCTGCCCGGCCACGGCACCCGCTGGGAGGACCTGGCGGTCACCGGCTGGCAGGACTGGTACGCGGAGGTGGACCGCGAGCTGCGGCTGCTGCGCGAGCGCTGCTCCCAGGTGTTCGTGGCGGGCCTGTCCATGGGCGGCACGCTGGCCCTCCGGCTGGCCGCGCGGAACGGTACGGGTGTGGACGGCGTGGTGATCGTCAACCCGGCGAACAAGGTGCACGGCCTGTCGGCGTACGCCCTTCCGGTGGCCCGGCATCTCGTGCGCACGACGAAGGGCATCGCCAGCGACCTCGCCAAGCCGGGCGCCGCGGAGACGGGGTACGACCGGGTGCCGCTGCACAGCGCGCACTCGCTGCGGAACTTCTTCCGCCAGGTGGACAAGGAGCTGCCGCAGGTGACCCAGCCGCTGCTGCTCCTGCGCAGCACCGAGGACCATGTGGTTCCGGCGGTGGATTCCGCCCGGATCCTGAGCCGGGTGTCGTCCACGGACGTAACGGAGGTCGTGCTGGAACAGAGTTACCACGTGGCGACGTTGGACCATGACGCGGACCGGATCTTCGAGGAGAGCCTCGCCTTCGTCGGTCGGCTCGCACCCAGTGTCGGCAAGGAAGGGACGGCCGCAGTTGGCTGAGCACGACTCCGACCGCGAGGACCGCGAGCCGGACGATACGGGGGTGCCCTTCGACGAGGCGGCCGCCTGGGCGGCGATCGTCGCGGGGTACGGCGACGAGCCGCCGGACCCGCCGGGCACGACGCCCTTCAAGCCGGTGAAGGACCTCGCGCTGCCGGCGATGGACGAGGACGAGAGCGACGCGGGCGCCGAGGCCGCCGGGACGGGGGCCGGGGCGGCCGAGGAGCAGCGGCCCGTGCGGCCGCTGGGCGGTTCGGTCTCCTTCGCGCCCGGGGTGGGCGGCCCGCGTGACTACACGGCGCCGGAGCCGTCCGAGGACGACTTCGACGAGGACGACGAGGGGCACTTCGTGCCGCCCGATCCGCCGCCGCTGCCGGAGGCCGACGTCACGGCCAAGTTCGCCTGGCTGGGCGTGGTGGGCGGCCCGATCCTGCTGCTGCTCGCGGTGCTGCTGGGCTGGGACATGACCTGGTGGCTGGCGACGCTGGGCATCGGCGGCTTCCTCGGCGGGTTCGTCACGCTGGTGACCAGGATGAAGACCGACGACGAGGAGGACGGCGACCCCGGGCGGGGAGCCGTCGTCTGACCGATCCGCGCCCGCCCGAGGGCCCGTCCGGAGTGACTCCGGACGGGCCCTCGGCTTTTTCGGCGGCGGCCCCGGTCCCGGAAAAGGGAACTCGCTTCCGCGGACCGGCGAAGGAGAGGTGAACACCGAGCCCAAGCCTTCGAGGCGTTCGAACGAACGGAAAGGAGCCCCGATGACCGTCGGACCGCCGGGCACCGGCACCCGCGACGAGGATCGCGAGGACAGCGACGCCCGGGTGATCGCGCGGTCCCGGGACGAGCCCGAGCGGTTCGCCGTGCTCTTCGACCGGCACGCCGACGCCGTACACCGTTACGCGGCCCGGCGGCTGGGTCCGGAGGCGGCGGAGGATCTGATGGCGGAGACCTTCGTCACCGCCTTCCAGCGACGCCACACGTACGACCTCGCACGCGCCGACGCCCGCCCGTGGCTGTTCGGCATCGCGACCAACCTCGTGGGCCGGCAGCGCCGGGCCGAGGCACGCCGCTTCAAGGCGCTGTCCCGGCTGCCGGAGCCGGTGGAGCACGAGGAGCCGGTCGCGGACCGCGCGGTCGCCAGGGCCGGTGCCACGGGGGTGCGCCGGGAACTGACGGCCGCGCTGGGCGGGTTGTCCGCCCGCCATCGCGACGTCGTCCTGCTGGTGGCGTGGGCCGGCCTCGACTACGAGGAGGCCGCCGAGGCGCTCGGCGTGCCGGTCGGCACCATCAGATCGCGGCTGCACCGGGCTCGCAGCAGATTGCGCGAAGCACTGGGCGGAACCGATCCGACGGCTTTCCGAGAGGCAGACGCCCATGCGTGACATCGACGAACTGCGCGAACTGAGGGACTTCGACACGGAGGCTCCCCCGCTCGACGACGAGACCAGGCGCCGGGCCCGGGACCGGCTGCTCACCGCGATGAACCAGACCGCCACCCGGGAACGGCCGCCCCGCCGCCCCGTCCTGCGCATCGCCCTGACGGCCGGGCTCGCCGCCGCGGTCACGGCCGGTGTGCTGGTCGCCGTACGGGACGACGACGGCGCCCGCACCCACCGGACCGCGAAACCGCCGGCGACCAGCGCGCCCGCCATGCGGAACGTGAGCGCGCAGACGGTGCTCAAGGGGGCCGCCGCGTACGAGCGCAAGCACGAGCGGACGGCCAGCCCGCGCGACGACCAGTACATCTACACGAAGGAGATCATCAAGGAGACGAACCAGAAGACCGGTGCCACGAAGAGCTATGTCGACGAGAACTGGCGTTCCGTGGACGGCTCCAGGCGATCCTGGATCATGGAGATCGGCAAGGGCTGGTGGTCGCCGCCGCTGAAGAAGGGCGAGAGCGTCTGGCCACCGCAGGACTGGGGCACGCTGCGGAAGCTGCCGACCGACCCCGAGCAGCTGATCCTGTCGATCACGAACGAGTTCGGCGGCCGGAAGACCTCGCTCGACGACCTCTCCGACCAGGACTGGTCGAACGTCCACTTCAGCCTCGCCGGACTGCTGAAGCTGGTCCCGGTGATGCCGGCGGGGCTGCGGCCCGCGGCGTACGAGGCGCTCGGCATGGTGCCGGGCGTGAAGGTCGTGCCGGGCCAGAAAGACGCGAAGGGGCGCACCGGGGTGGCCATCACGTACGACGACCCGACGCTCCCGAAGGGCTCGCTGGGCTTCGGCGGCTACTTCGTCTTCGACCCCGTGACGTACGAGTTCCTCGGCTTCCGCGACGTGCGCACCTCGGGCGACGGCGCGGCCATGAAGACGTACATCCAGCTCTCGTACCTCGACAGCTGGGCCGTCGTGGACAAGGTGAAGCAGCGGCCGTAGCCGGCTAGGAGACGGCGGGGACCCTGAGGGCGGCCAGGACCGGGAGATGATCGGTGGCCGCCCTCAGATCCGCGTCGGTGACGCCGGGCAGGCCGGTCGGTACACCGCAGCCGAGCACCTCGATGCCCTTCGTCGCGAAGATCGCGTCGATGCGCTGGTGGGGGTCGGTGGACGAGGAGGTGAGCTCGCCGCCCCAGGGTGCGGTGGTACGGCAGTCCTGGAAGGCGTCGGCCAGGCGGCGGAAGGTGCGGCCGTCGGGGCGGTCGTTCAGGTCGCCGCCGGCGATGGCGTGCTCCACACCCATGCCCGCGACCCGGTCGAGGAGCATGCCGCCCTGCTCGTAGCGCTCGTCCTGCTGGAGGCTGAGGTGGAAGCTGGTGACGCCGAGGCGGACGCCGCCGAAGCGGACGACGGCGGTCGCGAGGCCGCGGCGGTGCAGGCCCGGGGTGAGGGGGAGGAGGACGTCCTCGGTGCGCTCGACGGTGGCGCGGAGGTCGCAGAGGATCGCCGGACCGGCTGCCGTGCCGCCCCCGGTGAGGATCACCAGGTCGGAGGCGGAGGCCAGGCGGGCGAGCTTCTTGCGCCAGCGGAAGAAGCGGGGGGCTTCCTGGATCAGGACCAGGTCGGGGGCACAGGCCTTGATGACGCGGGCAAGGGCGTCGGTGTCGTCCCGCATGGAGCGGATGTTGTAGCCGAGGACGCGGATGACGGCGGAACCGTCGGGCTCTGTGTGGGAGTTGGGGAGCGGCGCCATGTGGATCAATGTACGCCGGGTGGGGGGCCGTGCGCCTAATGGGGTGGGGCGCGAGGTGGGTGGGCGACTGCCGGTTGTGTGTGGCTGGTCGCGCCCACGCGGCGGTAGCCGCATATCGACTACCGCCCCGCGCCCCTGAAAAGAAAGTGGGACCAGTCGGCGGCGCCTACATGATCGGATCCGGCTCCCGCGCCAGGTCCGCCGCTCCGACCAGGCCGGCCTCGTTGCCCAGCTGGGCCGCGATGACCTCGGCCACCGGGCGCCAGTTGCCCCCTACCAGCCAGCGCTTGTAGGACTTGCGGATCGGGTCGAGGACCAGCTCGCCCTCGTCCGAGAGGCCGCCGCCGACGATGAACGCGGAGGGGTCGAAGAGGGAGGCCAGGTCGGCGAGGCCGGCGCCGGCCCAGCGGGCGAGCTCGCGGTAGGAGTCGACGGCGACCGGGTCGCCCTGGCGGGCGGCCATGGAGATGTGCTTGCCCTCGATGCCGTCGGGGGTGCCGTCGCCGAGGCCGAGCAGGAGCTCGGCGTGCTCGGGGGTGGCGTTGGCGCGCTGCTTGGCGTACCTGACCAGGGCACGGCCGGAGGCGTACTGCTCCCAGCAGCCCTGCGAGCCGCAGCCGCACAGCAGCCCGTCCGGGACCATCCGGATGTGCCCGAACTCGGCGGCCACCCCGAAGTGCCCGCGGCGCAGCTTGTTGCCGATGATGATGCCGCCGCCGAGGCCGGTGCCGAGGGTGATGCAGATGACGTTGCGGTGGCCCTTGCCGGCGCCGAACTTGTACTCGCCCCAGGCGGCGGCGTTGGCGTCGTTCTCCACGACCACGGGGAGGCCGACGCGGGCCTCGACTTCTTCCTTCAACGGCTCCTGGCGCCAGTCGATGTTGGGCGCGAAGTAGACCGTGGAGCGCTGCCGGTTCACGTAACCGGCGGCGCCGATGCCCACGCCGACGATCTCGTGCCCGGCGCGCGCACCCTCTACGGCGGAGGCAATGGCGTCCACGATGCCCTCGGGCGTACCCGGGGTCGGCACCTTGTGGGTCGAGAGGATGTTGCCTTCCTCATCGACCACGCCGGCCGCGATCTTCGTGCCGCCGATGTCGACGCCGATGGTGAGTCCCATGAATCCCTCAGTTTCGGTCGAGCCCCGCTACGGCCAACCGTACCCGAGGGGGCTGTCAGTCGAGATCGATGCGTTCCCCCGGGCCGTCGTCCTCGCCCTTGTCGTGGCTGCCGGAGGTCCAGCGGGTCTCCTGGGCCTGGACCGCGGAGCGGTAGGCGGCGAGGAGTTCGCTGCCGGCCGCGGCCAGGTGGTCGAAGACGTCCGGGTTGCGCTCCAGGACGGGCTCGACGGCGTTCTTCGCCTGCTGGACGACCTGCCTGACCACCTGCTGGGCGGCGGGTCCGGCGACCGCCCCGAGCAGCGGGGGCTGGATGCCGGAGAGCTTGTCGGCGACGGCGTCGACGAGTCGGCGCAGTTCCTCGGCGGCCGACCCGGGGGGCGGGCCGTACCGGGCGCGGCGGCGGGCCTTCTCCGCCTCCAGGTCCTCGGCGCAGGCGGTGGCCCAGGCGTCGTCGTCCGTCGCCCGTACCTCGTCCGCGGCCTCGGAGGCGTCGGCTGCGGGGCGCTCTTCGCTCATGACGGACTCCTGACTACGGTTCGTCTCTCCGACGTTACCCGAACGGGCGTACCGGTTTCATCGTCAGCGCGGCCACAGCTCCGGGTCCGGCGCGAACCGCAGCCGCAGCTCGCCGTCGCGCAGGGAAGCCCCGGCGACGGTGCAGCGGCGCAGGGCCGACGGCAGGGCGACGATCCGGCGGAAGCCGCCCACGGTGATCACGACCTCGTCGCCGCGCCGGACGAGGTCGAGGTCGTCCCGTATCGCGCCGGGCAGCGGGATGTGCCAGACGAGGACGCCGTCCGCCTCGATCCGGTCGGCGACCGGCCACTCGACCGGGGCGGGTGCGGTGTTGACACCGGGTACGGCGAGCGCGGCGAGGTCGTCGGTGCCGCGCGGGTCGTGCCCGAGGTGGGCGACCGCGGTGACGTCGTACGCCTCCGCCCACTCCGCGAGGACCTTGCGCTGCTGGGCGACGAGGGCGTGCAGGGGGGTGGCCTCGGGCAGCACGCGGTTGGCGACCAGGGTCGCGGCGGGCAGGCCGCGCAGGGCGAGGCCGAGGCGGGCGCTGCGGACGGCGTCGGCGCCGGCCGGGCCGGGTTCGGCGACCAGGCGTACGGCGGTGTCGCGGTCGGTGAGGACGGCCGCCACGGCGGCCAGCTCGACGTCCCAGCGGGCCGCGGTCTCGTAGAGCCAGTCGGCGGGCATCGGGACGCCGGCGAGCCGGCCGAGGACCGGGCGCAGGGCGCGGGCCGCCTGCCGTTCGGGCGGGAGCAGGCGGCGCAGGTACCGGCGGAGCTCCTCGGGGAGGGAGAGGAGGGCGAGCGCCTGCGGGGCGGGCGGGAGGTCCACGACGAGCAGTTCGTACCGCTCGGAGAGGGCGGCGTCGCGCAGGGCGCGGAGGAAGGAGAGTTCCTCGGCGCCGGGCAGTGGGGTGAGCTCCTCGGCGTCCAGGCGGGAGGCGCCGAGGAGGTCGAGGACGTTCGCGGCGCGGGTCTGGAAGGCGGTGAGGTCCTCGCGGAAGCGGGCGGCGGCGTCGGGGCGCCAGGCGGTGAGGGTGGGGGTGACGCGGGTGGGCTCCGGTCCTGTCGCCGTGCCCAGGGCGGCGCCGAGGGTGTCCGTGCGGTCGGCGCTCAGGACGAGGGTCGGGGTGCCCTCTGCCGCGGCGCGCAGGGCGGTGGCCGCGGCGACGGTCGTACGGCCGCTGCCGCCGGGGCCGGTGATCAGGATGGTGCGCATGAGGGTGAACCGTAACTGAAGCGGGCCTTGCCCGAAGGTGCCCGGGGCGGGGAGGGGGTGTCACTTACCGGCGTTGGCAGGGTGCCTCCCCCAGAGGGGGGACCCCCAGCGCCCACCCGTGCCGCCCTGGGGGCACCTCCCAGGCCCTTGAGGCACTGGGGGAGGCACGACCGCCCGCGGCTGTATGAGACACGGCTGACGAGCGCCCCGTAAGGGGCGCTGACGCGTCCCTACGTCACTTCTCCCCCGACTCCACCCTCTTCTTCAGCCCCGCCAGCGCCCGGTCGATGATGACCTTCTCCGCCTTGCGCTTGATCATCCCGAGCATCGGGATCTTGACGTCCACCGTCAGCGAGTACGTGACCTCGGTCGAACCCGCACCCGCCGGCTTCAGGAGGTACGAGCCGTCCAGGGAGCGGAGCATCTGGGACTTCACCAGCGTCCAGGAGACCTCGTTGTCGCCGGTCCAGGTGTACCCGAGGACCTGGTCGTCCTTGATCGCGCCGGCGTCCATGACCAGGCGGACCTGCTCGGCACGGCCCTGGGCGTCGGTCTTCAGGACCTCCGCCTCCTTCACTTCGCCGGTCCAGTCCGGGTAACGCCCGAAGTCGGCGATCACCGCCATGACGTCGGCCGGGGCCGCCTCGATCGTGATGTTCGAGCTGGTGTGTTCCGCCATCGCCGTGGCTCCTCCAGATGCGGGCCGGTGGGACCGGTGGGACCAGTAAAGGGGTCGGCGTGCGCGGGCGTGCGCACACGCGTGCCGCGTGAAGGCTACCGCGCGTCCGACCAGCCGACTTCACCCCCTGTCCGGGGTCGTCACCATTCCAGCGCCCAGGGCCGGCCGGTACCGGCGAAGTGCCCGACGTTCACGCACTCGGTGGCCCCGATCCGCAT
Source organism: Streptomyces sp. NPDC001980 (assembly GCF_040296885.1). NCBI lineage: Bacteria > Bacillati > Actinomycetota > Actinomycetes > Kitasatosporales > Streptomycetaceae > Streptomyces > Streptomyces sp. NPDC001980. Next base: position 93,567 of record NZ_JBEOYD010000034.1, on the reverse strand, counting down.
CCGCTTCACCAGCGGCTGGTGGACGTGCCCGAAGAGCGAATACCGGGGGCGGGTGCGGCGGATGGCGTCCAGCAGCGCCCGGCTGCCCCGTTCGAACCGGCGCGCCACCGTGTCGTACACCAACTCCGGCACCTCCGGCGGGATGTGCGTGCAGAGCACGTCGACCTCGCCGAGCGCCTCGATCTTCGCCGCGTACTCCTCGTCGGAGATTTCGTAAGGGGTCCGCATCGGTGTCCTCAGGCCCCCGCCCACGAAGCCGAAGACCCGCCCCCCGATCTCCACCCGCTCGCCGTCCAGCACCGTCGTGCCCGGCCCGGCGTACTCCCGCCACAGCGGCGGCATGTCGACATTGCCGTACGTCGCGTACGTCGGTGCCGGGAACACCGCGAACATCTCGGCGTACTGCTTGCGCACCGCCTTCTCGATCGCCGTCGCCCGGTCCATGCCGATCCCGCCCCACAGCCGGGCGCCGAGTTCCCTGGCCTCCTCGAAGCGGCGGGCGGTGCGGAGTTCGACGAGGCGGTCGGCGTTCTCGACGCCGAACAGGTCGGGGAAGATGCCGCGGGAGTGGTCGGCGTAGTCGAGGAAGAGGACCAGGTCGCCGAGACAGATCAGGGCGTCGGCGCCGTCGCCGGCTCTGGCCAGGTCACGGACGTTGCCGTGCACGTCGCTGACCACATGGACGCGGGTCCTTCGGGTGCCGGAGGGTGTTGCTGCCATGGTGATCAAGCGTAGGCCTGTGCGGCAAACGTGAACAGGCGATGGCCGGACCTGCGGTTACTGGTCAGTCACTAAAGCCGTGGACTACCGTACGCAAAGGAACACCAACCCGTGTGACGCACCGAACATCTCGCCGGACCCCCCTGTCGAAGAAGCCATACCGGCGGGTAACGTCCGGGCAGTCCAGTCGTGCTCAGGATTTCAACCAACGGATCTTCCACCCCGTGGCGAAGCCCTGAGTACCTGCCCGAGCCTTGGACCGCACCGTCGCATCGCACAACGTCGTGGCGTCGGCGCCCTATGAGGAGCAGCAGTCTTGCGCGAGTTCAGCCTTCCGGCTTTGTACGAGGTCCCCGCGGACGGCAATCTGACCGACATCGTCCGCAGAAACGCCGCGCAGCATCCGAACGTCGCCGTCATGGCCCGCAAGGTGAGCGGAGCGAAATCGGGGTCCCCCCGGACGGAGTCTGGGGGAGGTGTCTGGCAGGACGTGACCGCGACCGCCTTCCTGGCCGAGGTGCACGCGGCCGCGAAGGGCCTCATCGCCTCCGGCATCCAGCCGGGCGACCGGGTCGGCCTGATGTCCCGCACCCGCTACGAGTGGACGCTCCTCGACTTCGCGATCTGGAGCGCCGGCGCGGTCACCGTGCCGGTGTACGAGACCAGCTCGCCGGAACAGGTGCAGTGGATCCTCAGCGACTCCGGAGCGACCGCCTGCATCGTCGAACTCGACGGCCACACGGCCGCCGTCGAGTCGGTGCGCGAGACGCTGCCCGCCCTCAAGCACGTCTGGCAGATCGAGGCCGGCGCCCTGGAGGAGCTCGGCAGACTCGGCCAGGGCGTCACCGACGCCACGGTCGACGAGCGCAGCTCGCAGGCGAAGGCGGACGACCCGGCGACCATCGTCTACACGAGCGGTACGACCGGCCGCCCCAAGGGCTGCGTCCTCACCCACCGCGCCTTCTTCGCGGAGTGCGGCAACATCGTGGAGCGGCTGCGCCCCCTGTTCCGCACCGGTGAGTGTTCCGTCCTCCTCTTCCTCCCGCTCGCGCACGTCTTCGGCCGGCTCGTCCAGATCGCCCCGATGATGGCGCCGATCAAGCTGGGCTGTGTCCCGGACATCAAGAACCTCACCGACGAACTGGCCGCCTTCCGGCCGACGCTGATCCTCGGCGTCCCGCGCGTCTTCGAGAAGGTCTACAACTCGGCGCGCGCCAAGGCGCAGGCGGACGGCAAGGGCAAGATCTTCGACAAGGCCGCGGACACCGCGATCGCGTACAGCAAGGCGCTGGACACGCCGCCGGGCCCGACGCTCGGCCTGAAGATCAAGCACAAGACCTTCGACAAGCTCGTCTACAGCAAGCTGCGCGCGGTGCTGGGCGGCAAGGGCGAGTACGCGATCTCCGGCGGCGCCCCGCTCGGCGAGCGGCTGGGCCACTTCTTCCGGGGCATCGGCTTCACGGTCCTGGAGGGCTACGGCCTGACCGAGTCCTGTGCGGCGACCGCGTTCAACCCCTGGGACCGGACGAAGATCGGCACGGTCGGGCAGCCGCTGCCCGGCTCGGTGATCCGCATCGCGGACGACGGTGAGGTGCTGCTGCACGGCGAGCACCTGTTCAAGGAGTACTGGAACAACCCGGGCGCGACCGCCGAGGCGCTGGCCGACGGCTGGTTCCACACCGGGGACATCGGCACCCTGGACGAGGACGGCTACCTCAGGATCACCGGCCGCAAGAAGGAGATCATCGTCACCGCGGGCGGCAAGAACGTCGCCCCGGCCGTGATCGAGGACCGCATCCGCGCGCACGCGCTGGTCGCGGAGTGCATGGTGGTCGGCGACGGGCGGCCGTTCGTGGGCGCGCTGATCACCGTCGACGACGAGTTCCTGGGCCGCTGGGCGGCCGACCACGGCAAGCCGGCGGGCTCCACCGCGGCGTCGCTGCGTGACGACCCGGATCTGATCGCGGCGATCCAGGACGCTGTCGACGACGGCAACGCCGCGGTGTCGAAGGCGGAATCGGTGCGGAAGTTCCGCATTCTGTCCTCCCAGTTCTCGGAGGAGTCGGGCCACCTGACGCCGTCCCTGAAGCTCAAGCGCAACGTGGTGGCGAAGGACTACGCGGACGAGATCGAGGCCCTGTACCAGAAGTAGTACGGCACTTCAGGCCTCCGGGAACTCAGAAGTCCTCGGCGAGAACCCGTTCCATCGCCCGCTCGGCGAGCGCGGTGATGGTGACGAACGGGTTCACGCCGATGTTCCCGGGCACGAGCGAGCCGTCCGTGACGTACAGCTTCGAATACCCCTTCACCCGTCCGTAGTCGTCGGTGGCCTTGCCCAGCACGCAGCCGCCCAGCGGGTGGTAGCAGAAGTCGTCCGCGAACACCTTGCTGCCCGACCCGAACAGGTCGTACCGGTAGATCGTGGCGTTGGCGAGGTTGATCCGGTCGAACAGCTTCTTGGCCATGGCGACCGAGACCGCGCTCTGGGCCGCGGTCCAGCCCAGCTTCACCCCGTCGCTCGCGGAGTCGTAGGTGAAGGACGCCCGTTGCGGGTTCTTGGTGATCGCCAGATACAGACTCACCCAGGTCTCGAACCCGATGGGCAGCGGGGCGATCTCCGCGAAGACCGGGTTGTCGGTGTTGGCCCAGTCGTCGATGCCCATGACCGGCATGGTCGCCTGGTTGGCGCCGGTGGTGTCCCAGATGTGGTTGGCACGCCCGAGCATGGTGTTGCCGTTGGTGCTCCAGCCCGCCCCCACACTGGAGTTGAGCGCGGGCAGCGCCCCGGTGTCCCGGGCCCGGACGAGCAGCTCGGTGGTCCCGAGGCTCCCGCCGCCGAGGAACAGGTAGGTACAGCTGTACTGCTTGCTCTCGACGACGGCCCCGGTGGTGTCGATCCGGTCGACGCTGAGCACGTACGACCCGTCGCTCGCCCGCGTGACGGCCTTCACCTTCTCCAGGGTGTGGATGGTGAGGTTGCCGGTGCCGAGGGCGGCGGCGAGGTAGGTCTTGTCGAGGCTCTTCTTGCCGTAGTTGTTGCCGTAGATGACCTCCTGGGCGAGCGCGGACCTGGTGGCGGTGCCGGCGGCCTCCTGCTGCATGTAGCCGAAGTCGTAGACGTTCGGCACGAAGGTGGTCTTGAGCCCGGTGTTGGCGGCGGCCTTCCGGGACGTCCGGGTGAACTGGTACCACTCGGTCGACTCGAACCAGGTGGAGTCGACGGTGTTGACGCCGAGCATGGTGCGGGCACGCGGGAAGTACGTGCTGTACATCGCGGTCGCGTCGACGGTCGGGAACTGCTCGGTGAAGTAGGACTGGAGCGGGGTCACGGCCATCCCGCCGTTGACCAGCGAACCGCCCCCGACACCGCGTCCCACGTACACGGACATGTTGTCGTAGTGCACCCGGTCGAGCACTCCCGGATAGGCGGTGATGTCCTTGTTGACGACGTCCAGCCAGAGGAAGGTGGCGAGCGGGGCCTCGGTGCGGGTCTTGAACCACATGGACCGCTTGTCCGGGGCGGCGGTGGAACAGAAGATCTTGCCGTCGGAGCCGGCGGTGTTCCACAGCTGACCCATCTCGATCATGAGGGTGCGCACCCCGGCCTGTCCGAGCCGGAGCGCGGCCACGGCCCCGCCGTACCCCGAACCGACCACGATCGCGGGTGCGTTGTCGACGTCGGCCGCTTCCTCCGCGGCCTGCGCCGACTGGAGACCGACACGGGTGAGACCGGCCGCGGCGGCGGTCTGGAGGGCGATCATGCCCAGGATGTGACGTCTAGTCAGCTGACGCTGCATCAGTTTTGCTGTCATGTGCGCAGCATGTGCGGACTTTCCGGTTCCGCCTAGGCCTGCGGCAGAGTTGGACCGCGCGTTTGGAACAGACTTTTCCCGGTCGGCGGAGGGGGAGCACCGCACCATGAAGGAAGCCTGGCTACGAGGCGTCGCGGCGAACCCGGCGGCCCCGCCCGACGTCCTGCTGCGGCTGCTGGACCCGGCGGCTGAGGCGGCCTGGGAGGTGCTGTGCGAGGGGCGCGCGCTGCCCGCGGAGGTCGTGGACGCGGTGATCGCACACCCGGACCCGAAAGTCCGCAGGCGGTTCGCCCGCAACCCGCACGCGGCCCCCGCCGACCGCGGCAGACTGGCCACCGACCCCGACGCCAAGGTCCGCGCCCACCTGGCCGGAGGCCCCCGTCCGGGACGGCACCCGCGCCAGGCGCTTCCGGACGACGTCCTCGTGACCCTGCTGACCGCGCGGGACGAGGACTTCGGGCCCGGTCAGCTCGTCTCGACGGCGGAGGTCGCCCAGGAACTCGTGGCGTCCGGCCAGCTCCCGGCGTCCTTCCGGCACCGGGCGGTCCGCCACGAGAACCCCGCGGTGCGCGTCTACGGCGCGCACCACTGGATCTGGCTCGGCCCCGCGCAGCGCGAGGCGCTCCTCGCCGATTCCGACCCCACCGTGCGCGAAGCCGCCCGCGACGCCGGCCGGCACCTGGACCCGGCGGCCATGGAGGCCGAACTCCCCGCACCTGACTGCCACCAACGCAGCCTCATGCTCGGCGAGTACGCCGTCTCCCGCGCCGTGGTCGAACGCTGCCTCGCCGAGAACCGCAACCTCTACTCCCTCGCCCGCAACCGCCACACCCCCGCCGACGCGGTGGCCCGTCTCGCCCGGGACCCCGACCCCGAGGTCCGCGAACGGGTGGCCGCGAGAGCCGACCTCACCCCCGCCCTGCTGGCGGAGCTGTCCGAGGATCCGGCACCCGTGGTGCGCACCCGGGCCCTGCTCCAGCCGCTCCCCCGCACCTGGGGACAGCGCGCCGCCATCGACCGGGTCATCGGCCGCACCGCCGAGCAGATCGGCCGGCTCCCCACGATGCTCACCGAGCCCGATCCCGGCTGGTACACGGAGTGCGCCATCTCGGACCACCCGCTGCTACGACGGCTGGCCGCGACCTGCCCCGCGCTCCCCGAGGACCTGGCCCACCGACTGGCCGAGGACCCGGACACCGAGGTCCGCCACCTCCTGGCCCTCAACCACCCGCTCGCACCCCCGGCGACGCTCCTGGAGACCTTCGTCGCGGCCCCACGCCAACGCCCCTGCCTGCTCTCCCTCCCCCGCCTCCCCCGCACGGGCCTGGCCCGCCTGCTCACCCACGAGGACCCGGAGGTACGGGCCCTGGCGGCGGCCGACCCGACCTTGGACCGTCCGCCGGTGGCCCTGCTGACCGACCTCGACCCGAGGGTCCGCAGAGCGGCGGCGGCCAATCCGCTGATCCCGCCGAACCTCGACGACCCGGACCTGGCGGAGGGTGCGGCAGCCAACTCGCGGCTCACGGCGGAGCAGTTGCACAACTTGCTCGATCAATGTGACCTACCGCCCCTGTAGCGCCCCTCTTTTTTTGAGGGCGCGGGGAACTGCAGCGGACTTCGCCGCCCCCCTTACAGCAACGCCTTCAACCTCTCCGCAAGGAGATCCCACCGCCACTTCTCCTCGACCCACCGCCGCCCGCGCTCCCCCATCCGCTGACGCAGTTCGGAGTCCCCCAGGAGCGCCACGATGCGCTCGGCGGCCTCCTCGGGGGACCCGCCTCGCACCACCCACCCGGTCTCCCCGTCAAGGACCGCGTCCGGCGCACCCCCCGAATCCCCCGCCACCACCGGCAGCCCGGTCGCCGAGGCCTCCAGGTACACGATCCCGAGCCCCTCCACGTCCAGCCCGCCCCGCCGGGTCCGGCACGGCATGGCGAACACGTCACCCGCGCCGAAGTGCGCGGGCAGCTCGGCCCACGGCACGGCCCCCGTGAACCGCACCGACGCCTCGACCCCGGTCTCCCGGACCAGGCGCCGCAGCTCCTTCTCGTACGGCCCGCCGCCCACGATCAGCAGCACCGCGTCCGGCTCGGCGGCCAGGATCAGCGGCATCGCGAGGATCAGCGTGTCCTGCCCCTTGCGCGGCACCAGCCGCGACACGCACACGACCACCGGCCGGTCGGCCAGGCCCAGCCGCGCCCGCACCTCGGCACCCCCCGAGCCGGGGTGGAAGGTCTTCTCGTCCACCCCCGGCGGCAACTGCACCATCCGCGCCGCCGCCCCGGCGCTCAGCGCGGTCGCGATCCGGGACCGCGTGTACTCGCCGAGATACGTGATCGTGTCGGTCGCGTCCCCGATCCGCCCGAGCAGCTGCCGGGCCGCAGGCAACTGGGCCCAGCCCGCCTCGTGCCCGTGGGTCGTGGCGACCAGCCGCCGCGCCCCGGCCTTCCGCAGCGCCGGGGCCATCAGGCCCAGCGGGGCCGCCGCCCCGAACCACACCGACGTGCACCCGTGCTCCCGCAGCAGCCCGACCGCCGTCCGGGTCGCCCCGGGCGTCGGCAGCAGCATCGTCGTACGGTCGCGTACGACGGTGAAGGGCTGCTCCGCATCGAACGCGGCGGTGGCCTCGACGCCCTCCCGGCCCCGCTTCCAGGTGGACGCGTAGACGACAAGCCGCTCGGGGTCCAGGCGCAGGGCCATGTTGTGCAGGAATGCCTGGATACCGCCCGGCCGGGGCGGGAAGTCATTGGTCACGACGAGGGTCTTGTTCATCGGCGCCGACCCTACCTGCACAGGGTGTTCGGCCATGCTTCATGGCCCCCGCACAGGACGCCGGGAGATCATGTGGCCCATTCGACACGGCGATGCCGACGGACAGGGGCTCAGGTGGACAGGACGGGCGTGCGGCGTGCCCTGGCGTTGCCGCTGGTCATCTGGGGTGCCACCCGGCTGGTGCTGCTGCTGTTCGTCCTGAAGGTGTGCGTGTTCCCGGGTGCGGACGTCACGTCGGACGTGTCGGTCATCTACCAGGGCTGGTACGAGGTCCTGCGGCACGGCACGTTTCCCCTGGACGACGTCACCTGGCAGTACCCGCCCGCGGCCGCCCTGGCGATCCTCTCCCCCGGCCTCCTCCCCTTCCTGGACTACCCGACCGCCTTCTTCGTGCTGGCCTGCCTCGCCGACCTGGTGGTCCTCTCCCTCCTGCTCTACGCCGGCCTGCGCCCCGGCCGCACCCTGCGCGGCGCCTGGGTCTGGGTGCTGGGCGTCCCGCTGCTCGGCCCGACCGTCTACTCCCGCTACGACCTGATGGTCACCGCCGTCGCCGTCGCCGCGCTGCTCGCCGGGGCCCGGCACCCCCGGCTCATGGGCGCGCTGGCGGGCTTCGGCGCGATGGTCAAGGTGTGGCCGGCGCTGCTGCTCGTGGGTGCGGTACGGCGGCGGGCCTGGGCGTCGGCGGCCGTCACAGCGGGTGCGGTCGGAGCACTGTTCGCGGTGGCCATGCCGGGCGCGTTCTCGTTCCTGACCTTCCAGCGGGACCGGGGCACCGAGGTGGAGTCCCTCGGCGCGCTGGTCCTCCACGTCGCCCGGCACTTCGGCTGGCACGGCGAGGTGCTGCTCAACTACGGCTCGATCGAGTTCCTCGGCCCGCACGTGAAGGCGGTGAGCACGGCGGCCCTGCTGCTCACCGCGCTCGCGTTCGGCTGGCTGCTGCTGTGGCGGCTGTCGGCGGCCCGCTTCCGCTCCCACACGCTCGCGGACGCGGCCTTCACCGCCGTCCTGATGTTCACGGTCACCAGCCGGGTGATCAGCCCCCAGTACATGGTGTGGCTGGTGGGCCTGGCCGCCGTCTGCCTCTGCTTCCGCGCCGGCCGCATGACCCTCCCGGCCGTCCTGCTCCTCCTGGCGGCCTTCGTGACGGTCCTGGAGTTCCCGGTCGGCTTCTCGCACGTCGTCGTCAGCGACTGGTACGGCATCACCCTGCTGCTCCTGCGCAACGGCCTGCTGGTGGCGGCCACGGTCACGGCGGCCCGCGCGCTGTGGCGCTCCACGGTGACCGAGGACGCCGTCGCCCCCTTCCCGGCTCAGGCGACCCCCGCGAAGGAGACCCCGGTCTCCTCCTGAGCCCGGGTGCGACCGGCTCAGCCGCCCAGCTGCGCCGTCAGGTAGTCCCGCCAGCGGGCGGTGAAGTCCGGCAGGGTCGTGCCGAGTTCCGTCCTCAGGGCGTCCTCCACCGCGCCCGCCCGTTCCTTGTGCGCGCCGACGGCCCGGTAGAAGGCGCCGAGCTTCTCCTCGCCCCAGTGGGCGGCGATCATCCGGCAGGCCAGCCAGCCGCCCTCGTAGGCCTGGGCCAGTTTGGTGGGGTCGTCGGTGAAGCCGAAGTCCTTGTCGGCGGGGAGGTCTTCGGGGGCGTCTCCGGCCTCGACGGCGCGGGCGAGTTCGGGGGCCGCCTCGGTGGGCGTGCGGCCGGTGTCGAGGTAGCCGATCCAGTCGGCGTAGCCCTCGGAGAGCCAGAGCGGGGTGGCGGCCGTGGTGTGGGCGCGGGTGGCCACGTGGGTCGTCTCGTGGGTGAGGACGACCTGTCTGCCGACCGCGCCGAGGACGGCGTACGCCTCCGGGTTGAGGATGACCCGGTCGGCCGGGGCCTGGCCGGAGCCTCCCGCCTCGCCGGTGGTGACGGCGGCGATGCCCTTGTAGTTGGAGGCGGGGGCGCCCAGCAGGCCGGCCATGCCGTTCAGCGACCCGGGCACGAGCAGGACCACCCGCTGCGTCCAGTCCGTGCCCCAGGCCTTGGAGACCGCGGGGACGGCGGTGTCGGCGAGGCGGGCGTAGCCGCGCAGGGTGGTCCGGGACTGGCCGACGCCCAGGACGAGGGTGTGGGTGGTCTTGACGGCGGTCACCTTGCCCTGGTCCCAGAGCTGCTGCCCGGACTTCTCGGCGGGCTTGTCGTATGTGACATACCACTTTCCGTCGGCGGTGCGGCTGAGGGTCAGCGCCCGGTCCGTCGTCACCGGCGCCTTGTCGTACCCCTGTATCCGGTAGCTGAGCTGCGCGTCGGCGGTGACCCCGGCGCCGTCGGGGTGGAGGGCGGTCAGCCGGTAGCTCCAGTCCGCCAGCGGCACGGCCCGCAGGTCGGCGTACGAGCTCCGGGTGCCGGTCTCGGCGTACGCCTGCTCGTCGTGGCCGAGGACCGCGGCCGAGCGGCGGTCCAGGACCTGCTGCACCTCGGCCATGGCCGTGCCGGTCGACGACTGCCCGCCGCCGCATCCGGCCAGCGGCAGGAGCAGCAGACACAGCCCCACCGTTCCTGAGCGCCACACCCGTCCACGACCAGCCACTTTCCGATCGTAAGGGCAGGAGCCCGGAAGTCAGGGCCGGGTGACGGAGGAGACCGGCATCATTCCGACCGGGTCGTAGCGGACCGGGGCGCCGGGGTAGGGGGCGTGGATGACCTGGCCGTTGCCGACGTACATGCCCACGTGGCTGGCGTCGGAGTGGTAGACGACCAGGTCACCGGGTTGTGCCTGGGAGAGCGGGACCTGGTGGCCGACGTGGCGCTGCTCCTGCGAGGTGCGCGGGAGGTGGATCCCGGCGTGGGCGTACGACCACTGCATCAGGCCCGAGCAGTCGAAGCCGGAGGGGCCGCTGGCGCCCCAGACGTAGGGCTTGCCGAGGGCGGAGCGGGCGGCGGCGATCGCGGCGGCGGCGCGGGCGTCGGTGGCGGCCGCGCCGGAGAGGTCGGGCAGGTCGGCCCGGTCGTCGCCGCGGGAGGCGTGCTCGAAGGCGACACGGTCGGCGGCGGGCATCGCGTTGAGCAGCCGCCGGGCCTTGGCGAGCTTCCGCTCCACGACGGCCTTGTGGGAGGCGACCGCCTTGCGGCTCTTCTCCAGCTCGACGAGGTTCCCGGCGGCCTCGGCGCGCTCCTGGGCGAGTTCGCGCATCGCCGCCTGGAGCCGCCTGAGCTGCCCGGCCTGGCGGGCGTCGACGCGGTCGAGGAGGGAGGCCCGGTCGAGGTAGTCCTGCGGGTCGTCGGAGAACAGCAGGGCCACGGTGGGGTCCATACCGCCGGAGCGGTACTGGGCGCCGGCGAGCGAACCCAGCGCCTCCCGCAAAGTGTTGATGCGCTCCTGCTGGCGGGCGATGCGGTCCTGGGAGTCGTTCACCTCGCGGCGCAGCGCACCGGCCCGCTCGTCGGCCTTGTCGTAGGCCTGGGTCGCCTCCTCGGCCTGCCGGTACAGCCGGTCCACCTCGGCACGGGTGTCGGCGTGCGGGGCGGCGCTCGCCGGTACGGCACCGAGCGCGGCGGCCGCGGCCGACAGCACGCAGATTGCGGCACCGGCGCCCCGGTTGAACCCGGACGACGATGCGAGACGGCGATGAGACCCCACGGCGGTCCTTCTGCTGGCGGACAGGTACCGCTTCCTCCGGCGCGGGGACGGGGGTGCCCCGGCGCCGGAGGAAACGCGCCCGACAGTAGCCGCGTGACCACACCCCGGCCAAAGACCTCGGCGGCCACACAACGTGACGCCCCGCCGCTGACGCAGGTCACCGGCGGGGCGTGGAGTCAGTTCCGGTTGCCGCGATTCGCCCGTTCGGGCGCCACGGCAAGTTGATCTTCGGCCGTACGGGTGTCGCGGTAACCCGGTGGAGTCAGATCCGGACGCCGAACTCGAAGGTCATGTCGCTCATCGCCTCGTAGCGCACGACGGCACCGGTGTGCGGGGCGTGCAGCACCTGGCCGTTGCCGGCGTACAGGCCGACGTGGTGGTAGTCGCCGTAGAAGATGACCAGGTCGCCGACCTTGAGGTCGCTCTCGCTGTAGATGCGGGTGCCGGCGTTGGCCTGCGCCTCGGAGGTGCGCGGGATGGTGACGCCGGCCTGGGCGTAGGCCCAGGAGGTCAGGCCCGAGCAGTCGAAGGAGGACGGGCCGGAGGCGCCGTAGACGTACGGCGAGCCGATCACGGACTGGGCGGCGGCGAAGGCGCTGGCGGCCCGGCCGGAGGCGGAGCCCGTGTTGCCGAGGTCCACGCGCGAGGAGGCGCGGCTGGCGGCCTGGGCCTGCTCGGCGTCGAGCGCCGCCTTCTCCTTGGCCGTCAGGGTGTTGAGCAGCTTCTGCGCGTCGGCGAGCTTGCCCTGGACGGCCGACTTCTGCTTGGCCAGCTCGGTGCGGGTGGCAGAGAGGTCCTTGAGCTTGTCGGAGGCCTCTGCCCGCTCCTGGGCGAGTTCGCGCTGTTTGTCCTGAATCTTCTTCAGGGCCTCGACCTGCTGGCTGCTCAACTGGTCGAGCGTGGACGCCTTGTCGAGGTAGTCGTCCGGATCGGACGAGAGGAAGAGCTGGACCGACGGGTCGATGCCACCCGAGCGGTACTGCGCGGTGGCCAGCGAACCGAGGCTGTCCCGCAGCTTGTTGAGGTCTTCCTGACCACGGGCCACGTTGTCCTGGATCGTGGATATTTCCTTCTGCAGCTTCTGCTGCTTGTCCTTGGCCCCGTCGAGCTTCTCGGTGGCCTGCTCGGCCTCCTCGTAGAGCTTGTCGACCTTCGCCTTGACCTCGTCCTTGGTCAGCTTCTCGCTGGGTGCCGCGTTGGCGGCGTTGGCGCTGAGGACTACGGCGGCGGCCGCTGCGGTGGTGAGCACGGTCACGCGCGCACGGCTCGGCTGCTTGGGTCGACGATGGGACGCCACGGAGACGGGCTCCTTCGTTTGAGTGATCACCCGTGTGGAGGTTCGAGCCCAGACCCTAGTGACCTACCTGTGATCAGTTCAAACCCAGCAGCGAAAAAAGTGGTCACGCAACGCACTCTTTGCACATAACTCACGAGCAGTAATGCACGATTGACGCTACGTTGCGTGACGGTTCGGTCAATTCGGGCATTGCATATGCGGGTTGCACGTTCAGGACAGTCGCTTCAGAAGCATCGCAGAAGCGACCGGACGGGCCCCCGCCTTCGCGACCCCGTCGGCGACCTCGCGATCGGTCGAGGCGACGATCACCGGACGGCCCGGCGGCTCGGCGCGCACCAGCTGGCGGATCAACTCGTCGGCGGTGACACCGGGCTTGGAGAAGAGGACGCGGACCCCGCGCGGCGGGGCGAGCAGCACCGGCGCGGCCAGCTCGGCGCCGTCGAAGACACAGGTGACCTCGGCGCCGGTCTGGGCGGCGAGCTGGGAGAGCTGGCCGAGCAGCCGCAGCCGCTGCTTCTCCAGCGGCATCTGCGGATAGCCGGTCTTGGTCACGTTGTAGCCGTCGACGACCAAGTGCGCCTGGGGCAGGGCGAGCAGCTGGTTGAGGATCGCCGGGTCGTGCTCGGACAGTGCGCGCGCCGCGATGTCCTTCGGGGTCATTCGTCCCGGTTCGACCGCGTCCACGGTCTCGGCGGGCCGCACCGAGACCGGCGGCAGGGCAAGCTCCCGGCGCAGCCCCTGGGCCGCGTCGAGGACGGTGTCGAGCAGCAGCCGCAGCCGCATGTCCTCGACGCTGCGCCCCTCCCGGGCGGCCCGGCGGCTGGCCTCCAGGGCCGCCTCGGCCTCGCCGAGCCGGGCCTTGAGCCGCCGGCTCTCGCTCTCCGCGGCGGACACCAGGGACTGCCCCTCGGCCCGCCCCGCCTCCATCTCGGCCTGCAGCTTGCGCAGCGCCGCCTCGCCGCGCTTCACGTCGCTCAGCGCGGCCCGCAGCTTGCGATGAAGCGATTCCGCTTCCCTCTTGGCCGCGTCCAGCTCGGCGCGCAGCCGCTCCGTCTCGGACCGGGTCAGCTCCCGGGCCCGGTCCAGTTCCTCGCGCAGCCGCTCCAGTTCGGCCCGGCTCTCCTCGTCGGCCCGCTCGGCGTCGGCCCGCTGGGCCTCCTCGCCGGCCGCCGCCACGAGCTTCACCCAGCCCGTGGGGCGCAGCACATAGGCCGCGGCCGCCACGTCGAGCGGGTCCGCGGCCGGGGGCGGGGAGCCGGAGTCCAGGGCGCCGGCCAGTTCCGGCTGGGCCTCTCTCAGCTTCTCCCCGATCCGCTGCCGGAAGAGGGTGTCCGTCTCCAGCGCGGCCGCCATCGCGTTCCCCGCGAACTTGGCCCGGCGATTCGGGGCAAAGCGGGCGTACTGTCGCAGCTGTGCGGGCAGTTCGGCGACGGTCAGCCCGCCGAACCCGTCCGACACGATCTGTACGACACGCCGTCGCACACCGTCGGGCAACGGACGGTCAAGCACCTCGGCGGTGCCGTCGCCCGGCCCCCCGCCTGTGGTCTCCACCATCCGTCACACCCCATCACCTGTACGGGGCCGGCTCCCGGTCTCAGGAGTCGGCGCCCGGCCTGTCCACGAGTTCCACCTGGTCCACCGCGTTGCACCAGCGGCAGCGCACCGACTCGATGGTCTCACTGACCACCTCGCGCTCCTCGACCTTCGGCTCACCGGCAAGGTCGAGGTGGACGTACTCGACCACCTTCGACGAGCGGGTCACGTCGAAGCGGGTGAGGTTGCCGCAGAGGGTGCAGCGCCACCGCGTCGTGGCGGTCGGCAGGGGAACCGTCATCGTGGCTTGTTCGCTTCCTTCTAGTGTCCGTGACGCGCCGTCCGGACGCGTGTGGCTCGTAACCCTACGGCCTGGCGGGTACTCGACGCCGCCCTCTCCATGGCGGCGAGGCGATCTGCACCACTGCGTCCGGTTACGCCATGCTCTATGTCCATGATCGGCAACTGGAACACGACGGCGGCCCGGACCCGGCGGAGCCTGCGGGGCACGTCCGCGCCCATGACGTACACCCTGATCGCCGTGTGCTGCCTGATCTTCGTACTCGGCCCCGCCTCCGGCTTCACCCCGTCCTACGGCACCGGAGAGGCCCTGGCGACCGCCCAGCGGGCGTATTTCCGGCACTGGGGGGTGGTGCCCGCCGACCTGTTCGACGGTCCGGCACGGGAGGCGCTCACCCCGGCCACGGCGCTGTTCATCCACGGCAGCTGGGTGCACCTGCTCGGCAACATGCTCTTCCTCTTCGTCTTCGGGGCGATGACCGAGGAACGGATGGGCCGCGTGGAGTTCACCCTCTTCTACATCGGCTGCGGCTATCTCGCGCTGCTCGGCTACGCGGTCGCCAACGCCACGTCCCCGCAGTCGCTGGTAGGCGCGTCCGGGGCGATCTCGGCGGTCCTCGGAGCGTTCCTGTACCTGTTCCCCAACGCCCGCGTGACCAGTCTCCTCCCCTTCCTCTTCTTCCTCCCGCTCCGCTTCCCGGCCTGGGTGGTCCTCCCGTTCTGGGCGGCCCTCCAGTGGCTGGCCCTGAACCAGGCCCCCTCCGGCCCCGGCGTGGCCTACCTCGCCCACCTGGTCGGCTTCGGACTCGGGTTCGGCTACGCGTGGGTCCGGTACGGAAAAAGGAAAGGCGCGAAGCGCGGCCCCGGAAGGGCGGTGGTGGGCGACGGGCGGGCGACTAAAGTGAGAAGCGCCCCAGCTCCGGCACCCGAGGGAGAGAACCAGCCGTGATCACCGCGATCGTCCTCATCAAGACCAGCGTGGACCGGATCCCCGAGATCGCGGAACAGATCGCCGCACTGGAGAGCGTCAGCGAGGTCTTCTCCGTCACCGGTACGTACGACCTGATCGCCATGGTCCGGGTGCGCGAGCACGAGGACCTGGCCGAGGTGATCCCGGGCCGGATCAGCAAGATCCAGGGCGTGGAGGGCACGGACACGCACGTCGCGTTCCGCACGTACTCCCAGCACGACCTGGAGGCGGCGTTCGCGATCGGGCTGGACAACTAGAAGGGGCGCTCACCGGAGCGCCCCTTTCAGGCAAGTCAGCTCACCGCCGGGACGCAGCGGCCGTCCTCCGTGCGGTACGACCACTTCGCGCCGTCGGTCACCAGTTCCCGTACCGCCGTCACGAAACGCTCGACGTGCTCGTCCGGCGTCCCCGCGCCGAAGCTCACGCGGATGGCGTTGAGGGACTTCTCGCCCGGTGCCGCCTCCGGTGCCCCGCACTCGCCCTGGGTCTGCGGGTCGGAGCCCAGCAGGGTCCTGACCAGCGGGTGGGCGCAGAAGAGGCCGTCGCGGACGCCGATGCCGTAATCGGCGGAGAGGGCGGCGGCGAAGTGCGAGCTGTTCCAGCCGTCCACCACGAAGCTGATCACGCCGACGCGCGGGGCGTCGTCGCCGAAGAGGGAGAGGACCCGGACCTCCGGGATCTCGGCCAGCCCGGCCCGCACCTTCTCGACCAGGTGCTGCTCGCGGGTGACCAGTGTGTCGAATCCGGCCTCGGTGAGCGCCTTGCAGGCGGAGGCGATGGAGTAGGCGCCGATGACGTTCGGGGAGCCCGCCTCGTGCCGCGCCGCGCTCTCGTGCCACTCCACGGCCACTCCCCCGTCCTCGCGCCGGGTGACCTTGCGGCTGGCGCCGCCGCCCGCGAGGTACGGCTCGGCCGCCTGCAGCCAGTCGGCGCGGCCGGCCAGGACGCCGGAGCCGAAGGGGGCGTACAGCTTGTGGCCGGAGAAGGCGACCCAGTCGACGTCCAGGTCCCGGACGGAGACGGGGTGGTGCGGGGCCAGCTGGGCGGCGTCCAGGACGATCCGGGCGCCGTGCGCGTGCGCGGCGGCCGCGAGCTCCCGTACCGGCCACAGCTCGCCGGTGACGTTGGACGCGCCGGTGACGCAGACCAGGGCCGGGCCGTACGGGTCCCGGTCGGCGAGGGCGCGCTCCAGGGTCTCGACGGCCTGCCGCGGGGTGCGGGGCGCGTTGAGGTAGGTGACGCGGGCGTCCTGCCACGGCAGCAGGGAGGCGTGGTGCTCGGTCTCGAAGACGAAGACCTGGCAGTCGGCGGGGAGAGCACGGGCCAGGAGGTTCAGGGAGTCCGTCGTCGAACGGGTGAAGACCAGCTGGTCGTCGGGGCGGCAGTCGAGGAACTCTGCGACGGTCCGGCGGGCGTTCTCGAAGAGGTCCGTGGAGAGCTGGGAGAGGTAGCCGGCGCCGCGGTGGACGCTGCCGTAGTAGGGCGCGTACGCCGCCACGTCGTCCCAGACCCGCTGGAGGGCGGGGGCGCTGGCCGCGTAGTCGAGGGCGGCGTAGGTGACCTCGCCGCCGGTGACGAGCGGGACGGTGACATCCCGCCCCAGAACGGGCAAGGGGGCACAAACGGACTGGGCGGAGGCAACGGTGGAGACGGACATGGCGGAACTCCCGTGAGAGGCGAGGCGGAATCACCGCGCGAGCGCGCGGACGACCGCGGCTCCAGCACGGAGAAAGAGAAAAAGGGGATGCAAAGGGATGCGGAGGCGGGGCTCTGCGGCCCTATCGCATTCGCTTGCTCACGGGAGACTCCTCGACGACCAGGACCCCTGGTGTCCGAGGGGTCCGCGCTTGCCGTAGACCTCGCTGCCTACGGCCTGGTCTTCACCCGGGGCACCCCGCCACGGACGGAGGGTTGCCGGACAGTCGGCCGGGGCCTCATGACTGTCACTCATGACCTGGGAAGAAACGTAGGTGAAGTGATCGCGGCCGCGCAACTCCTGTCCGGATGACGGGACGGGGGTGTTTCCCCTTTCTCCGCCGCAGCGGCGACCAGCCGCGACGGCGCGGCTGGGGTCCCCCACGCCCTTGAGGCAGTGGGGGAGGTGCCGTACCGCGCCTCAGCCCCCTGACCGCGCCCGCCCCTACCTGTTCGTCGCCGCCGCCCAGCGCTCAAGGGCCCGCTTGGCGGCGCCCGAGTCGATCGACTCCGCCGCCTTGTCCATGCCGGCGCGGAGTTGCTCCGCCAGGGTGCCCGTGCCCGGGTCCAGGGCCACCAGGGCCGCCGCCGAGTTCAGCAGCACCGCGTCCCGTACCGGCCCCTGCTCGCCGTCCAGCAGCCTGCGGGCGACCTCCGCGTTGTACGACGGGTCGCCGCCCCGCAGCGCTTCCACGGGGACCAGACCGATGCCGACGTCACGGGGGTCGAAGGTCTCCTCCGTGACCTTGCCGTCGCGGACGATCCAGACGTGGGACGTCGCGGTCGTCGTCAGTTCGTCGAGGCCGTCGTCGCCGCGGAAGACGAGGGAGGAGTTGCCGCGCTCCGCGAAGACGCCCGCGACGACCGGGGCCATCCGCGGGTCCGCGACGCCGACCGCCTGGGCGCGCACCTGCGCGGGGTTGGTCAGCGGGCCGAGGATGTTGAAGACCGTGCGGATGCCCAGCTGGCCGCGCGCGGCACCCGCGTGGCGCAGCGCCGGGTGGAACTTGATGGCGAAGCAGAAGGTGATGCCGGCCTCCTCGGCGACCTCGGCGACCCGCTGCGGGGTCAGGTCGAGGTTGACGCCGAGCTTCTCCAGGACGTCGGAGGCCCCGGACGCGGAGGACGCGGCCCGGTTGCCGTGCTTGACGACCTTCGCGCCGGTGCCGGCCACCACGAGCGCCGACATCGTGGAGATGTTCACCGTCTTGGCGCCGTCGCCGCCGGTGCCGACGATGTCGACCGTGCGGCCCGGCACCTCGATGACGTTGGCGTGCGCGTACATCGTGCGGACCAGGCCGTTGATCTCGTCGACCGTCTCGCCCTTGGCCCGCAGGGCGACGACGAAGCCGGCGATCTGGGCGTCGGTCGCCTGGCCGCGCATGATCTGGTCCATCGCCCAGGCCGTCGCGTCCGCGCTCTGGTCCTGGCCGTACAGCAGCGCGTTCAGTACCTCGGGCCAGGAACGGCCCGCCGCGGTGTCGCCTCCAGCGGGGGTCACAGCGCTCATAAAGCCGCTCCTGATCGTCGTACGGGCAACAGAGGTTCTCAGGCCTACCCTATCCAGCTCCGAGCACGGCGAAGGGCCCCCGTCCGTACACCGGACGGGGGCCCTTCGGCTGTGGCGTGGCGACGCGGTGGATCAGTGGTGGCCGTGGCCGCTCGTGATCTCCTTGTACTCCTCGACAGTCGGCTTCGGGATCTGGTTGTCCTCGCCGTAGTAGGCGTTGCTCAGCTTGGCGCGGAGCTTCTCGGAGCCCTTGATCTTGCGCTCGACACCGTTCTCGTCGACCGCCGGGCCGACCTGGGCCGGCTCGTACTGGTGGTGCGCCGTGAGGGTGTGCAGCTGCTCCTGCGAGAGCGGCTCGTGGACCTCGATGAACTCACCGTGTGGCAGCCGCTTGATGATGCCGGTCTCGCGACCGTGCAGCACCTTCTCGCGGTCCCGGCGCTGCAGGCCGAGGCAGATCCGCTTGGTGACGAGGAACGCGATCACCGGTCCGGCGAAGAAGAAGATCCGGACGAACCAGGTCACGTCGTTGATCGACAGATGGAAGTGGGTGGCGATGAGGTCGTTGCCACCACCGATCAGGCCGATCATGTACACGGTCACCCAGGCGACACCGAACCCGGTACGGGTCGGGGCGTTGCGCGGGCGGTCCAGGATGTGGTGCTCGCTCTTGTCGCCGGTGACCCAGGACTCGATGAACGGGTAGAGCGCGATCGCGCCCAGCACCAGACCGAACAGGACCAGCGGGATGAAGACGCCCAGGACCAGGGTGTGGCCCCAGAAGTTGATCTCCCAGCCCGGCATGTAACGGATCAGACCCTCGGCGAAGCCCATGTACCAGTCGGGCTGGGCGCCGGTGGACACCTGGTCCGGACGGTAGGGGCCCATGGCCCAGATCGGGTTGATCTGGGTGGTCGCCGCGATGGCCGCGATGACACCGAAGACCAGGAAGAAGAAGCCTCCGGCCTTGGCCATGTAGACCGGCAGCAGCGGCATGCCGACGACGTTCTTCTCGGACTTTCCGGGACCCGCGAACTGCGTGTGCTTGTGGTAGAAGACCAGGATCAGGTGGCCCACCACCAGGCCGAGCATGATGCCCGGCAGCAGCAGGATGTGGATCGAGTAGAACCGCCCCACGAAGTCGTGGCCGGGGAACTCGCCGCCGAAGAGGAAGTACGAGATGTACGTGCCGACGATCGGCATCGACAGGATGGCGCCCTCGGTGAAGCGGACACCGGTGCCGGAGAGCAGGTCGTCCGGGAGCGAGTAACCGGTGAAGCCGGTGAACATGCCCAGGACGAACAGCAGGAAGCCGAACAGCCAGTTGATCTCACGCGGCTTGCGGAACGCGCCGGTGAAGAACACGCGCATCATGTGCACGAACATGCCGGCGAGGAAGATCAGCGCGGCCCAGTGGTGGATCTGCCGGATGAGCAGACCACCGCGCACGTCGAAGGAGATGTGCAGGGTCGAGCTGAACGCCTCGGACATCAGCTGTCCCTGGAGCGGGACGTAGCTGCCGTGGTACACCACCTCGTTCATCGACGGGTGGAAGAACAGCGTCAGATACACACCCGTCAGGATGATGATGATGAAGCTGTACAGGCACACTTCGCCCAACATGAACGACCAGTGGTCGGGGAAGATCTTGCGCATGTTGGACTTGGCCAGGGAGTAGATCCCGAGCCGTCCGTCGGCCCAGTCGGCGACACGCTCGCCGGCCGGCGCCGTCCCGCGTTCGCGGGACTCGGTGTTCTCTGTAGTGCTCATCCGCGCTCCCAGAAGGCAGGACCGACGGGCTCGTCGAAGTCGCCGAGCGCCTGGAGGTAGCCCTCCTCGCTCACGCCGATGCGCAGCTGCGGCAGGGCGTGGCCGGCCGGGCCGAAGATCACTCGGGCTCCGTCGGAGAGGTCGAAGGTGGACTGGTGGCACGGGCAGAGCACGTGGTGGGTCTGCTGCTCGTACAGCGAGATCGGGCAGCCCACGTGGGTGCAGATCTTCGAGTAGGCCACGATGCCCTCGTGGGACCACTCCAGCTCGCGCTTGTCCTTGATGTTGTCCGGCTGCAGCCGGATGATCATCAGGGCCGCCTTCGCCATCACGTTCTGGAAGTCCTCCTGG
This sequence comes from Streptomyces sp. NPDC001980, assembly GCF_040296885.1. Classification (NCBI taxonomy): domain Bacteria; kingdom Bacillati; phylum Actinomycetota; class Actinomycetes; order Kitasatosporales; family Streptomycetaceae; genus Streptomyces; species Streptomyces sp. NPDC001980. The sequence goes on along the minus strand of NZ_JBEOYD010000034.1, from coordinate 73,223 downwards.
GACTCCTCGACGCCCTCGGGCTTGGCGAAGGTCAGCGAGCCGACGGCGACGTCGGAGGGACGCAGCGGCTCGTTGGTGTTCATGTTGACGAGCAGCTTGCCCTTCGACCACACCGTGTGGCGCAGCGAGGTGCCGGGCAGCGGGCCGAGGTCGCGCAGCAGCACGACGCCGGAGAGCGGGACCAGGGTCAGCGCGCCGAACATCGTGGTGCGGATCAGCTTGCGCCGGCCGATCGCCGACTCCTTCGCGCCCTGCTTGAAGTCGGCCAGGACCTTGGCCTTGACCTCCGGCGGGGCCGAGATGGCGTGCCGCTCGTCGGCGACCTCCACGTCGGACATCAGGGTGCGGGCCCAGTGGACCGCGCCCGCGCCGATGCAGAACAGCGCCGCGCCGAGGGTCAGGCCCAGGGCGAAGTTCAGCGCGCTGATGTGACCGATCGGGAAGACGAAGATCGACTTGTCTTTGGGGATCGTCACATAGGAGGCGATGAAGCCGACGGTGGCCAGCATCGACACCGTGAACAGCATGGCCACGACGCGCTCGGACCGCTTGGCGGCCCGCTCGTCGATGTCCTGGATCCGGTGCTCGTGGGGCGGCAGACCCGGGTCCGAGAAGGGGTCCTTCTCGTCCGCGACGCTCACAGCGCCGTGCGCGTGGTCCTGCTCAGCAGGCAGGTTCTCTTCTGGAATGTCTTGGCTACTCATGACTTCTTGGCCTTTGCGGTCCGAGCGGCGACCCAGACGGCGACCGCGATCAGTGCACCGAGACCGAAGATCCAGGCGAACAGACCCTCACTGACCGGCCCGAGGCCGCCCAGGTTGAGACCGCCGGGGTTCTCCGTGTTGCTGCTGTTGACCGCGTTCAGGTACGCGATGATGTCCTTCTTGTTCTTCTCCGTCAGCGTGGTGTCGGGGAAGGACGGCATGTTCTGCGGGCCCGTCTGCATGGCCTCGTAGATGTGCTTCGGGTCGACACCCTCAAGGCTCGGGGCGAACTTGCCCTTGGTCAGCGCACCACCCGAGCCCACGAAGTTGTGGCACTGCGCGCAGTTGGTGCGGAAGAGCTCGCCACCCTTGGCGATGTCGGCACCGTCCGGGCCGTACTGCTCCGAGGTCGGGACCTCGGGACCGGCGCCCAGCGAGGCGATGTACGCCGCGAGCTGGTCGATCTGGGCCTGGGTGTAGATGTTCTTCTTCGCGACGACCTGCGGGCCCTGCGAGGTGGCGGCCGGCATACGGCCGGTGCCGACCTGGAAGTCGACGGCCGCGGCGCCCACGCCCACCAGGCTGGGGCCGTCGGACGAACCCTGACCGCCGGTGCCGTGGCAGCTGGCGCAACCGACCGAGTAGAGCTTCTTGCCCTCCTCGATGGTCAGGGACTGGGATGTTTCATCGGCCTGCGCCTTGCCCGCGGGTGCGAACGCGGCGTACAGCCCCCCTGTGCATGCCAGCGCGAGGAGTAGGACGACGACCGCCGCCAGCGGATGGCGTCGTCGTGCGGAGAGCTTTTTCACGGATTACCCCGGTGTCAGGATCTTCTGCGTCGATGCTTCTGGAAAGTGCGCTTCTACGGCGCGTGGTGCCGGCCCGGCTACTTGATCAGGTAGATCGTGGCGAAGAGGCCGATCCAGACGACGTCGACGAAGTGCCAGTAGTAGGACACGACGATGGCCGCGGTCGCCTGCTCGTGCGTGAACCTCTTCGCCGCGTAGGTGCGCCCCAGGACGAACAGGAAGGCGATGAGGCCGCCCGTCACGTGCATGCCGTGGAAACCGGTGGTCAGGTAGAACACCGAACCGTACGGGTCGGAGGAGAGGGAGATCCCGTCCTCCTTGACCAGGCTCGTGTACTCGTAGATCTGACCGCCGATGAAGATCGCACCCATGATGAAGGTGACGATGAACCAGCCCCGGAGCTTCTTCACGTCCCCGCGCTCGGCGGCGAACACGCCGAGCTGGCAGGTGAGGGAGGAGAGCACCAGGATCGTGGTGTTGGTCGCCGAGAAGGGGATGTTGAGATGACTCGCCATCTCCTTCCAGTGAGCCTCGCCGGTCACCGATCGCAGGGTGAAGTACATCGCGAAGAGGGCCGCGAAGAACATCAGCTCGGAACTCAGCCAGATGATGGTTCCGACGCTGGTGAGGTTCGGCCTGTTGACCGACGGGTGCGCGTGCCCGGTTTCTACTGTCGTTGCTGTCGCCACGACCGACATTATGTCGGTCGCTTATCTCGCGCTCACTCCGGGGGGTGCCGTTCGGAGTGTCCGCCCCCTGTGTAGTGCCCGGATGGCCCATCGAAGCGGTGTTCCAACAGGTGTTGACGAGGTGTTCAGGGGAGTAGCATCCGGCCCATCGGTCCTGTCCGTACGACGCTGACGTCTCGGAGGAACAATGCAGCCGACCGCCACGGTGCTGGTCTACAGCGACGACTCCAACACCCGCGAGCAGGTACGGCTGGCCGCCGGCCGGCGGCCGGCTCCCGATGTGCCGTTCGTAGAGTTCGTGGAGTGCGCGACGCCCGAGGCGGTCATCGCCGAGCTGGACAAGGGCGGGATCGACGTGTGCGTCCTGGACGGCGAGGCGGTGCCGCTGGGGGGCATGGGGGTGTGCCGGCAGATCAAGGACGAGGTGTTCAACTGCCCGCCGGTGCTGGTGCTGATCGGGCGGCCGCAGGATGCGTGGCTCGCCACGTGGAGCCGGGCGGACGCGGCTGTGACGCTGCCTGTGGAGCCGGTGGAGTTCGCGGGGGCCCTGGCGTCCTTGTTGCGGCAGAAGAGGCTGCAGAGCGCCTAGGAGGGGGCGGGGCGCGGTACGTGCGCGAGTGCCGGTCGGTGCGCGAGTGCCGGTCGTGGGTGGCTGGTCGCGCCCACGCGGCGGCAGCCGCATATCGGATACGGCCCCGCGCCCCTGGTTTCTCACACTGACGTCGGCTGCAGACGTACCGCGTCCTCCGGCCTCGGGCCGTCCGGGGTGCCGTTGGTGAGGGCGCTGCCCTTGCGCCAGTCCTTCCAGGCGAGGTTCCAGTCGCCGAAGCCGTTGCCGAAGTTCTCCATCGTCTTGCCGTTGGAGTTGACGACCTTCACCAGGTCGCCCGGGTGGAAGGTGTCGAAGAACCACTCGGCGTTCGAGGTGTTCATGCCGGTGCAGCCGTGGCTGACGTTCGCGTAGCCCTGGGACCCCACCGACCAGGGCGCGGCGTGCACGTACTCGCCCGACCAGGTGACCCGGGTGGCGTAGTAGACCGGGAGGTCGTACGAGTCCGAGGTGCCCTCGGCGATGCCGACCGTGGTGCCGCGCATGCGTACGAAGTACTGCTTCTCCAGGACGACCTTGACGCCGTTGCGGGTCTCGAAGCCCGGTTTGCCGGTGGTGATGGGGATCTGGTTGATCTCCTTGTCGTCCTTGTAGACCGTCATCTGGTGGGCGCCGGCGTCCGTGACGGCGAGGAGCTTGTCGCCCGTGGTGAGCTTGAGGGGTTTGGCCGCGCCGCCCCACAGGCGGTCGCTGATCCTGACGCCGTCCAGGTTGCTGTGCACCTGGATGGTGGCGTGGGTGGGCCAGTAGTCCTTGGGCCGGTAGTGGAGTTCCTTGTCGCTCACCCAGTACCAGGAGCCCTCCACGGCCGGGACGGAGTCGACCCTGAGGGCGCGCTCGACGATGGCGCGCTGGGCCTTGTCCTTGATCCCGTGGTCGAGTTGGGCGGTGACCGGCTGGCCCACGCCGTACTCGCCCGCCTTGGGGCCGAAGGTGACCTTCAGCGCCTGCCGGGTGGTGGGCGTGCTGGTGTCGAAGGTGAGGATCTTGCGGCCGGGCGCGCCGTCCCGGTCCTCGGTACTGACCTGGACCGTGTAGTGGGCGTTGGCGGCCAGCGGGGAGGTGCTGTGCCAGCGGCGGCCGTCGGCGTCGAGTTCGCCCGCCACGAAGCGCCCGGTGGCGTCCTGGGCCGTGACGTCCGTGATGCGGTCCTCGTCGCTCTTGGCGACGACCTCCAGGGGCTTGTCCGGGTCGGCCCGCTTCCCCGTCCCGGTGGGGGTGTTGAAGGAGATCTGGTCCGCCGCGTCGTACGGCTTGTCCGCGAGGGGGTTGCCGTCCGAACCGCAGGCGGTGACGCCCGCGCCGAGGGCGATCACCAGCAGGGTGCAGCTGACGACGGTACGGGCGCACGGAGAGTGACTCATACTGTCACGCTATGAGATGTTTTCCGGACCGGCGCGGCAGTTAGCCCGGACGGGGGACCGACGCTGCGCCGAAGGCGCGAACGGGCCGGAAACGGCAGGAGCCCGGACTCTCCTGACGGAGGATCCGGGCTCCTGCTGCGTTCGGCGCGTGCCTACTGGGTGCGGTTCTCACCGCGGTAGTACTCGAACACCCAGCCGAAAAGGCCGATCATGATGATGGGTGCCGAGAAGTACAGCAGCCACCAGCCGACCGCGACACCGAGGAAGGCCAGCGCGCCGCCGACGCCGAGGGCGAGCGGCTGCCAGCTGTGCGGGCTGAAGAAGCCGATCTCGCCGGCCTCGTCGGCGACGTCGGCCTCCTTGTTGTCCTGGGCACCCGCGTCGACGCGCGAGGCGGTGAAGCCCAGGTAGAAGCCGATCATGATGCACAGGCCGAAGGCCAGGAAGAGTGCCGTGGTACCGGCCGGTTCCTTCGACCACACGCCATAGACGATCGCGATGACGAGGACGAAGACACTCAGCCACACGAACATGCGGCCCTGGATCTTCACTTGCCGGCCTCCTTGCTGCCCGCGACAGCGGCGACGGCGTGGCCGTGCTCCAGCTGCTCCAGGGCGGCGATCTCAGGGTGGTGCAGGTCGAAGGCCGGCGATTCGCTGCGGATCCGCGGCAGGGTGACGAAGTTGTGCCGCGGCGGCGGGCAGGAGGTCGCCCACTCCAGCGAACGACCGTAGCCCCACGGGTCGTCGACGCCCACCGGCTTGCCGTACTTGGCCGTCTTCCACACGTTGTAGAGGAACGGCAGGATCGACAGGCCGAGCAGGAAGGAGCTGATCGACGAGATCGTGTTCAGGGTGGTGAAGCCGTCCGCCGCCAGGTAGTCGGCGTAACGACGCGGCATGCCCTCGGCACCGAGCCAGTGCTGGACGAGGAAGGTGCCGTGGAAGCCGATGAACAGCGTCCAGAAGGTGATCTTCCCGAGGCGCTCGTCGAGCATCTTGCCCGTCATCTTCGGCCACCAGAAGTGGAAGCCGGAGAACATCGCGAAGACGACCGTACCGAAGACCACGTAGTGGAAGTGGGCCACGACGAAGTACGAGTCGGAGACGTGGAAGTCCATCGGCGGCGAGGCCAGGATGACACCGGTCAGACCACCGAAGGTGAAGGTGATCAGGAAGCCGGTCGCCCAGAGCATCGGGGTCTCGAAGGACAACGAGCCCTTCCACATGGTGCCGATCCAGTTGAAGAACTTCACACCGGTCGGGACCGCGATCAGGAAGGTCATGAAGGAGAAGAACGGCAGCAGCACACCGCCGGTGACGTACATGTGGTGCGCCCACACGGTCACGGACAGACCGGCGATCGAGATGGTCGCGGCCACCAGACCCATGTAGCCGAACATCGGCTTGCGGGAGAAGACCGGGATGACCTCGGAGATGATGCCGAAGAACGGCAGGGCGATGATGTACACCTCTGGGTGTCCGAAGAACCAGAAGAGGTGTTGCCAGAGCAGTGCCCCGCCGTTTGCCGCGTCGAAGACATGTGCCCCGAATTTCCGATCCGCCTCCAGCGCGAACAGCGCGGCGGCGAGGACGGGGAAGGCGAGCAGGACCAGGACGGCGGTCAGCAGCACGTTCCACACGAAGATCGGCATGCGGAACATCGTCATGCCGGGTGCACGCATGCAGATGATCGTGGTGATGAAGTTGACCGCACCGAGGATGGTGCCGAAGCCGGAGAAGGCCAGACCCATGATCCACATGTCGGCGCCGATGCCCGGCGAGCGGACCGCGTCCGACAGCGGCGAGTAGGCGAACCAGCCGAAGTCCGCGGCTCCCTGCGGGGTGAGGAAGCCGCCGACCGCGATGGTCGAGCCGAACAGGTAGAGCCAGTAGGCGAACATGTTCAGCCGCGGGAAGGCGACGTCGGGAGCACCGATCTGGAGCGGCATGATCCAGTTCGTGAAGCCGGCGAACAGCGGCGTCGCGAACATCAGCAGCATGATCGTGCCGTGCATCGTGAACGCCTGGTTGAACTGCTCGTTCGACATGATCTGCAGACCGGGGCGAGCGAGCTCGGCGCGCATCAGCAGCGCCATCACACCGCCGATCAGGAAGAACGCGAACGACGTGACCAGATACAGCGTTCCGATGGTCTTGTGGTCGGTGGTGGTGAGCCACTTGACGACCACGTTGCCGGGCTGCTTGCGCCTGACCGGCAGCTCATCTGCGTAAGAGCCCTCAGCTGCCGCGGCACCCTGGGGTTCGTTGAGGATGCTCACAGGTTGTTCGTCTCCCGGTTCTTCTCGTGGCTCGTCTGCGCGATGCCGGCGGGAATGTAACCGGTCTGCCCCTTCTTGGCGAGGTCCTTGAGGTGCTGCTGGTAGCGCTCGGGCGAGACGACCTTCACGTTGAACAGCATCCGGGAGTGGTCGACGCCGCAGAGCTCGGCACACTTGCCGAGGAAGGTGCCCTCCTGGTTCGGAGTCACCTGGAACGCGTTGGTGTGACCCGGGATGACGTCCATCTTCATCAGGAACGGGACCACCCAGAAGGAGTGGATGACGTCACGCGAGGTGAGGACGAAGCGGACGGTCTCACCCTTGGGGAGCCAGAGCGTCGGACCGGGGTTGCCGGTCTGCGGGTTCTTCGTGCCCGGCGTACCGACGTCGTAGACACCGCCGGCGTTGGCCGGGAACGCGTCCTTGAACCGGGTCGGAATGGCGTCCAGGTTCTTGTCGGTCTTCGCGTCGCCGGTGACACCGTCGACGGGCGTGATGTAGTTGAAGCCCCAGCTCCACTGGAAGCCGACGACGTTGACCGTGACGTCCGGCTTCTTGTCGGTGAGGCTGAGCAGCTTCGTCTCGTCGCGCGCCGTGAAGTAGAACAGCACCGAGACGATGATGAGCGGCACCACCGTGTACAGGGCCTCGATCGGCATGTTGTACCGGGTCTGGGCCGGGACCTCGATCTTGGTGCGGCTGCGCCGGTGGAAGATGGCGCTCCAGATGATCAGACCCCACACCAGCACGCCGACGGCGAGCGCGGCGGCCCAGGAGCCCTGCCACAGGGAGAGGATCCGCGGAGCCTCTTCCGTGGTCGGGGTGGGCATACCAAGGCGGGGGAAGTCCTTGTATGTGCATCCGGTAGCGGATGCCAGGACCAGGCCCGCGGTCATTGCCTGCAGCAGCTTCCGCCGCATCGGGCGCCGCGGCGAGCGGTCGGAGCCGTTGGGACTCACGTAGCGCCTTCCCGAGAGTCTCGCCCGCGCGGTCGGCTGCGGCCTTCTCGCTGGTCGGTCGCCGCCCTGCGTCGGGCAGGGGTTTGGATGTTTATGCGGACCAAACCCTAGCCGACGCCCTCCGGGGGTTCGCGGGGAGGGGGGCATACGCGTCGCCTGTCACTCGGTTGGGGTGGGAATGGGCGCCCAATAGCTCGGGTTGTCGCGGTTTGCGGTGCGGGTGCGGGTGCGTTGTGGCTGGTCGCGCCCCGCGACGGAGCCGCACATGGGCACAGCCCCGCGCCCCTGATTTCCAACCGACGATTTAACGTTGCCGTGTGTCCTACTTTGACGCTGCGTCCGCTGCCCCGCTCCATCCTGTTGCCCGCCAGGCGTTGTTGGCATCGCTTGACGACGGGTGGGCCGATTCCTCCCGGCTGTACCGCGAAGGGCGTAAGGCGCGCATGCTGCTGGACGCCGCTCGGGAGGCGGCTGCCGAGGCTGTCGGTTGCCGGGCGGACGAGCTGGTTTTCACCTCTTCCGGGACGCGGGCCGTACACACAGGCATCTCAGGTGCGTTGGCCGGTCGGCGCCGTACGGGGCGTCACCTGATCGTGTCAGCCGTCGAACACTCCTCGGTGCTCCATTCGGCCGAGGTGTTCGAGGCGGAGGGTGGACAGGTGACCCAGGTGCCGGTGGAGCGGACCGGCGCGGTGGAGGTCGGCGCCTACGAGGCGGCGCTCCGCCCGGACACCGCGCTCGCGTGCCTCCAGTCCGCCAACCACGAGGTGGGGACCGTGCAGCCGGTGGCGGCGGTGGCCGAGGTGTGCCGGGCGGCCGGAGTGCCGCTGCTGGTGGACGCGGCGCAGTCGCTGGGGTGGGGGCGGGTGGCGGGCGACTGGTCGTTGCTGACGGCGAGCGCCCACAAATGGGGCGGGCCGAGCGGGGTCGGGCTGCTGGTCGTCCGCAAGGGGGTGCGGTTCGCCGTCCAAGGGGCCTCGGACGAACGGGAGTCGGGGCGGGCGCCCGGCTTCGAGAACCTGCCGGCGATCGTCGCGGCGGCCGCCTCGCTGCGGGCCGTACGGGCGGAGGCCGAGCGGGAGGCCGTACGACTGCGGGAGCTGACGGCACGGATCCGCGCGCGGGTACCGGAGTTGGTGCCGGACGTGGAGGTGGTGGGCGACGCCGAGCAGCGGCTGCCCGGGATCGTCACCTTCTCCTGTCTCTATGTCGATGGAGAGACATTGCTGCACGAGCTGGACCGGGAGGGCTTCTCGGTGTCTTCGGGGTCGTCCTGCACGAGCAGCACGCTGACGCCGAGCCATGTGCTCAAGGCGATGGGCGTACTGAGTGAGGGAAATGTGCGGGTGTCACTGCCGGCGGGGGCGGCCGAGGGGGATGTGGAGCGGTTCCTGGAGGTGCTGCCGGGGGTGGTGGCGGGAGTGCGGGAGAAGCTGGGCGCCCCGATGCCGACGGCCGCCGTGCCGCAGGCGGAGGAAGTCGTCGTCGACTCACTGGGCAAGCGGTGCCCGATCCCGGTCATCGAACTGGCGAAGGTCATCGGCACCGTGCCGGTGGGCGGCAGGGTGCGGGTCCTGTCCGATGACGAGGCGGCGAGACTGGACATCCCGGCGTGGTGCGAGATGCGGGGCCAGGAGTATGTCGGCGAGGAACCGGCCGAGCAGGGAACGGCTTACTTGGTACGCCGGCTCACCTGAGCGCCCCTGAAAGGGGCGCGGGGTTGCGCGACCAACCCCCACGCCCCCGCACCCGAAACTCAGACCAGGTAGCCCCGAACCTCTTCCGCGGCCTCGTCCCCGTACGCCTTGGTGAACCGCTCCATGAAGTGCCCCCGACGCAGCTGGTACTCCTGCGTCCCCACGGTCTCGATGACGAGCGTCGCGAGCATGCAGCCGACCTGGGCCGCCCGCTCCAGCGAGACCCCCCACACGAGGCCCGAGAGGAACCCGGCACGGAACGCGTCGCCGACGCCCGTCGGGTCGGCCTTGCGCTCCTCGTCGGGGCAGCCGACCTCGATCGGGTCCTCGCCCACCCGCTCGATACGGACGCCGCGCGCACCCAGCGTCGTGACCCGGTGGCCGACCTTGGCGAGGATCTCCTCGTCGCTCCAGCCGGTCTTCGTCTCGATGAGCCCCTTCTCGTACTCGTTGGAGAAGAGGTACGTCGCGCCCTCCAGCAGTATCCGGATCTCGTCGCCGTTCATCCGGGCGATCTGCTGGGAGAAGTCGGCGGCGAAGGGGATGGACCGGGTCCGGCACTCCTCCGTGTGGCGGAGCATGCCCTCCGGGTCGTCCGCGCCGATCAGGACCAGGTCGAGTCCGCCGACCCGGTCGGCGACCGTCTTGAGCTCGATCAGGCGGGCCTCGCTCATCGCGCCCGTGTAGAAGGAGCCGATCTGGTTGTGGTCGGCGTCGGTCGTGCACACGAAGCGCGCGGTGTGCAGGGTCTCGGAGATGCGGACGGAGTCCGTGTCGACGCCGTGCCGGTCGAGCCAGGCCCGGTACTCGTCGAAGTCGAAGCCCGCCGCGCCGACCAGGATCGGCCGGGTGCCGAGCTGTCCCATGCCGAACGCGATGTTCGCGCCGACGCCGCCCCGCCGTACGTCCAGGTTGTCGACCAGGAAGGACAGCGAGACCGTGTGCAGCTGGTCCGCGACCAGCTGGTCGGCGAAGCGGCCGGGAAAGGTCATGAGGTGGTCGGTGGCGATGGAGCCGGTGACTGCGATGCGCACGGCTGGGACTCTCCTGAGGGGGAGGCGTTATTGACAGTTAACGCTACCGGGTCCGGGTGGGCGCCCTGAAGGTGCCAAAACTACCCGATAGTAGATCTTTCTTCGCGGCACCTGGCGTGCTTACGGTTCCGTCATGACGAACCTCAAGGTGCATGCCCCCGCTCCGGCCGACCTCGACGGCGACCTCGCGTCGCTGCGCGGGGACTGCGCCCGGATGGCTCCGCACTGGGCTGTTCCCGATCACAGCGATGCCCGTCCGGTGCCGCCCTCACTCATCCACGGGGTGACCGTGCCGAAGAAGTCCGCCAGACTCCTGGACGCGATGTCCGACTACGGCGACTGAGTCCCGCCCGGCGCGTTTCCAGGGAACCGCGCGCTCCCCTCCCGCGTCCCATCGCCGTCCCCCGTGCAGGGGAGGCGGGATACGACACGGCAAGGAGCGATGCGGTGAAGAGCGAGCGACCCGAGAACGACGACGGCGCGGCCGCGGGCAGCACCGGGGAGCACCCCGAGGCCCGGCAGGCCACGGAGTCGCCGGAGGCTGCCGAGGCCGAGGTGGCCGCCGACGCCGGTGCCGACGCGCAGGCCCCCGCGGAGTCCGCCGAGGGCGCCGTGGCAGAGGCTCCGGAGCCGGACGTAGCCCCCGAGCCGGACGTGGCCCCTGCCGCCGCTGCCCCCGACGCTCCCGACGCTCCCGACGCTCCCGAGACGTCAGCGGCCGAAGCCGAGCCCGAATCCGGGCCCGAGCCCGAGGCCGATCACCCCGCCCCCCGCCGCCGCTCCCCCGCCCTCGTCGTCGCCTCCGTGGCCGCCGCCGTCCTCCTGGTCGGCGGAGGTGGTGCCTACCTCGCCGCGAACACGGGCTCCGACTCCGACTCCGGCGGCGGTACGACCACGGGCGCGTCCGGCGGTTCCACTCCCCCGCCCCTCGCCCTGGACGGTTACTCCTCCGGCGGCAACGGCATAGCCCCGGGCGAGCCCAATCCCTACGGGGTGACGTACAAGGCGAGCGGAACGCTCCCCGCAGGCCCCGGGTCGGCCACCGTGTACCAGCCCTCCGGCGAGGTCTCCAAGGACCGGGTCGCCGCGCTGGCGAAGGCGCTCGGGATCGAGGGGACCCCGGTGGCCGAGGGCCAGGTCTGGAAGGTGGGCACCGACAACGACGGCTCGGGCGGGAGTCTCCAGGTGAACCGGGCCGCCCCGGGCATCTGGACGTACAGCCGCTACGCCCCGGGCACCGACAACTGCAAGAGCGGCCTGGTGTGCACGCAGGACCCGGCGGCGCCGGCCGGTGACCCGGTGAGCGTCGGCGACGCCGAGCAGGCCGCGGCGCCGGTGCTGAAGGCGCTCGGCCAGGACGCCGCGAAGCTCGACGCGAGCCAGGTGATGGGCGCCCAGCGGGTGGTGAACGCCGATCCGGTGGTCGGTGGGCTGCCGACGTACGGCTGGACGACCGGGCTGACCGTGAGCAAGCAGGGCGAGGTGGTCGGCGGCAACGGGATGCTGGCGACGCCGGCCAAGGGCGACACGTATCCGGTGCTGGGCGCCGCGAAGACGCTGGAGCTGATGAACGCGGCGCCGCGCTCCGACCACCGGATGGGCATCGGCGGCTGCGCCAGTTCCGTACCGCTGAAGGACCGGCTGGAGCAGCCGTGCGCCGCGTCGACGTCGTCCGCGTCGACGTCGTCCGCGTCGACGTCGTCCACGGCCTCGGCCGTGATCGAGAAGGCGGTGTTCGGGCTCGCCGCGCAGTCCGTGGCCGGGCGGCAGGCGCTGGTGCCGTCCTGGCTGTTCCAGGTGCGGGGGGCGGCGGACTCGTACACCGTGACCTATCCGGCGGTGGACCCGAAGTACCTGGCCTCCTCGTCGACGCCGACCCCGTCGGCGAGCGCGAGCGCCTCGGCGGGGACCACGAAGGACGTGAAGGTGGACGGGTACACGACCGATGACCGCGAACTGGTCGTGGCGTTCACCGGCGGGGTGTGCGCCGACTACAAGGTGACGGCGGACGAGGGCTCGGAGCAGGTGGTGGTGAAGGTCACCGCTACGCCCTGGCCGGACAAGATCTGCGTGATGATCGCGAAGCAGTACCACCAGGCGGTGCGCCTGGACGCGCCGCTGGCCGACCGGAAGGTGGTCGGCACGGACGGCAAGGCCGTCCCGAAGGAGAAGTCGACGACGCTGAGCCCGCAGCTGGGCTGAGCACACGCACAGCACGGAACGACGAAGGCGGCGGCCCCTCACCACGAGGGGCCGCCGCCTTCCTGCTGTGTGCCCTTCGGTTCAGCTGAAGGAGTCGCCGCAGGCGCAGGAGCCGGTCGCGTTCGGGTTGTCGATCGTGAAGCCCTGCTTCTCGATGGTGTCGACGAAGTCGATCGACGCGCCGCCCAGGTACGGGGCGCTCATGCGGTCGGTGACGACCTTGACGCCGCCGAAGTCCTTGACGACGTCGCCGTCGAGGGAACGCTCGTCGAAGAAGAGCTGGTAGCGCAGGCCGGAGCAGCCACCGGGCTGGACGGCGACGCGCAGAGCGAGGTCGTCACGGCCTTCCTGGTCGAGCAGGGCCTTGACCTTGGCCGCGGCGGCGTCGCTCAGGATGATGCCGTCGGTGGCGGTGCTGGTCTCGTCCGATACGGACATCTACATCTCTCCCGGGTTGTACGGAGACTGCTTGCCGACGAGTGCAACCGGCGGGTCCGCTGATTCATTCCGGGCCGGCATGCGCGTTCTCGCGTTTTTCCTACGTCTTCATGCTCGCACATGCCCGAAGTGACGCACAGCAGTCGCCGTGGCCACCCACGGCGACCTGCGCACAAGGCGACCACCCCGCGTCCATCTGGCGGCCACCCTCCCGTTCGGCGCCGGGATTGATGTCACATCGACGCTATGGCCATCGTCAAAGTGACGTGAAGCAGTTATGATAGATAACGTCAGAACGACGAAAAGTAGAAAGGGTGCGTGTCGTGACCACCGCCCAGACCACGGAGCTCGACGTACAGCCGACTCCGCTCGCCCTGCTGCTGCTCGGCCGTGAGGCCGACCCGAAGAGCGAGCGGGGCGTCGAGTGTCCCGGCGACCTGCCCTCGCCGTCCGACCCGGACCTGGTCGCGCGTGCCCGCGCGGCCAAGGAGAAGCTCGGCGACAAGGTCTTCGTCCTCGGCCACCACTACCAACGCGACGAGGTCATCCAGTTCGCCGATGTCACGGGCGACTCCTTCAAGCTGGCCCGGGACGCCGCCGCCCGCCCGGAGGCCGAGTACATCGTGTTCTGCGGTGTGCACTTCATGGCCGAGTCCGCCGACATCCTGACCTCGGACGACCAGAAGGTGGTGCTCCCCGACCTCGCGGCCGGCTGCTCCATGGCCGACATGGCCACGGCCGAGCAGGTCGCCGAGTGCTGGGACGTGCTGACCGAGGCCGGGATAGCCGAGCAGGTGGTCCCCGTCTCGTACATGAACTCGTCCGCCGACATCAAGGCGTTCACGGGCAAGCACGGCGGCACCATCTGCACCTCGTCGAATGCTCAGCGCGCCTTGGAGTGGGCCTTCGAGCAAGGCGAGAAAGTGCTGTTCCTGCCCGACCAGCACCTGGGGCGCAACACCGCCGTCCGGGACATGGGCATGTCCCTGGACGACTGCGTGGTCTACAACCCGCACAAGCCGAACGGCGGCCTGACCGCCGACCAGCTGCGGGCGGCGAAGATGATTCTCTGGCGCGGCCACTGCTCGGTGCACGGCCGCTTCAGCCTGGACTCCGTCGACGACGTGCGCGAGCGCATCCCGGGCGTGAACGTCCTCGTCCACCCCGAGTGCAGGCACGAGGTGGTGGCCGCCGCCGACTACGTCGGCTCGACGGAGTACATCATCAAGGCCCTGGAGGCCGCCCCGGCCGGCTCCAAGTGGGCCATCGGCACCGAGCTGAACCTGGTCCGCCGCCTCGCGAACCGTTTCGCCCCCGAGGGCAAGGAGATCGTCTTCCTCGACAAGACGGTCTGCTTCTGCTCCACCATGAACCGCATCGACCTCCCCCACCTGGTCTGGACCCTGGAGTCGCTGGCCGAGGGCAACCTGGTCAACCGGATCGAGGTCGACAAGGAGACCGAGGCGTTCGCGAAGCTGGCCCTGGAGCGGATGCTGGCGCTGCCGTAGCCCGGGGCTCGTGGCCGACAGCTCGTGGTTGACCCAGGGGCGCCCCTTTCGAGGCAAGGGGGCGCCCCTCCGCCGTGCACGCCCCTACGGCTCCGGCCGCTGCAGCCACTCCAGCAGTTCGTCATGGCGCAGCTGGTACACCGTGCCGGCCGACCTCAGCAGGCCCCGGTCGTGGCACCAGCCGAGGAACCCGGCCAGGCGCCACGGCAGCCGGCCCCTGGTCGCGGCGAGCACACCGAGGTACTGGCGGCCGGTGATCGCGACGAAGCCCGGTCCGGCGGCCAGGCCGCAGGCAACGGCCGTGACGGCGGCGAGCGGCCAGGAGACCCGCAGCCAGTCGACGAACAGCAGCGCGTAGAGCGTCAGGCCCGTCATCATGGCGCCCGCCGCCAGCCCGGCCATCGTGTCGTTGCGCAGCGGCGACAGCGGGGTGGGCACCCCCGGCTCGTCCGGGTCGGGTTCGCCGCCGCCCCGGCGCCGGGCGGCTCGCAGTCCCGCCTGCACCCCCACCACCAGTCCGATCGCGCCGGCACCGCAGCCGGCCAGGACGCCGACGAAGTCGCCGAGCCCGCCGGCCGCCAGTCCGGAGACCACCGTCACCGCCAGGGCGGTCGGTGCCCCCACCAGGAGCAGCCGGTCCCGATCGACGTCCGCCCGTACCGACAGGGCCAGGCCGAAGCCGAAGACGAAGGCGAAGCCACCACCGGCGCCCAGTGCGAACCCCTGGCCGAACAGCGGTATCAGGGGCAGCATGAGCACCCCGCCCGTCACAGCGCCCAGGACGACCCGGACCCGGGCGAACCGGCCGCGCAGCCGCCGGAACATCATCCGGCGTGGCTGCGCGAAGGGGGCCCGCGCCTGCCAGGCCGAGGCGAGCGGCGCCGGCGTCAGCAGCAGGAGCAGCACCAGCCCCGGCAGGGGCAGCTGGTTCCGCCGGTCGAAGCAGAGCGCCAGCAGGACGAGGGCGGGCAGCCAGCAGGCCAGGGTGATCGCGATCGCGGCGTACCGGGCGGCGCGGGGCCCGGCGACCGGCCAGAGGGTGTGGATCTCCAGGCCTCCGGAGCGCGGGGCGCCGTCGCCCGCTTCGGCCGGGGCCCGGCTGCCGCCGGGGAGGCTCGCGGCGAGCAGCCGCAGCCACCGGGACACCGCCTGTGGCTCGTAACGACGGCGGCGCTCCGCGGGATCCGGGGCGCACGCGGTGGGGATGAGTTCTTCCAGGAGGGCGTCGCGCACCCGCTGCCGTCCCTCGCCGGAGTCCGGGATGCCGGTGAGGGAGCCGAGCCGCTCGACTCCCGGCTCCGAACGGGAGACCAGCGAGGCGAGGGTCAGCATCCACGGGGAGGACAGTTCGGCGGCCGTGGCGGTGCCGGGGGCGAACAGCTCGGCCTCCAGGGCGCGCAGCGGCGCCTGGTTCATGGCCCGGTCGACCAGGTAGCGCGCCCCGTCGGCGGCGCCCACCCGTTCGATGCGGACGGTGGCGCAGTCCGGCAGGCGATGTCCGGCGCGGCTGAGCCGCTCGTGTTCCGCGGCACGGCAGGTCAGGACCAGCGGGCCCTCGAAGGTCTGGAGCCGTTCCAGGGCCGCGGCCGCCCTGGACTGCCCGCCGCCGGGTGGGTCGAGTTCGTCGAGACCGTCCAGGACCGGCATGATCCGGCCGGTGCCCAGCAGTTCCCAGGCCGTCGAGTCGGAGCCGTCGAGGTAGTCCCGGGCCATGCGCGCGGTGAACCAGTCGGGGAACGGGACGCTGGTGTCCCAGTCCGAAAGGCCCAGCGGGACCGGTACCGGCCCGCCGTACGTCTGGTCGCCGAGCAGCCGGTGGACCAGTTCGTGGGCGAGGAGCGTCTTGCCCGCGCCCGGTCCGCCGGTGATGACGAGCCGCCTCGGTACGAGGGCCTCCAGGTAGTCGGCGATGCTCGCGAAGTCTCCGCGCGGCCAGGCACGTTCCGCGTCCCGGCCGCCCTGCGGCACCGTGGTGAAGGCGACGTTGATGGCCTTCTTGTCACCGCCCAGCAACTGCCTGCGGCGGCGTGCCACCTCGCCCCGGACGGCCTGGGCCAGCCGGCCGGCGGCGGCGTCCCAGCCGGCTCCCGTCCGGTCCGGGGCACGCCGCCGGACGATGGTCCAGGCCGCCATGACGCCGGCGAACAGCGAGCCGATCGTCCAGACGGCGGCCACCGGCCGCGGGCCCAACCCGACGAGCAGCAGCACCGTCACCGCCCCGCCCATGGCGGGCAGCACCACGTCCTCCCGTATCCGGTGCTGCCATGGCTGCGAAGGCATGCCGATCGCCGCTCGGGCGGGCCCGGCGGCCGCGTCCGGTGCCGGGCCGCCGACGTCCTCGAGGACGAGGTGCACGCCGTAGGTCTCCAGGGTCTGCCGGAATCCGGGCAGTTCGGCGAGGGCGGTGACGGGGACGGCGTCGAGCACGCCGGGGGCCACCGGCTTCTCCGCCCGGACCACGGCGACGAGATGCGGTCCGCACAGGACGGCCGTTCCGGAGCTGCCGCGCCACCCGGCCCGGCCGGGTACGACGCCCGTGTCGACGTGCACCGTGATCATCCCGGACTTCATGCCGTGCAGGGGGTCCACATGGCCCCGGACCGGCATGGTGTCCCGCTCGTGCGGCGAGCGTCGGGCGGCGTCGGGGAATCCCAGGCCGAGGCAGGGGATGCGGTCACGCCCGATGACCCGGCCGAACCGCACGGGCGGTCCCGGCGGCGGCCGCCAGGTCTGCTCCGTGATCCGCAGCAGTGCGGCGTCCGCCAGGTCGGGCAGGGCCGGCCCGGCCTCCGCCGGCAGCCACACCACCTCGGCCGGGACCCACTCGGTGCGCCCCAGCGGGTCGAGCCGGCGGACCTCGGCCCCGCTGCCGGCCCGGGTGCCCTCCAGAACATGACAGGAGGTCAGCACCACGTCGTCACCGAGCAGATAGCCGCTCCCGGTCCGTCGTCCGGCCGGGTTCCAGATCTCGACGACCCTTGCCTCGTCCATCCCCCGTCCCGTCCGTCAGCGCGTGCGGTGTGCGGTGCGCACCGGCGGGGTCATGCGGGTCGTTCGGAGGAGTGGCCGCCGATTCTGAGGTCGGTGCCGGCGCCGTCCACCGGTTGCAGGGTGAGCTTGATCCGGTGGGTTCGGGCGGCGCCGGCCGTGCCCTGTGCCTCGACCGTCCACGGCAGCACGAAGACCTTCGCCCTGGCGCCGGCCTCCTTCTTGACCTCCACGGTGAACTCCAGCTCCACCGGGCCGGTCGTGAACCGCACGGACTCACCCTGGCCCGCGTCCAGCGCGTACTGCAGCTCGGATCGGATCGCGCCGATGGTCTCGCCCAGCTCGGCCCACGGTTCCGGTGCCACTTCGGTCTCCCCCAGACACACTCGACTCGCCGCGACCAGCCCGGAATTGACGTCAGGGAACACACCCCGGACCACCGGGCCCGACGGTACCGGATCCCCCTGCTCTGCCGCAGGGGTCTCGCTGATCACAGCGCTGACCGGGTTTCAGACCGAGGTGGGTTTCCGCTCGGGGTGTGCCGGGTCGAGGGTGAAGATGGTGCCGTCGGAGGTGGAGAGGACCAGCGCGCCGCGGTTGAACCACACGGTCGGCAGCAGGCCGCTGTTGCCGAGCACCTCGGCGCGGGCGGAGGACTCCCACAGGACGGTGCCCTTGGCCGAGTCGAGTGCGACCACCCGTCCGCTCATGCCGGCCATGTACACCGTGCGCCCCTCGGCGTCCGCCGAGGCCTGGCCCGGCGACTCCAGGGTCGTGTGGCTCTCCCACAGCCGGGCCCCGGTCGTGGGGGAGAACGCGGTGACCAGGCCGCTGGAGGTGGCGAGGTAGAGCGTGCCGTGGGCCAGGGTGGGCAGCCCGCCCCGGTACTTCTCGGGCAGTGGGGTCAGGGTGCGTCTGCCGGTGCCGGGGTCGACGCGCACGATGCGGTTGTAGATCAGATCGGGGCCGTTCTGGACGTCCTGGTCGTCCGACTCCAGGAAGAGCAGCTGTCCGGAGAGGGTGCCGACGAAACTGGCCGTCTGGGCGGGAGAGTCCAGGGTGCGCACCGAGCCGTCGGCGGGGTGGACGACGTAGAACTTCGTGGCGTGCGAGCCGTCCGTCTGGTCGCCGCAGTCCGCATAGGGGAAGTCGCCCGCGGAGAGCATCGAGCAGAGCCAGCCGCCGGGCACGCGGACGGTGCTGCGCACGCTGCCGTCCCGCGCCGAACGGACGGTGAACGTGCTGCCGTCGCCCTCCTGGGTCAGGGTCACCCCGTCGCCGTAGGCCGACCCCAGGCTGTCGGTGCGGACCGCGTGGGACCAGAGCCTGCTGCCGTCCTTGCCGTCGAGCGCCATGACGGACTGCGCCTTTCCCGCGCCGTTCTCGTCGGTGATCTGGAGTTCGACGAGGACCAGGCCGTCGTACACGCCGAGGACGGTCGTGATGTAGCGGTCGGCCGGTACGCCCGCGGGGGCTATGGCGGAGCGCCAGAGGGTCCGGCCGGTGGTGGCGTCGACCCGGGTGGGGAGGAGGGCGGTGCCGCCGCAGTAGACGGAGGAGCCGTCGGAGACGCAGGACGGCGAGGTGTCGCCCTCGTAGCCCGGTGCCTTCTTCACCCCCTGCTCGGCGGTCGCGGACACCGTTGTCTGCCAGGGCTTCCAGCCGGTGGGGAGGGTGCCCCAGCGGGATCCGGGGGACGCCGAGGACGTCGAGGAACCGGTGCGGGCCTCGCCGTCGCCGTTCCAGGGGCCCAGCAGTAGGTAGCCGGTCAGGGCCAGGGCGGTCACCGCGGCCGCGGCCAGCAGCACGCGGGGGGTGCGGCGGCGGGGGCGGCGGCCGGTGACCGGCGGGGTGGTGGCGTCGGGGGCCGGGGCACGGCGGCCGGGGTGCGTGTCGGGCAGGCGCAGGGTCAGGGTCTGCGGTTCGGCGGACGACGGCTCCGGCAGGGCCGCCGCGAACTGACGGGCCAGGTCGTCGAGTCCGGGCCGGGCGTCGGGGTCCTTGGCCAGGCAGCGCTCCAGGACCGTGCGCAGCGGGCCGGTGACGCCGTCCAGGACGGGCTCGTTGTGGACCACCCGGTAGCCGGTGAGGTAGGGGCTGTCGGCGTCGAAGGGGCCGCGTCCGGTGACGCAGTACACCAGCAGCGCGCCGAGCGAGAAGACGTCGGAGGCGGGGCCGACGGTACGGGCGTCGGTGAACTGCTCCGGGGACATGAACGGCGGGGTGCCGACCATCTGCCCGGTCTCGGTGAGGGTGTTGTGGTTCTCGGCGGCCCGGGAGATGCCGAAGTCGATGACGCGGGGCCCGTCCTCGGCGATGAGGACGTTGGCCGGTTTCAGGTCGCGGTGCACCACCCCGGCCCGGTGGATGTCGCGCAGCGCCTCCACCAGGCCGAGGGCCAGCGGCCGCAACTCGGTGACGCGGAGCGCGCCCCGGGCCCGGATGCGGGCGGCGAGGGAGGGGCCGGGCACGTACTGGGTGGCCATCCAGGGCGCCGGCGCGTCCGGGTCGGCGTCCAGGACGGGGGCGGTGAAGGCGCCGCTGACCCGGCGGGCGGCCTCGATCTCCTGCCGGAACCGGGCGCGGAAGACGGGGTCCTCGGCGTACTGGGCGTGCACCACCTTCACGGCGACCTCGCGCCCGGAGCGCGAGCGGCCCCGGTAGACGATGCCCATCCCGCCGGCCCCCAGCCGGTCGGCCAGCCTGTAGCCGCCGAGGGACCTCGGGTCGTCCTTGTGCAGCGGCACGAAACTCCCCTTCCCCGCCCTGCGGTTCGCGGCGCCAGCATACGGAACCGGCACGCGTGGACGGCCGGTTCCCGGTGGTGTTCCGGGAACCGGCCGCCGTTCGCTGGACCGTCACACGGCCGCGGGCTGCGGCTCCTCGGCCGCGGGGGCGGACTCCGTGTCTCCCCGGCCCTTCTTCGCGGCCCGCTTCCTGGCCCGGCGCTCCTTGCGGAGTTCGACCATCGCGTACAGCGTCGGCACGAGCAGCAGGGTGAGCAGGGTGGAGGTGATCAGACCGCCGATCACGACCACCGCCAGCGGCTGGGCGATGAAGCCGCCCTCGCCGGTGACGCCGAGCGCCATCGGGAGCAGGGCGAAGATCGTCGCCAGGGCCGTCATGAGGATCGGGCGCAGCCGGTGCCGGCCGCCCTCGACCACGGCCTCGACGACGCCGTACCCCTGGCTCCGGTACTGGTTGACGAGGTCGATCAGGACGATCGCGTTCGTCACCACGATGCCGATCAGCATCAGCATGCCGATCATCGCGGGGACGCCCATCGGGGTGCCGGTGACGACCAGCAGGCCGAGCGCACCGGTCGCCGCGAACGGGATGGAGACCAGCAGGATCAGCGGCTGGACCAGGGACCGGAAGGTCGCGACCAGCAGCATGAAGACGATCGCGATCGCCGCCAGCATCGCCAGGCCCAGGTTCTTGAACGCGCTGTCCTGGTCCGAGGTGACGCCGCCGATCGAGGCCGTGGCGCCCGCCGGGAGCTTCAACGCCTTGATCTTGGACTGGAGTTGGGTGCTGACCGCGCCCGTGTTGTCACCGGTCGGCTTCGCGCTGATGGTCGCGGCGCGCCGGCCGTCGATCCGGGTCATCGACACCGGCGCGTCGACCAGCTTCACGGTGGCGATGTCGCCCAGCTTCACCGGGCCCAGCCTGAGCGCGCGCAGCTGGGCCAGGGTCTCGGCCGGCTTCGCGGACTTCACGACGACGTCCCGCTCGGTGTCGTCGAGGGTCGCCTTCGCGGCGGTGGTGCCCTTGACCGCCTGGGTGACGGCGGCGCCCAGCGTCTGGTCGTCGAACCCGGCGGCCGCGGCCTTGGAGTTGGCCTTCACCGAGATGCGCGGCACGCTCTGCGCGAGGTCGCTGGTGACGTCGGTGACGTCGTCCAGCCCCGCGACCGTGGCCCGGACCTGCTCGGAGGCCTTGCGCAGCACATCGCCGTCGGCCGCCTTCACGACGACGCTCAGGTCCTGGCTGCCGAAGCCGTCACCGGCCGACACGGTGGTCGTACCGATGCCGGACAGCTTGTGCAGGCCGTCCTCGATGGCGTTCTGGACCCGGTCGTACGACTTCGAGTCGTCCAGCATGACCGAGTACGACGCCTGGTTGGTGTCGGTGCCGCCGCCGAAGGCCGCCATGAAGCCGGACGAACCGACCGTGACCTGGTAGTTCTTGACGCCGTCGATGGAGGCGAGCAGCTTCTCGACCTTCTTCGCCTGCGCGTCGGTCGCCGCCAGGCTGGTGCCGGGCTTCAGCTCCTGCTTGACGGTGAGGACCTCCTGGTCGCCCTGGTCGAAGAAGTTTGTCTTCAGCAGCCCGGACATGCCGAACGTGACGACCAGGACCACGATCGCGATCAGCACGCTGGTGAGGCGGCGCCGGGTCGCGAAGCGCAGGACGGGGACGTAGAGGCGCTGGAGGCGGCTGTTCGCCTCCTTCTCCTCGGCCTTGCGGCGGGCCTCCTCGGCGTCCTCGGGGGTGCTCTTCGGGGCGCGCAGGAACCAGTAGGACAGGACGGGTACGACCGTCAGGGAGACCAGGAGGGACGCCAGCAGGGCCGCCGTGACCGTGAGGCTGAAGGGGCCGAACAGCTGGCCCACCATGCCGCCGACCAGGCCGATCGGCAGGAAGACGGCGACCGTGGTGAGAGTGGAGGAGGTGACCGCGCCGGCCACCTCGCGGACCGCGCCGAGGATGGCGGCCTTGCGCTCCTCGCCGTAGCCGAGGTGGCGCTTGATGTTCTCCAGGACCACGATCGAGTCGTCGACGACCCGGCCGATGGCGATGGTGAGCGCGCCGAGGGTGAGCATGTTGAGGGAGAGGCCGCGGGTCCACAGGACGATCAGCGTGAGGACCACGGACAGCGGGATGGACACCGCCGTCACCAGGGTCGAGCGGACCGAGGCCAGGAAGACCAGGATGACGAGGACCGCGAAGAGCAGGCCGAGAGCGCCCTCGGTGGTCAGGCCCTTGATGGACTTGGAGACCGCCGGGCCCTGGTCGCTGACGACGGTGAGGGTGGCGCCGGAGCCGAGGTCCTGGCGCAGCTTCGGCAGCTTGTCCTTGACCGCGTTCGAGATGGAGACCGCGCTGCCGTCGTGGTCCATGGTGACGTTGACGGCGAGGCTGGGACGGCCGTCGGTGCGGGTGATGGAGTCGGCCGGGGCCTCCTGCTCCTTCACTGTGGCGACGTCGCCGAGGCGCACGGGCTTCTTCGCGCCCTGCCCGGTGACCATCAGGTCCCTGATCTGCTGGAGCGAGGTGAGACCGCCGCCGACCTGGACGGTGCGGTTGGCGCCGTCCTCGTCGAAGGAGCCCGCCGGGACGGTCGCGCCGGCCGCCTGGAGCGACTGGGCGAGGGCGGCGGAGGTGAGACCGGCCTTCGCCAGCTCCGCGTCGTCGGGGGTGACGTCGACCTGGAGGTCCCGGACGCCGGTGACCTGGACGCGGCCGACGCCGTCGACGTCCTTCAGGGCCGGGACGACCGTCGTGTCGAGCTGGTCGGCGAGGGCCTGCTGGTCCTTGTCGGAGGTGACGGCGAGGACCACGGTCGGCATGTCGTCCGTGGAGCCGGAGATGACCTGCGGGTCGACGCTGTCCGGGAGCTGGGCGCGGTTGACGGCCAGCTGGACGTCGGCCACCAGCTGCTTGGTGTCGTTGCCGTAGTCGAAGGACGCCATGATCACGGCGTTGCCCTCGCTCGCGGTGGAGGTGACGCCGGTGACGCCGTCGACGCCTTCGAGGTTGTTCTCGATCGGCTCGACGACCTGCTTCTCGACGACGTCGGGCGCCGCTCCCTGGTACGGGGCGATGACCGACACCATGGGCAGGGAGATGGTCGGCAGCAGCTGCTGCTTGATCTGGGGGATGGCGATCGCCCCGAAGACGAGCGCGATCAGGGAGATGAGGCCTATCAGGGCCCGCTGCGCGAGGCTGAATCTGGACAGCCAGGACATGGGTCAGGGTCTCTTTTCGGTGAGCTGCTGTGAGCGGAGCTGCTGTGAGCGGTGGATGAACGGCACAGGGGGCACCTGTGAGCGCCCACCGCACCACTCTCACCCATGCGCGGACCTGCTCGGGTAGCCCCTGGGTGCCGTTCCCTTATCCGGCTCCTACTCCGCCCGCAGTACGCCCGGGTGGAGATCAGTCCATCCTCGGGCGGACCAGCCCCGACTCGTACGCGATCACCACGAGCTGCGCCCGGTCCCGCGCGCCCAGCTTGGCCATGGCCCGGTTGACGTGCGTCTTCACGGTCAGCGGGCTGACCTCGAGGCGTTCGGCGATCTCGTCGTTGGAGTGCCCGCCCGCGACCTGGACCAGGACCTCGCGCTCCCGTGAGGTGAGTGCGTCGAGCCGCTCGGAGCGGGCCGGGTCGCGGCCGTCGTCGCCGAGGTCGCCCTGGGCGAGGAAGCGGGCGATGAGGCCCTTGGTGGCCGTCGGGGAGAGCAGCGCCTCGCCGCCGGCGGCGAGACGGATGGCGCTGAGGAGTTCCTCGGGTTCGCTGCCCTTGCCGAGGAAGCCGGAGGCGCCCGCGCGCAGTGCCTGGACGACGTAGTCGTCGACCTCGAAGGTCGTGAGGATCACCACGCGGACGTGGGCGAGGGAAGGGTCGGCACTGATCAGCCGGGTGGCGGCCAGTCCGTCCGTGCCCGGCATCCGGATGTCCATCAGGACGACGTCGGCCTCGCGCTCCCTGGTCAGCGCCACCGCCTCGGCGCCGTCGGAGGCCTCGCCGACCACCTCCATGTCGGACTCGGAGTCGACGAGCACCCGGAACGCGCTGCGCAGCAGTGCCTGGTCGTCGGCGAGCAGGACACGGATCGTCATACGGAATCCCCCAGGGCGGCCGCACGGCCCTTGGCGCGGCCGTTCGTACGGCCGCCGCTCGTACGGTCGTTGCTGTCGGTCTTGACCGGCAGGATCGCATGGACGCGGAAGCCGCCGCCGTAGCGGGGGCCGGTGGTGAGGGTGCCGCGCAGGGCGGTGACGCGCTCGCGCATGCCGAGCAGCCCGTGGCCGCCGCCGGCCTCGGGGGCGGTGTCCTCGCCGGAGCCGTTGTCCAGGACGGTGACCTCGATGTGCGGTCCGACGCGCACGACACTCACCTCGGCCTTGGCGTCGGGTCCCGCGTGCTTCTGCACGTTGGTCAGGGCCTCCTGGATGATCCGGTAGGCGGCCAGGTCGACGGCGGCCGGCAGGGTGGTGCCCTGGTCGGCGCGGGCGACCTCGACCTGCAGGCCGGCGTGGCGGAAGGTGTCGGCGAGTTCGTCCAGGATGTGCAGGCCGGGGGCGGGCTCGGTCGGCGCCTCGGGGTCGCCGGACTGGCGGAGCAGGCCGACGGTGGCCCGCAGTTCGTTCAGCGCGGAGCGGCTGGCCTCGCGGACGTGGCCGAGGGCCTCCTTGGCCTGGTCGGGCCGCTTGTCCATGACGTGCGCGGCGACCCCGGCCTGCACATTGACCAGGGCGATGTGGTGGGCGACGACGTCGTGCAGGTCACGGGCGATGCGCAGCCGCTCCTCGGCGACCCGGCGGCGGGCCTCCTCCTCACGGGTCCGCTCGGCGCGCTCGGCACGCTCGCGGATGGCCTGGACGACCGCGCGCCGGCTGCGGACGGCGTCCCCGGCGGTGGCGCCGATACCGGTCCAGGCAAAGATCGCGAGGTTCTCCTGGGCGTACCACGGCAGGGGGCCCGCGACCATCGCGGCGGTGGTCAGCACGGTCATGGTGAGCAGGCCGGCCCGCAGGGTGGTGCGGCGGTCGGTGGTGGCGGCGACGGTGAACAGGGCGACCACGGCCGCCATCGCGACGGGGGCGCGGGGGTCGCCGGTGACGCACTCGACGACGGAGGCGGCGCCGGTGACGGCGAGGACCGTCTTCGGGGCGTGCCGGCGGAAGACCAGGGCCGCGGCGGCGAGCGTCATCAGCAGCAGGCTGAGGGGGTCCGGGGTGCGGATGCCCCAGGCGACGCCGTGTGCGCCGTGCGGCACGGCGAAAGAGCTCACGACCATGCAGACGAGGGCCCCCGCGGCGATGACCGCGTCCACGGCGAGTGGATGGGCGCCGGCTCTGCAGCGGGCTCTTTCGAGAGTGCTCACGTTGTGAACAGTACGGCGGGTTGGTGCGGGCCGGAACTGTCGGTTCGGCCCGCTGCGGGCACCGCCGGGTTTCCCACCCGCCCGTCCGACTCGGTCAGCTGACAAGCACAGGTCCGGGCGCCGGGCGAGCCGGTGGGACCGAGTCAGCCCGGAATCAGCCCGTCGTCCCGCAGCAGCGCCCTGACCTCCGCCAGGGTCGCGTCCGAGGACGGGAGGATCAGGTCCGAGGGTTCCAGGGCGTCGTCCGGGAGCGGAGTGCCCAGTTCCCGGACCTTGTCCAGGAGGGCGGTCAGGGTGCGGCGGAAGGCTGCCTCGTCGCCGGACTCCGTCTCCGCGAGGAGCTCGTCGTCCAGCTTGTTCAGTTCGGTGAGGTGGCTGTCGGCCAGCCTCACCTGGCCCTCCCCCATGATCCTCACGACCATGTCGGCCATGTCGCCCTCCAGGCGTCGGCTACTGCTTGTCGAAGCGCGGGGTGTCCTGCGGCTGCTGCGACTGCTGGCCCTGGCCGGTGCCGCCCTCGATCGCCTGCTGGGGCGAACCTCCGGCGAGCTCGGCCTTCATGCGCTGCAGTTCCAGCTCCACATCCGTACCACCGGAGAGCCGGTCCAGCTCGGCGGCGATGTCGTCCTTGGCCGTGCCGGTCGGGTCGTCCAGGGCGCCGGAGGCGAGGAGCTCGTCGATGGCGCCGGCGCGGGCCTGGAGCTGCTGCGTCTTGTCCTCGGCGCGCTGGATGGCGAGGCCGACGTCGCCCATCTCCTCGGAGATGCCGGTGAAGGCCTCGCCGATGCGGGTCTGGGCCTGGGCGGCGGTGTAGGTGGCCTTGATGGTCTCCTTCTTCGTACGGAAGGCGTCCACCTTGGCCTGCAGGCGCTGGGCCGCGAGGGTGAGCTTCTCCTCCTCGCCCTGGAGGGTGGCGTGCTGCGTCTCCAGGTCGGTCACCTGCTGCTGGAGGGCGGCGCGGCGGGAGAGCGCCTCGCGGGCGAGGTCCTCGCGGCCGAGCGCGAGCGCCTTGCGGCCCTGGTCCTCCAGCTTGGTGGACTGCTGCTGGAGCTGGTTCAGCTGGAGTTCGAGCCGCTTGCGGCTGGTCGCCACGTCGGCGACGCCGCGGCGGACCTTCTGCAGCAGCTCGAGCTGCTTCTGGTACGAGTAGTCGAGGGTCTCGCGCGGGTCCTCGGCCCTGTCCAGGGCCTTGTTCGCCTTCGCGCGGAAGATCATCCCCATACGCTTCATGACACCGCTCATGGGCTTCGCGCGCCCCCTTCTGACGGACTCCAGCTCACAGATCCTGCGACAGAACCCACAGTACGGGCCCTGCCTCCATTACCGCACTGTTCGGGGACCGATGCGCTCATCCCCAAGGACGACTACCGACAGCTCCGCTCCGGCACAGGTAGGAGAGGGTCCCCCTGAGCGAAGCGCCTGCAACGTCCCCTCTGTCCCCCCATGGAGACGACTGGCGTTGCGGGATCGTTCCCCGCCGGACTAGGGCCCACACCCCGTGACCCCGTACCCTTGGGTTTTGTGTTCCGTAGCCGTGCCAAGGATGAGAAGGCCCCCGCCGACAAGGCGGCTGTGACCGACTCCAAGCAGACCCGTGACCCGCAGGCCCCCAAGGGCAGGCCCACGCCCAAGCGCAGTGAGGCCCAGACCCAGCGGCGCAGCGTGGCCAACACGCCGACGACGCGCAAGGACGCCGCCAAGCGTCAGCGCGACGATCGCCGCGCCGCCATGGATCGGCAGCGCCAGGCGCTGGCCACCGGCGACGAGCGGTACCTGCCGGCCCGTGACAAGGGCCCGGTCCGCAGATTCGCCCGTGACTGGGTCGACTCACGTTTCAACGTGGCGGAGTTCTTCCTGCCGCTGGCCGTGGTCATCCTGGTCATGAGCGTGGTCAACAACGCGGCGATCAAGAACATCGCGCTGCTGCTGTGGCTGGTCGTGATCGTGCTGATCGTGCTCGACGCGGT
The DNA here is from genome assembly GCF_040296885.1 of Streptomyces sp. NPDC001980. Classification (NCBI taxonomy): domain Bacteria; kingdom Bacillati; phylum Actinomycetota; class Actinomycetes; order Kitasatosporales; family Streptomycetaceae; genus Streptomyces; species Streptomyces sp. NPDC001980. The sequence goes on along the minus strand of NZ_JBEOYD010000034.1, from coordinate 45,862 downwards.
GATCAGCGGGCTGCGGCTGCGCAAGCGCCTGGCCGAGCGCTTCCCCGACCAGAACAAGAAGGGCGCCGTCGCCTACGCCCTGATGCGCTCCCTCCAGATGCGCCGGCTCCGGCTGCCCAAGCCGCAGGTCAAGCGCGGAGAGCGGCCCTGAGCACAGAGCCGTTCTCCGGGGGTGCGGCGAAGGCCTGGCTGAACAAGCTGGGCGGGCTGCGTGATGTCGTACGGCAGCAGTTGGTGGCCCGTCAGCTCGACGAGCAGATAGCCGGGCGTTTCCCGGTGGGGCAGCGGCTGCGGGTGCTCGACGTAGGGATGGGCCAGGGCACGCAGGCGCTGCGGCTGGCCCGGGCCGGGCACCAGGTGACCGGTGTGGAGCGGGAACCGACGATGATCGCGGCCGCGCGGGAGGCCCTGGCCGCCGAGCCGGAGGGCATCCGCGAGCGGGTGCGGATCGTCCAGGGGGACGGGCGCGACACAGGCGTCCACTTCCTGCCGGGCAGCTTCGACGTGGTGCTCTGCCACGGGGTGCTGATGTACGTCGAGGAGCCGGACGCGCTGCTCGCCGGGCTGGCCCGCATGCTGGCCCCGGGCGGGCTGCTGTCGCTGCTGGTGCGCAACGCCGACGCGCTGGCGATGCGGCCGGGGCTGAGCGGTGACTGGGCGGGCGCCCTGGAGGCCTTCGACACCCTCTCCTATCGCAACCGGCTGGGCCTGGACGTCCGGGCCGACCGGCTGAGCGCCCTCACCGGTGCCCTCGCCGGCATCGGGGCGCCGCTGCAGTCCTGGTACGGCGTACGGGTGTTCACGGACACCGCCGCGGACGGCGCCGGGGCACCGGACGACCTGGAGACGCTGCTCGTGGCGGAGGAGCGGGCCGGGCGGACGGATCCGTACCGGGCGGTCGCGGCGCTGCTGCACCTGTGCGGGGTCCGCGGCTGACCGCACCCGGTGCCGCGTACCGCTGCGGTGTGCCACTGCCGCTCGTTCGGGCCAGCAGCGCGAGCCGCGGCGTCACCGCCGCGGCGAGACTCGGGACATGGACGCTTCCCCCGCCCGCCGGACCCTGCGTTCGGCCGCCGCGCTCGGTTCCTGCTGCCTCGCCCTGGTCTCCGGATGCTCCGCCTTCGACGGCGACGCGGCCGAGGACGCCTCGGCCTCCCGGGCCGCGCAGGCGGCGGCCGTCCCCCTGGCGGCGACGGACCTGCAGAACCGGTACCAGAAGGTGATCAAGGACGTCCTGCCGTCGGTCGTGCAGATCCAGGCCAGCAGCGACCTGGGCTCGGGCGTGGTCTACGACGGCAGCGGACACATCGTCACCAACGCGCATGTCGTCGGGAACGAGAAGAAGTTCAAGGTGACGACCGCCAACAACGAGGAACCGCTGACCGCGACGCTGGTGTACTCCTACCCCCAGCAGGACCTGGCGGTCATCAGGCTCGACAAGATCCCGGACGGGCTGAAGGCGGCCACCTTCGGGGACACCGAGAAGGTCTCGGTCGGGCAGATCACGCTGGCCATGGGATCGCCGCTCGGGCTGTCGTCCAGCGTGACCGAGGGCATCGTGTCGGCGACCGGACGGACCGTCAGCGAGGACACCGCGGGCGGCGGTACGGGCGCCACCATCCCCAACATGGTGCAGACCTCGGCGGCCATCAACCCCGGCAACAGCGGTGGCGCCCTGGTCGACCTGGACGGCCACGTCATCGGCATCCCCACGCTCGCCGCGAGCGACCCCGACCTCGGCGGCAGCGCGGCGCCCGGGATCGGGTTCGCCATCCCGGGGTCGATGGTGAAGACGGTCGCCGACCAGATCATCAAGCAGGGCCAGGTCACCGACTCGGGGCGGGCCGCGCTGGGCATCACCGGGCGCACGGTCGTCGACGAGAACTACCAGCCGGCCGGGGTGGCCGTGGTGACCGTGAAGCACGGCGACGCGGCCGACAAGGCGGGCATCCGGCCCGGGGACATCATCACCAGGCTGGGTGGTGACGACATCACCACCATCACCTCACTGGCCGAGTCGCTCGCCGCGGACCGGCCGGGGCAGAAGACGACGGTGGCCTACAGCCGGGAGGGCATCAGGAGGACGGTGGACGTGACGCTGGGCGAGCAGTGACCCGGTGACGGCGGGGCGACCGGTACCGGCGGGGCGGCCGGCGAGGGCCGCCCCGGACCGGCACGTCTCAGGACTCGTCCGCGTGCAGACTCATCGGGCCGTAGATCTCGGTGGCGTCCTCGTAGAGCCGCACCTGGTCGGCGCCGCCGGCCAGCAGGGCCTTCCACTGCTCGCCGATCCACGACTCGGCGTCGCCCTGCGTGGTGAACTCCTCGGGCTCCACCGCGGGCTGGACCTCCGTCCCGTCGGCCTTCTCGAACCGCCATGTCCATGCCGCCATGTAGGCCTCCTTTGATCCAACCGGTGCATCGTATAAGGGCGCCGACAAAAACTCCGCTGGTTGTGGGCTTGTGTGCGGGCCCGGTGGGGGCTGAGCGCGCAGTACCCCGCGCCCCTTCGGGGCGCGTTGTAGGGGGCGTCGGCTGAAGCGAGAACCGTCAGGACGGGTGAGAATCGGTCCGTGGAAGTGACTTTGCTCGGTACCGGTGCTCCCGCGGGGCTGCCTCGCCCCGGCTGTCCCTGTGCGGCCTGTGCGCGTGCCGTCGGGGAGGATGCGCGGGCCGCCACCTCGGTGCTCGTCGACGGGACGCTGCTGCTCGATCTGACGCCGGGCGTGGCGTTCGCGGCGGCCCGGGCCGGGTTGTCCCTCGGCGGGGTACGGCAGGTGCTGCTGTCGCATCCGCACGACGGGCCCGCCGTCGAAGTGCCGGCCGGGCTGCCGCAGCCGGGGCGGGTGCCGGACGGGCGGGAGCTGGCGCTGCTGACGGGGCATCGGGTGCGGGCGGTGGCGATGGACGCGGGCGGCACCGGGTACGCGGTGACCGGCCCCGACGGGCAGCGGCTGCTGTACCTGCCGCCGGGCGGTGCGCAGGCCGGGCTGGAGAACGGGAGCGCGGACTCGTACGACCTGGTGCTCCTCGACGTCGTGGGGCGCCCGGACGCGTTGGCGCGCCTCCGGGCGGTCGGCTCGGTCGGGCCGACCACGGATGTCGTCGCCGTCCATCTCGGCCACGACGTGCCGCCCGGCCCGGAGTTGCGCCGGCGGCTGGCGGCGGCCGGGGCGCGGGCGGTGCCGGACGGGACGACGCTGACGGTGGGGGTGTACGAGGACGTGCCCGACGTACCGCGCCGGACGCTGGTGCTGGGCGGCGCCCGGTCGGGGAAGTCCGTGGAGGCCGAGCGGCGGCTGGAGTCCTTCCCCGACGTGCTGTACATCGCCACGGGCGGCACCCGCGGCGGGGACACCGAGTGGGCGGCGCGGGTGGCCACGCACCGGGAGCGGCGGCCGGGCTCGTGGCGTACGACGGAGACGTGCGACCTCGTGCCGTTGCTGGCGCAGGACGGGCCGCCGTTGCTGGTCGACTGCCTGTCGCTGTGGCTGACGGACGCGATGGACTCCGTCGGGGCGTGGGACGACACGGAGTGGGCGTCGGGCGGGGAGAAGGCCCTGCGGGAGCGGGTGCGGGAGCTGACGGAGGCGGTGCGGGGGACACGGCGGACGGTGGTCGCGGTCTCCAACGAGGTCGGGTCGGGGATCGTACCGGCGACGGCGTCGGGGCGGCGGTACCGGGACGAACTGGGACGGCTGAACGCGGCGTTCGCGGGCGAGTGCGAGCAGGTGCTGCTGGTGGTGGCGGGGCAGGTGGTGGTGCTGAGGTAGTGGGGGGGGGCGGGGGGTCGCTTACCGGCGCGAGCAGGGTGCCGCTGCGCCCACCCGTGCCGCCCTGGGGGCACCTCCCAGGCCCTTAAGGCACTGGGGGAGGCACGACTGCCCGCAGCTACGTCAGCTGACAAGGCGCCCGCGGCTGAAGCGCCCCTTCAGGGGCGCGGGGAACTGCGCGACCAGCCCCCACCGGCCCGCGGTTGCGCGACCGGCCGTCAGCACCCCTTTCTCGCCACGATCCGGTACGCGTTCGAGAACGGCGTCCGGCGCAGCAGCGGAGCCAGGGCGTGGTCGGCAACGCTCGCCACGGCGACCAGCGGCGCCGCCACGCGCCGCCACCGCCTCGGCAGGAGCCGGCCGAGCGCCAGGCCGAGCGCCGCCGAGACGTCGTACGGCGTGTGGGGCGACTTCCGGTCGGTTCTGAGGATCTCGCAGCCCTGGGACTCCAGCTCCGCCCGGAGGTTGGCCAGCGGCATCAGGTGCAGGTGGCGGGGCTGGCCGTAGGGGATCCACCACTTGCCGAGGAGCCTGGCGAACGCGCTGCGCGGGTTCGGGACGTCGATGACGACGTGGCCGCCGGGGCGCAGCGCCGTGAGGGCGGCGCGGAGTTCGGCGCGCGGGTCGGGGGTGTGCTGCAGGTGGTGGAACATGCTGACGACGTCGTAGCGGGCACGCAGGCGGGCCAGCACCTCCGGCGCGGCCAGGTAGCCGCAGTGGGCCTCCTCGATGTGGCCCTCGGTCTGGGCGCGCCCCACGCGGAGGGTCGGGTCCAGGCCGTCGAACGACGTGTAGGCGAAGAGTTCCTTCGCCGTGCGCGGGAAGTGGGCGTGGCCCGTGCCGACGTCCAGCCAGCTCTCCGGCTCCGACAGCGCCAGCAGCACGCGGGCAGCGGCGCGGTGCCGGCGGCGGCCGGCGCGGGTGGCCTGCAGACGGTCGGTGTAGTCCTCCAGGCGGCCGTCGTAGAAGTCCCGGTGGTAGAGGGCGAGTCCGGCCCGGGACAGCCGGGGGTTCTGGAAGACGTGCGCGCAGTCCCGGCACTCGTCGACGGTGAACGTGCCCGGCCGGTGGTGCAGGAGGTCGGGCGTGCGCAGGCGGGTGCGCAGGCGCCTGGAGCCGCACCAGGGGCAGTCCTCGCGGCGCGGCTCGTGGAACCGGTCGGGGCCCGGGGCGGGTTCGGGCGTGCGCGGCGGCATGGGCGGCTCCCTGTGCTCCCTGTACTCCCTGAACGCAATCCACTGCAAACCGGAACGTATGGGATACCGATCTTGCCTGCCAAGGCGCCGTGCGGGTGTGGTGGCGATCTGGCACCTGACCGTTCGTGCGGTGCCGGTACTGTTCGGCGAATGAGCTCGCTTAATCTCGACGACTTCACCGATCTGATCGAGCGCCCCGACGGCGGTGTGCGCCGTGACGCAGAGGCGCGCCGGGAGCGGCTGACCGTGCCGCCCGGGTCGCTGGGCCGCCTCGACGACCTGGGTGAGTGGCTGGCCGCCGCGCAGGGTTCGGTACCGGTACGGCCGGTGGAACGGCCGCGGGTGCTGCTCTTCGCCGGTGACCACGGCGTCGCCGAACTCGGCGTCTCCGCCCGGCCCGCGGGCAGCGCGGAGCTGCTGGTGCGGGCGGTCCTGGAGGGGGCCAGCCCGGTGGCGGTACTGGCCCGGCGGCTCGGGGTCCCGGTGCGGATCGTGGACATGGCGCTGGACTGCGACCCGGAGGCGCTGCCCGAGGAGGTCGTGCGGCACCGGGTGCGGCGGGGCAGCGGCCGTATCGACATCGAGGACGCGCTGACCCTGGAGGAGGCCGAGGCGGCCTTCCGGGCGGGCGTCGCGCTGGCCGACGAGGAGGCCGACTCGGGGACCGATCTGGTGGTCCTCGGCGACGTCAGCGTCGGCGGCACCACGGCGGCCTCCGTCCTGGTCGCGGCGCTCTGCGGGACGGACGCGTCCGTGGTGACCGGGCGGGGCGGGCTCGCCATCGACGACCTCGCGTGGATGCGCAAGTGCGCCGCGATCCGGGACGCGCTGCGGCGGGCGCGGCCGGTGCTCGGGGACCAGTTGCAGTTGCTGGCGACGGTCGGCGGGGCCGACCTCGCGGCGATGACCGGGTTCCTGTTGCAGTCGGCGGTGCGGAAGCTGCCGGTGGTGCTGGACGGGGTGGTGGTGGCCGCGTGTGCGCTGGTCGCGCAGCGGATCGCGTTCCGGGCTCCGGACTGGTGGCTGGCCGGGCACGACAGCGGGGAACCGGGCCAGGCGAAGGCGCTGGACCGGATGGCCCTGGAGCCGCTCCTTGAGCAGGGCGTGAAGGTCGGCGAGGGCGCGGGCGCCCTGCTGGCGCTGCCGCTGGTCCAGGCCGCGGCGGCACTGGCGGCAGAGCTCCCCGAGAAGCCGGAAGCCGAGGAGAAGCCGGAAGAGTAGCGGGCCCACGGGTCAAGACCGGGACGGCACCCCCCACCGCCTCAGGGGCGCGGGGGGCCGTGGCACCCCTTCAGGTGCGCTGGGGGCACCCCCGGCCGAAGGCTGGGGGAGGAACTGCGCGAACAGCCGTCGGCGGCGCGGCACTCGGCAGGTGACCGGTACCGGCAGCGGCGAGACCCTCGGTCCACGTATGCGTCCGGCGGAAAAAGGGGGCGTGCGGCGGGGTTTGAGGTAGAGACGCCCATATGATCGCTCTCCATGGGAGATGTCCGAATTGCCGTGGAGCGGTGTGAGGGACGTGGGTCGGGGCGGCGGGATGCCGGGGTTTCCCAGCGGGCCGCTGCCGTTGCCGTGTGGTACTTGCGGGCCGTCGCCTTCGTCAATTTCCTCAGTGCGGTGTGGCTGTCGCTGGGTCAGGACGTGCGGCGGCACAACCAGGAGAACTTCTTCACGCCGTACCTGCTGACGGCCGGCTTCGCCTCCGGTGTGTTCACCGCGTTCCTCGCGATCACGATGCGGCGCCGCAAGCGGGCCGCGTGGATCCTCAACCTGGTGCTGAGCGGGCTCTTCCTCGCGCTGTTCGCGTTCGCCATGGCGTTCCCGGAGATCCGGCGGTACGCGCAGAACTGGATCTCGATCGTGCTGACCGCCGCCTTCGTCGTGGCCCTGCTCGTCGGGCGGCGGGAGTTCTACGCGAAGGGCGACCGGTCGAACCCGCGCCTCGCCGCCACCGTCGCCGTCGCCGGCGGTGTCGCCGCCTCACTGCTCGCCGCCCTCCTCGTGACCGTCACCGACCAGGCGCCGCACGCCGCGCGTTCGACGTTCCTGGAGCGCTGGCACTACGGCACCCTGCGCCTGGTGTCGGTCGCCGCCGACCCCTCCCGGTTCCCGTACATCGCGCCGCCCAACTGGGTGAACGTCGTCATCAACGTGCTCAGCACGCTCCTCGTGCTCGCCGTCTTCTACGCCGCCTTCCGCTCCCGCCGCGCCGTGGACCCGATCACCGAGGACGACGAGAAGCGGCTGCGGGCCCTGCTGGAGCGGCACGGCGAGCGGGACTCGCTCGGATACTTCGCGCTGCGGCGGGAGAAGAGTGTCGTGTGGTCGCCCACCGGGAAGGCGGCGGTCGCGTACCGGGTGGTGGGCGGGGTGTCGCTCGCCTCCGGGGATCCGCTCGGGGATCCGGAGGCGTGGCCGGGGGCCATCGTGCCGTGGCTCGGCGAGGCGCGGGCGCACGGGTGGATCCCGGCGGTGATGGGGGCGAGCGAGGAAGCCGGGACCGTGTACGCGCGGCACGGCCTTGACGCGCTGGAGCTCGGCGACGAGGCGATCGTCGAGGTCGCCGAGTTCACGCTGGAGGGGCGGGCGATGCGGACCGTCCGGCAGGCGTACAACCGGGTCGGGCGGGCGGGGTACGAGGTGCGGATCCGCCGCCACGAGGACATCCCGGCGGACGAGATGTCGTACCTGGTCCGGCGCGCGGACGACTGGCGGGACGGGGCCACCGAGCGCGGCTTCAGCATGGCGCTGGGGCGGCTCGGGGACGGCCGGGACGGGCGGTGCGTGATGCTGGAGTGCACGGACGGGGAGGGTGAGCTGCGGGCCCTGCTCTCCTTCGTGCCGTGGGGGCCGGGCGGCCTGTCCCTCGATCTCATGCGGCGGGACCGGGACTCCGACAACGGGCTGATGGAGTTCATGGTCATCGAACTGCTCCGGCGTGCCGGAGAGATCGGGATCACGCAGGTCTCGCTCAACTTCGCGATGTTCCGTTCGGTCTTCGAACGTGGTGCGCGGCTCGGTGCCGGGCCGGTGCTGCGGCTGTGGAGGTCCTTGCTGAGCTTCTTCTCCCGGTGGTGGCAGATCGAGTCCCTGTACCGGGCCAACGCCAAGTACCGGCCCATCTGGGAACCCCGGTTCCTGCTCTTCGAGAAGAGCGCGGACCTGCCGCGCATCGGCCTGGCGTCGGCGCGCGCGGAGGGGTTCCTGGGGGCCGTGTCGTCGGGGCTGCCGAAGTGGCTGCACCGGCGGCACCTGGACACGCAGAGGGAAATGCAGGGATGAGGACCACCGCATGACACCGCTCGCCCGCTGGGCCCGCGCCGAGTGGGGGCTGTTGTACGCCACCGTGAGCGGCCCGCTGGCGAAGCGCCGGCTGCGGGCGGTGCCGATGACGGCGGGGGCGGTGTGCCTGACCGCGCTGCTCCAGTTCACGCAGAACCAGTCGTGGGGCTACCTCTTCGTGCAGGACGTCGGGGCGGTGCGCGCCGAGGACCCGCTCTGGGCGGCCCTGCTGCGCACTCCCCTGTCGCTGTTCGTGCCGGCGCTCGACCTGCCGGTATGGGGCGCGCTGGTTCAGATCCTGGTGGTCTTCGGCATCGCCGAGGTGTGCCTGGGCTGGTGCCGGACGTTGGTCATCGCGTACGTGGCGACCCTCGCCGGCACGCTGTACGCGCGGACGGGCATCGCGCTGGGGCCGCACGGTCCGCTCGGACTGCCGGCCTCGGACGCCCAGGTGGTGGACACCGGGCCGTCGGCCGCCGTCGTCGGGCTCGCGGTCTACCTGGGCTGGCGGTACGGCGCCTACGTCACCGCCGGCGCGGTGGCGGCCGCGATGGCGGTCGAGGTGGCGCTGAAGGACAACCTGGCCGGAAAGGAGCACTGGGCGGCCATCGCGGGCGTGACGGTGCTGTGCGCGGTGGCGCCTGCGGGGCGGCGGCTGTGGCGCCGGTGGCGTCACCGGCGGCCGGGGTCGGGACCGGGGCCGGGACCGCGGCCGGGCAGTCGCAGCGGTGCGGGGCGGTCGGGTTTGCCGCCGATCCAGTCCTGAAGGGTCAGGGTGAGCCGGGACCAGCGGCGGTCGTGGTGATAGGTGCGCAGCCGGGCCCTGGCCCGGGCGCGCGGCCGGTTGCCGTAGAAGCGGCGGGCCCAGGCCGAGCCGGGGCGGGCCAGCCGGACCGCGCCGACGATCGCGACCAGCGGGACGATCACCCCGAAGATCGCGGTGCGCGTCTTGCCCTTGCTCAGGGCGACGAGGGAGAGGACGAAGTTGGCCACGACGTTCGCGATGACGGTCCCCCGGTCCTGGAGTTCGTCCGCCGAGAGGTCGTTGACGCCGAACGGCGAGAAACCGGCGAGCAGCAGCCCCACCAGCGCGGCCGTGATGACGACGACCTCGACGCTCTTGCGGCCCTCCTCGGTCCAGTAGACGTCGCCGAGGTGCAGGATCAGCGCGAACTCGTCGAGGACGAGCCCCGCGCCGATCCCGAAGACGATCGCGGCGAGGGCCGCGCCGACGCCGTTGCGGGAACCGGCGACCGCGCCGAAGCCGCCGATGACGACGAGGACGACGCCGGGGACCACGTGGTGGATGTGCAGCCCGCCCGCCTTCACGTTGCCGAACGGGCCCTTTCCGGCGCGGATCAGCCGGGTGATGACCCGGGTGATCACAAAGGTCAGGACGAAGGCGGTCAGGGCGAGCAGCAGCGGGAGTTTGCCCGGCTCGATGATGTTCCGCTCCAGCCAATGTCCCATGTGCGCACTTTATCCCTGGCGGCGGGCCTCACCGGGAGTCCGGCCCGGAGTCCGGCCGGGCCGCGGCTTCCTGACCACCAGGTAACCTGCGCCGGTGGCTGTGACCTCTGCGACTCCCTGGTTCGACGGCGTCCGCTTCGCCTTCGGCACGCTGACCGTGTTCCCCGTGAAGGTCACCCGCTGGGACCGCGAGGCGGCCCGCGGCGGCATGCTGTCCGCCCCGCTGGCCGGCCTCGCGGTCGGCGCCTGTGCGGGGGCGGTCGGCGCCCTGCTGCTGGCGGCCGGGGCGAGCGCGCTGGTGGCCGCGGTCGCCGCCGTCGCCGTCCCGGCCGTGCTCACCCGCGGCCTGCATCTGGACGGCCTCGCCGACACCGCCGACGGCCTGGGCAGCGGCAAGCCCGCCGAGGACGCCCTGCGGATCATGAAGCAGTCGGACATCGGGCCGTTCGGGGTCATCACCCTCGTCCTCGTCCTGCTCGGGCAGGTGGCCGCGCTGGCCCAGGCATACGGCGACGGGTGGCAGCGGGGCGCCCTGGCGGCGGTCGTCGCGGCGACGGTGGCCCGGCTGGCGCTGACGCTGGCCGCGGTGGAGGGGGTGCCCGCCGCCCGTCCGGAGGGGTTGGGGGCGGCGGTGGCCGGGGTGGTGCCCAAGGTGGGGGCGACCGTGGTCACGTTCGCGGTGATGCTGCTGGCGGCCGGTGCCGGGGCGTTGGTGGGGGCCGGCGACAGCCTGCGGGCGCTGCTCGCGGTGGTGGTGGCCGAGGCCGCGACGGACGGGCTGCTGCGGCACTGCCGGCGGCGGTTCGGCGGGGTGACCGGGGACGTGTTCGGGGCGCTTGCCGAGACGGCGGCGACCGCGGCGCTCGTGGTGTTCTCCTTGGGGGGTCACTGAAGGAGCGCTTCAGCAGGCCCTTCGCCACACCCCCAGCTCGTACTTCTTCTCCAGCGAGCTCAGCTTCAACTTCCGTGACTGTGCGCAGAACCTGCTCGTCGGCAGTTCGTACTCCACGTGGAAGACCGCCTTGTCCGCCTTGATGAACGGCTTCAGGTCGTCGCACTCGCCGTACTGGGCGCACTGCTCGTTCACCGCGAAGTCGAAGTCGCCCACCAGCCGCGGTATCTGGTCCAGGTCGTTCTTCAGGCCCACCGCCATGCCCCGGTCGTGGGCGAGCCCGGCGACGAGCCTGTTGTAGCGGAGCTGGTCGGCCGCCGTGAGGGGGAAGCCGGTGCGGTTCTTGTAGCCGTCCATGTTGTCGGGCTCCACCGCGTCGAACCCCTTGTCCTTGCACATGTCGAAGCGGGCCGCCATCAACGGCTTCAGCACGTCCGTACGGCGGATGTCCAGCCAGCGCTCGCCCTCCCAGCCGTTGCCGCGGCCGAGCACCGACGCCGGGAACTTCTTCGCGTCGGGGCGCCAGTCCTCGTAGGCGCCGGTGGAGATGTAGCAGATGACCTTGCGGCCCTTGCCGTGCAGCGTGGCGACCGTCGCCCCGGACTGGTCGAAGCCGTCGATGTCGTAGACGGACGCCTTGACGGAGGTGTCGACACGGCCGCTCAGCTGCCACTGCCAGCTGACGCCCGGCCTCGGTTGCCAGCGCCCGGCGTCGTCCGAGCCCGACCGTGTGCAACCGGCGAGCAGGGCCAGGAGGACGAGCAACGGGGTGGTGCGGAGGTTCACCGGGCTGGCTCCAGGGGGTGCGGCGGGGTTCCCCAGGGATGATCTCCCATCGGCTCGGGCCACCGGCCGGCGGGCCCGAAGTGGCTACGACGCCACCCCCAGGTGAACGACCGCAGGAATGAGCGAACGCATACACACGCGTAGGCTCGTCCCGGGTGTTCGCCGACGGGGTGAAGGCCCCGGTCGCAACGCGACCCGAGGGCACTCCTCAGGGTCGCTCCCCGGGCCCGGTCGACCCACCCGCTCGGCCACTGCAACTCAACATCGGAAGCGAGATTCCACCACCGTGACTGCTCTCACTCTCAGCACCTCAGCGGCGCCCGGCCTCCGGGCCGACGCGATCGTGATCGGTGTCGCCAAGGGCGCCAAGGGCCCGGTCGTCGCCCCGGGCGCCGAAGCCGTGGACACGGCCTACGACGGCAAGCTGGCCGCCGTCCTGGAGACCCTCGGAGCCTCGGGTGCCGAGGGCGAACTGACGAAACTGCCCGCCCCGGCCGGCTTCAAGGCCCCGCTGGTCATCGCCGTGGGCCTGGGCGCCGAGCCCGGCCCGGACGCGGACTACGAGGCCGAGGCGCTGCGCCGGGCGGCCGGTGTCGCCGCCCGCGCGCTGGCCGGGGCCAAGAAGGCGGCCTTCGCGCTGCCCGTCGAGGACGCGGCCGCCGTGGGCGCGATCGGCGAGGGCGTGCTGCTCGGCGCCTACTCCTTCGACACGTACAAGGACAACGGTGCCGGCAACGGCAAGAGCCTGAAGGCGAAGAACGGCCGGGCGCCGCTCGCCGACGGCGTGCTGCTCGGCGGCAAGCCGCGGGACGCCGCCCACAAGGCGGCCCTGGCCCGTGCCACGGCCGTCTCCGAGGAGCTCAACCGGGCCCGTGACCTGGTCAACACCCCGCCGAACGACCTCACGCCGGCCGCGTTCGCCGCGATCGCGCAGGGCGCGGCCAAGGAGCACGGCCTCAAGATCCAGGTGCTCGACGACAAGGCGCTCGCCAAGGACGGGTACGGCGGCATCCTCGGCGTCGGCGGCGGCTCGGCGGCCACCCCGCGGCTGGTGAAGCTGTCGTACACGCACGCCGACGCCGACAAGCACCTCGCGTTCGTCGGCAAGGGCATCACCTACGACTCGGGCGGCATCTCGCTCAAGCCAGCCGGCCACAACGAGACGATGAAGTGCGACATGAGCGGCGCGGCGGCGGTGTTCGCGGCCGTCGTGGTGGCGGCGCGGCTCGGTCTGCCGGTCAACGTGACCGGGTGGCTGGCGCTGGCCGAGAACATGCCGTCCGGCACCGCCGTGCGCCCGGGTGACGTGCTGCGCATGTACAGCGGCAAGACCGTCGAGGTGCTCAACACGGACGCGGAGGGCCGGCTGGTGCTCGCCGACGCGCTGTGGGCGGCGTCGGCGGAGCAGCCGGACGCGATCGTGGACGTGGCGACGCTGACCGGCGCGATGATGCTGGCGCTGGGCAGCCGGACCTTCGCGGTCATGGGGAACGACGACGCGTTCCGTTCCGCGGTGCACGAGGCCGCGCAGGAGGTGGGCGAGCCGGCGTGGCCGATGCCGCTGCCGGAGCACCTGCGCAAGGGGATGGACTCCCCCACCGCGGACATCGCGAACATGGGTGAGCGGATGGGCGGCGGGCTGGTCGCCGGGCTCTTCCTGCGCGAGTTCGTGGGCGAGGGGATCACCTGGGCGCACCTGGACATCGCCGGGCCGGCCTTCAACGAGGGGGGCGCCTTCGGCTACACGCCGAAGGGGGGCACGGGGTCGGCGGTGCGGACGCTGGTGCGGCTGGCGGAGCTGACGGCCGAGGGCGACCTGGGCTGACGTCGGGTTTTGTGGACGGGACCTCGCGCGCGGGTAGGGCGGGGTCCCGTCGCCTATTGGTTCGGGGCTTTCGGTTGTGTGGCGACCGCGGGTGGTCGCTGATCGCGCAGTTCCTCCCCCAGCCTTCGGCCGGGGGTACCCCCAGCGCCCCTTGCGGGGCGCTGCGTGTGGTGTCTCACACCCCAGCCCCGCGTCTCGTTCACCTCCGACAAGTGCGAAGATGGGGCTCGGCAGGACAGGGCCCCACCCACAGGGCCGAAGAAGAGCGGCCGGACAACAGCCGACCGACCGGTCAACCACCCGTATGGGAAAAAGGTGCCCGGCGTACGGCGCACATGCATGGAGGACGTGACGTGGCGAACGACGCCAGCACCGTTTTCGACCTAGTGATCCTCGGCGGTGGTAGTGGCGGTTACGCCGCGGCCCTGCGCGGGGCGCAGCTGGGCCTGGACGTCGCCCTGATCGAGAAGGACAAGGTCGGCGGTACCTGCCTGCACCGGGGTTGCATCCCCACCAAGGCCCTGCTGCACGCGGGCGAGATCGCCGACCAGGCCCGCGAGAGCGAGCAGTTCGGTGTCAAGGCCACCTTCGAGGGCATCGACGTCCCGGCCGTCCACAAGTACAAGGACGGCGTCATCTCCGGCCTGTACAAGGGTCTGCAGGGTCTGATCGCGTCCCGCAAGGTGACGTACATCGAGGGCACGGGGCGGCTCTCCTCCCCGACCTCCGTGGATGTGAACGGCCAGCGCATCCAGGGCCGCCACGTCCTCCTCGCGACCGGCTCCGTGCCGAAGTCGCTGCCGGGCCTGGAGATCGACGGCAACCGCATCATCTCCTCCGACCACGCCCTCGTCCTGGACCGCGTGCCGAAGTCCGCGATCATCCTGGGCGGCGGTGTCATCGGCGTCGAGTTCGCCTCCGCCTGGAAGTCCTTCGGTGCCGACGTCACCGTCGTCGAGGGCCTCAAGCACCTCGTCCCGGTCGAGGACGAGAACTCCTCCAAGCTTCTTGAGCGCGCCTTCCGCAAGCGCGGCATCAAGTTCAACCTGGGCACCTTCTTCTCGAAGGCCGAGTACACCGCCGACGGTGTCAAGGTCGCCCTCGCCGACGGCAAGGAGTTCGAGGCCGAGGTCCTGCTCGTCGCCGTCGGCCGCGGTCCCGTCTCCGCCGGTCTCGGCTACGAGGAGCAGGGTGTCGCCATGGACCGCGGTTACGTCCTTGTCGACGAGTACATGCGGACGAACGTCCCGACCATCTCCGCCGTCGGTGACCTGGTCCCGACCCTCCAGCTCGCGCACGTCGGCTTCGCCGAGGGCATCCTGGTGGCGGAGCGCCTGGCCGGTCTGAAGACGGTCCCGATCGACTACGACGGTGTCCCGCGGGTGACGTACTGCCACCCGGAGGTCGCCTCCGTGGGTATCACCGAGGCCAAGGCCAAGGAGATCTACGGTGCGGACAAGGTCGTCGCTCTGAAGTACAACCTGGCGGGCAACGGCAAGAGCAAGATCCTCAACACCGCGGGCGAGATCAAGCTCGTCCAGGTGAAGGACGGTGCCGTGGTCGGCGTCCACATGGTCGGCGACCGTATGGGCGAGCAGGTCGGCGAGGCCCAGCTGATCTACAACTGGGAGGCGCTGCCCGCCGAGGTCGCCCAGCTCATCCACGCCCACCCGACGCAGAACGAGGCGCTCGGCGAGGCCCACCTGGCCCTGGCCGGCAAGCCCCTCCACTCGCACGACTGACCCTCGGTCGACACAAGCGACGACTCAGACTTCCGCAATTCGTAAGGAGCAACCGAAACCATGGCGGTTTCCGTAACCCTTCCGGCGCTCGGCGAGAGCGTCACCGAGGGCACTGTCACCCGCTGGCTGAAGGCCGAGGGTGAACGCGTCGAGGCCGACGAGCCGCTGCTCGAAGTCTCGACCGACAAGGTCGACACCGAGATCCCGGCCCCCGCCTCGGGCATCCTGGCCTCGATCAAGGTCGCCGAGGACGAGACGGTCGAGGTGGGCGCCGAGCTGGCGATCATCGACGACGGCACGGGCGCGCCCGCTGCCGCTCCGGCCCCGGCCGCCGAGCCCGCCGCCGTCCCGGCTCCGGCCGCGCCGGTCGCCGCGCCGGTCGTCGAGGCCCCGGCCGCCCCCGCCCCGGCCCCCGCTGCCCCCGCGGCTCCGGCCGGTGGCGCGTCCGGTACGGACGTGGTCCTGCCCGCGCTCGGTGAGTCCGTCACCGAGGGCACCGTCACCCGCTGGCTGAAGTCGGTCGGCGACTCCGTCGAGGCCGACGAGCCGCTGCTGGAGGTGTCCACCGACAAGGTCGACACCGAGATCCCGGCGCCCACCTCCGGTGTGCTGCTGGAGATCACGGTCGGCGAGGACGAGACCGCCGAGGTCGGTGCCAAGCTCGCCGTCATCGGCGCCCCGGGTGCCGCTCCGGCGGCCGCCCCCGCCCCGGCTCCGGCGCCCGCCGCCGCTGCCCCGGCTCCCGCCGCTCCGGCCCCCGCGCCCGCCCCGGCCGCCCCGGCGCCCGCGCCGGTCGCCGCCGCGCCGGCTCCGGCCGCCCCGGCTCCGGCCCCCGCGCCGGTGGCCGCCGCACCGGTGGTCGCCGCCCCCGTCACCCCGGCGCCGGCTCCGGCCGCTCCGGTCGACGAGGGTGCCTACGTCACCCCGCTGGTCCGCAAGCTCGCCGCCGAGAACGGCGTCGACCTGGGTGCCGTCAAGGGCACCGGCGTCGGCGGCCGGATCCGCAAGCAGGACGTGCTCGCCGCCGCCGAGGCCGCGAAGGCCGCCGCCGCTGCTCCGGCTCCCGCCGCTGCCGCTCCGGCCGCCGCCGCTGCGAAGAAGGCCCCGGCGCTGGAGGTCTCCCCGCTCCGCGGTCAGACCGTCAAGATGACCCGCATCCGCAAGGTCATCGGCGACAACATGGTCAAGGCGCTGCACGAGCAGGCCCAGCTCTCCTCGGTCGTCGAGGTCGACGTGACCCGCCTGATGCGCCTGCGCACCCAGGCCAAGGACTCGTTCGCGGCCCGCGAGGGCGTCAAGCTCTCCCCGATGCCGTTCTACGTGAAGGCGGCGGCCCAGGCGCTGAAGGCCCACCCGGCCGTCAACGCCCGGATCAACGTGGACGAGGGCACGATCACCTACTTCGACACCGAGAGCATCGGTATCGCGGTGGACTCGGAGAAGGGCCTGATGACCCCGGTCATCAAGCACGCCGGTGACCTCAACATCGCCGGTATCGCCAAGGCCACGGCCGACCTGGCCGGCAAGGTCCGCGCCAACAAGATCACCCCGGACGAGCTGTCCGGTGCGACCTTCACCATCTCCAACACCGGCTCGCGCGGCGCGCTGTTCGACACGATCATCGTGCCGCCGAACCAGGTCGCGATCCTCGGCATCGGTGCCACGGTCAAGCGTCCGGCCGTCATCGAGACGGAGGAGGGCACGGTCATCGGCGTCCGCGACATGACGTACCTGACCCTGTCCTACGACCACCGCCTGGTGGACGGCGCCGACGCGGCCCGCTACCTGACGGCCGTCAAGGCGATCCTGGAGGCGGGCGAGTTCGAGGTCGAGCTCGGTCTGTAACCTGCAACAGGGGTGAGGATCTCCACGAAGTCGAGATCGGTCTCTGGTCCCCAGCGGTTTCCACGGTGCCCCGTCCGGAGTTCTTCCGGGCGGGGCACCGTCGTCTCACCGGCAGCGTGTAAGTCTCGTCTCACCTGCGCGAAAGCGCCCCCGTGCGCCTCTCCCGAAAGGCGGTCCGGCCTTATTGTCTAAACGTCAAACGCCCTTAAGGAGCTCCCATGACCGCGCCCGTCGTCCACTCGCTGCGCGAACAGATCCGCGAGCACATCGTGGAGGGGATCGTCAGCGGGCGCTGGAAGCCGGGCGAGCGGATCGTGGAGCGACGGATCGCGACGGAGCTGGAGGTCAGCCAGACGCCGGTGCGGGAGGCGCTGCGCGAGCTGGAGTCGCTCCGGCTCATCGAGTCGGCGCCGAACAAGGGCGTGCGGGTGCGGAACCTGACGGCGGCCGACCTGGAGGAGAGCTACCCGGTGCGGGCCGGCCTGGAGGCGATCGCGGCGGAGCTGGCGGCGGAGCGGCTGGCCGAGGACTGCTCGGCCCTGGAACCGCACGTGGCGGCCCTGTACGACGCCGACCGGAACTCCGACGGCACGGCACAGGTCCGCCACACGGTCGGCTTCCACCGTGAGCTGGTCCGGGCGGCCGGCAACTCGGTGCTGCTGCACACCTGGGAGGGCCTGGGCATCGAGGTCTTTACGGCCCTGTCGATCCGCTGGCTGGGCACGGTCCAGCAGTCGTACGCCGAGGAACACGAGGAGCTGGTGGCCGCCTTCCAGCGCCGCGACCCCCGCATCGCGGACATCGTGAAGTCCCACGTCCTGGGCTGCGCCCCGAGGCCGTGAGCCGCCGGGGCCACGGTGGGCCCGGCACCGCCGAACAGCGCCGTCCCGGCTGATCGCCGCCGCGGCGGAAAAGACAGGGCGGGAATCCCCTTCCACACAAGAGCGCTCCCCCGCTCAAACACCGCCTCACCTGCGTAAACGTCGACTGGATCACGTCACCCGGTGCCATCGCCGAAGGCACCCCGTGCCGACTTTCTCGGAATCGAGAGGTTTTGCCCCTCAACCCTTTGATCGATCATCGATCAGGGAGTTAGAGTCACCGACGGGCTCGCACCCGGGCCCTCTGCCCTGTCCTGCCAAAGACCAAGGGCACCCCCGAACCCCTTACCGATGAGGGAACCCCCTTCGACTGAGGAAGGCGGCGACATGACCGACCCCCAGGCCATCCAGCCGAGCGCGCTCGACCAGCTCCCGGACCGGGACCCGGAGGAGACCGCCGAATGGCAGGCCTCTCTGGACGCCGTGGCCAGGGAGGCCGGGCCGCACCGCGCCGCATACCTGATGCGCCGTACGCTGGAGCGAGCCGAGGCGGACGGCGTCGCGCTGCCGAAGCTGCTGGAGACGGACTACCTCAACACCATCCCCACCGCCGCCGAGACGGCCGTCCCCGGCGACGAGGAGATGGAGCGGAAGATCACCGCGTGGAACCGCTGGAACGCGGCCGCGATGGTGACCCGGGGCAGCAAGCACGGCGTCGGCGGTCACATCGCCACCTTCGCCTCCGCCGCCTGGCTCTACGAGACCGGCTTCAACCACTTCTTCAAGGGGAAGGAGGGGGACGGCTCCGGTGACCAGCTCTACATCCAGGGCCACGCCTCCCCCGGCATCTACGCCCGCGCCTTCCTCGACGGCCGCCTGACCGAGGCGCACCTCGACAACTTCCGCCAGGAGGCCGGCGGCAACGGCCTCCCGTCGTACCCGCACCCCCGCCGCCTGCCGTGGCTGTGGGAGTTCCCGACGGTGAGCATGGGCCTCGGCCCGCTCTCGGCCATCTACCAGGCCCGCTTCAACCGGTACCTGACCGCGCGCGGTATCAAGGACCTCACCGCCTCGCACGTCTGGGCCTTCCTCGGCGACGGCGAGATGGACGAGCCGGAGTCCACGGCCGCCCTCGCACTCGCCTCCCGCGAGGGTCTGGACAACCTCACCTTCGTCATCAACTGCAACCTGCAGCGCCTCGACGGCCCGGTGCGCGCCAACTTCAAGATCGTGCAGGAGCTGGAGGCCCAGTTCCGCGGCGCCGGCTGGAACGTCGTCAAGACGCTGTGGGGCACGGCCTGGGACCAGCTGTTCGCGCTCGACACCACCGGCGCGCTGGTACGGCGGCTGCGCGAGGTACCGGACGCGCAGGTGCAGACGTACCAGACCCGCGACGCCGCCTACATCCGCGCCGACTTCTTCGGCAAGGACCCCGCGCTCGCCGAGATGGCGAAGCTGCTGAGCGACGACAAGATCCTGGAGTGCTTCCACCTCTCCCGCGGTGGTCACGAGGCACGCAAGGTGTACGCCGCGTACAAGGCCGCCGTCGAGTTCAAGGGCGCGCCGACCGTGATCCTGGCCCAGACGGTCAAGGGCCACACCCTCGGCGACGGCTTCGCGTCGAAGAACGCCAACCACCAGATGAAGAAGCTGACGGTGGACGAGTTCAAGACGATGCGGGAGCTGCTTGAGCTGCCGATCCCGGACAGCGCCTTCGCCGACGGGGTCGTGCCCTACGGCCACCCGGGCGCGGACTCCCCCGAGGTGCGCTACCTCCAGGAGCGACGGGCGGCCCTCGGCGGCCCGGCCCCGGCCCGCCGCACCCACGCCCTGGCGCCGCTCCCCGCCCCCGCCGACAAGGCCTTCGCCTCCTTCGACAAGGGCTCCGGCTCGCAGAACGTGGCGACCACGATGGCCTTCGTCCGCCTCGTCAAGGACCTGGTCCGGGACAAGGAGACCGGGAAGCGCTGGGTGCCGATCGTCCCCGACGAGGCGCGCACCTTCGGCATGGAGAGCCTGTTCCCGTCGCTGGGCATCTACTCGCCCAAGGGACAGACGTACGAGCCGGTCGACCGTGACCAGCTGATGTACTACAAGGAGGCCAAGAACGGCCAGATCCTCAACGAGGGGATCACCGAGGCCGGTTCGATGGCCGACTTCATCGCCGCGTCCACCGCGTACGCGACGCACGGCGAGGCGATGATCCCGTTCTACATCTTCTACTCGATGTTCGGCTGGCAGCGGACCGCCGACCAGATGTGGCAGCTCGGCGACCAGCTCGGCCGCGGCTTCCTCGTCGGCGCGACCGCCGGCCGCACCACCCTGACCGGCGAGGGCCTCCAGCACGCCGACGGCCACTCCCCGGTGATCGCCGCGACCAACCCGGCCGCGCTGTCGTACGACCCGGCCTTCGCCTACGAGATCGCGACGATCGTCAAGGACGGCCTGCGCCGCATGTACGGCGAGCCGGCGCCGGGCGAGGACCCGAACGTCTTCTACTACCTGACCGTCTACAACGAGCCGCTCCCGCAGCCCGCCAAGCCGGCCGGGCTCGGCATCGACGAGGGCATCGTCAAGGGTCTGTACCGCTTCAACACGGCGGAGTCGGCCGGGCTGTCCGCGCCGGCGAACGCCCCGCGCATCCAGCTGCTCGGCTCCGGTACGGCGATCCACTGGGCGCTCAAGGCGCAGCGGCTGCTCGCCGAGGAGTGGGGCGTGGCGGCCGACGTCTGGTCCGCCACCTCCTGGACGGAGCTCCGCCGTGACGCCATGGAGGCGGACGCGGCCCTGCTGCGCGGCGAGGACCGGGTGCCGTACCTCCGCCAGGTGCTGCACGGCGCGGAGGGCCCGGTCCTGGCCGTGTCCGACTACATGCGCCAGGTCCCGGACCAGATCGCGCAGTGGGTCGAGCAGGACTGGGCCTCCCTCGGCGCCGACGGCTTCGGGCTCTCCGACACCCGGGACGCGGCCCGCCGCCACTTCGGCGTCGACGCCGAGTCGGTCGTCGTGGCGGCCCTGGCCCAGCTGGCCAGGCGCGGCGAGGTCAAGGCGACCGCGGTGAAGGAAGCACGGGAGCGCTACGCGCTCTGAGCGGTTGACGGGGTGCCGCACGCCGGGGTGACGGTGGATAACAATCCGCACCACTCCGCGTGCGCCCCCGGCGCCCAGGCACGATGCTGGACCCGTGATGGACGAGACGGAGTTCTGGGAGCTGGTCGACACCACCCGCGCGGCCGCCGAGGGCGACCCCGAGGAGCAGGCCGACCTGCTCGTGGAGCGGCTGCTCCAGCTGGAGCCCGACCTGGTCCTGGACTTCGCCCGGCACTTCGAGGCCCGCTACAACCGCGCCTACCGCTGGGACCTGTGGGGCGCCGCCTGGGTCCTGCTGGACGGGGCCAGCGACGACGCGTTCGACTTCTTCCGGTGCTGGCTCATCGCCCAGGGCCGGGAGATCTTCGAGGGCGCCCTGCACGACCCGGACGCGCTGGCGGAGCTGCTGGCCGACTTCGACGAGGAGATCGACGGCGACGGCGAGGAGCTGGGGTACGCGGCGGACGAGGCGTACGAGCAGCTCACCGGGACCGTGGCGCCCGACCTGGGTATCGCCCCCGCGCCCTCCGAACCCGAGGGCACCCCGGTCGACTTCGAGAACGGCCGGGTGCTTGCCGACCGGTTCCCCAGGCTGTGGGACCGCTTCAAGGGGTAGGGGTCGGGCGGGTAGGGCTCAGGCCGCGGTACGGCGGCGGGTCGCGTCGGACGGGATGTACGCCTGGGTCTGCTCGGCCTTGACCGCGTGGTGCATCGGCGCCGCGTTGGCCTGGTCGAGGGCGGACGCGGTGACCGCGGCCGGGCCGAGGACGACCGTCGCGACCGCGCAGACCACGGCCCAGGGTCCCCGGGACGACCTGGCCCAACCGGCCTTCTCCGTGGCCTGGGTACGGCCTTCGGCACGGGTTTCGGTACGACTGCTGTTCATGATCCCCACCTCCAGTCGGCTTCTGGTGTCCCTGACGGTAGGACGCGGGGATCTGAACGGCCTGCGTGCCGCCTATGGCGTTCCTGTGGACGCTTTCGCGGGTGGTCCGAGGACGGTGCGCGGGGGCGTTTCCAGGAGCCCTCTCAGGGGGGTTCCGGCCCGGGGCACGGCTGCCGCCGGTGTCTTCGAAGGTGCCGGGGTTTTCGAAGGCGACGGTGGCGCCGCGGGTTTCGCCGTCGGGAGCCTGCCCTGCAGCCGGGCCGCCGTCTCCCTGATCTCGGGGAGGCGGTCGGCGAGGGCCGCTCCGGGACAGTTGGTCCGGTAGCCGTCCTGGTGGCCGGCCACGGCGGGCAGGGCGACGGTGGTGCCCTCCTGGTAGCGGCTGAGGCCGTTGCTGGAGACCAGCCGGGCGCTGCCGCGCGGGTCGACGCCGGCCAGCCCGAGTTTCCAGGCGGCGACGGCGGCGATCGCGTCGGTCATGGCGCGCGGCACGGGTACCCCGGCGGTGAAGGTGCCGAGGGCGGCGATGCCGGCGGTGCGGTGGTTGAAGCCCTGGGTGTGCGCGCCGGTGACGGCCCGGTCCGCGCCTCCCGCGCGGCCCTCGTAGATGGTGCCGCACCGGTCGACGAGGAAGTTGTAGCCGATGTCGTCCCAGGCGCGGTCACCGGTCTGGCCGGAGTACAGGCGGCGGATGATCTCGGGGGTCTGCGCGCAGGAGTAGCCGTTGGGCGAGTCGGTGTGGTGCACGAAGACGGCGACGACCTGGTCGTCGTAGCGCGGTGGCGGCTGGGTGCGGCGGACGGTGGCGTCCAGCCAGGCCGAGCGCGGCTCGATGTGCGGCCGGGGTGCCCGGTAGCGGATGGCGGGGCTGGCGGGCGCGGGCGCGGCCAGGTGGATCGCGACGGGGCGGTCCTCGCCCTGGGTGCACAGCACCAGGGTGAGGACGGCGGCGAGGCCGGGCAGGCAGCCGAGCAGCGTCAGGGCGGTGATCCTGGTGCACCGCCCCGCTCTTGGGAAGACACGCATGGCAATCACTCTCGGGGTGATCGACTGCGCCCGCGATGTGTGCTGTGCCACCTGGTGGAACCATCGTCCTGGTCCGGGGCGTTTCAGGGGGTACACGTGCGCGTGGCCGGTTCCCGGGGCCTCGCGCGCGTGAACTGATCACCGGGCCTGTCCCGACCGTATTAAGGGCACCGAGAGAAAGGCGGCTCCGTGGACCTGCTCGACCTGGTGCTCGTACTGGTGGTCCTCGTCTACGCGGCGTCCGGTTACCGGCGCGGGCTGGTGGCCGGCTGTGTGTCGCTGGCCGGGTTCGTGGGCGGCGCGGTGATCGGCGTGTGGGTGCTGCCGTGGGTGATGGAGCTGGTCACGCGCGGGACGGCGACGGCGACGGTGGTCGCGGTGCTGACGGTGCTGGTGCCGGCGGTGGTGGGGCACGAGCTGGCGGGGCGGCTGGCGCTGCGGCTGCGCCGGGAGCTGGACGAGGGGCCGCTCAGGGTGGCCGACGGGATAGGCGGCGCGGTCGCCAACTCGGTGGCGGTGCTGATCGTGGCCTGGGTGGCGGCGAGCGTCCTCGGCGCGTCCTCGTCGCCCGCGGTGACGACGGCGATCCGGGACTCGAAGCTGCTCGGCGCCGTGCAGGACACCATGCCGGACACCACGCCGGCCTGGTTCTCGCGGGCCACCTCGGCGCTGACCGAGGCGGGTTTCCCCCAGGTCTTCAACCCGTTCGAGAACGAGTCGACGGCCCAGGTCGCCAAGCCCTCCGGGGACAACGTCACGGCGGCGGCCACGAACGCGGCCAAGCGCAGCACGGTCAAGATCGAGGGTTCCTCCGGCACCCAGGGCCGCGAGGGCAGCGGGTTCGTGTTCGCGCCGGAGCACGTGATGACCAACGCGCACGTGGTGGCCGGCATCGACAACCCGAGCGTGCGGATCGGCGGGGTCGGTCCGTCGTACGACGCGGAGGTCGTCCTCTTCGACCCGGACCGGGACGTGGCGGTGCTGTACGTGCCGCAGCTGCGGGCTCCGGTGCTGAAGTTCGACACGAGCGCGGCGCGCGGGAACTCCGCCGTGGTGGCCGGCTATCCGCAGGACGGCGACCTGAACCTGCAGGCGGCCACCGTGGCGAACACGGTGCGGGCCACCGGCCAGAACATCTACAACGACGCCACGGTGACCCGGGAGATCTACTCGATCCGTTCCACGGTCCGCCCCGGCAACTCCGGCGGCCCGCTGCTGACCACCGGCGGCAAGGTGTACGGCGTGGTGTTCGCCCGCTCCACGTCCGACGACGAGACGGGGTACGTGCTGACCGCCGACGAGGTGGCCACGGACGCCTCGCGCGCGGCGCACGCCACCTCGCCGGTGGACACGGGCGAGCTGATCACGTCCTGATCTCGTCCTGGCCGTCAGGTCCTGGCCGTCACAGCGGCCGGCCCATGACCACGTCGTCGACGTACTCGCCGTCCAGGAAGAACTCCCCGGGCAGCACGCCCTCGACGGCGAAGCCCTCCGACTCGTAGAGCCGGCGCGCCGGGGTGTTGTGCCCGAGGACGCCGAGCCGGATCCGGCGGGCGCCGCGGCGGCGGGCCTCCTCCATCGCCGCCCGCAGCAGCGCCCGGGCCACGCCCCGGCCGCGGGCCTCCTCGGCGACCGCGAGGCCCCTGATCTGCCGGACGTGCGCGTTGGAGGCGATCTTGTAGGCGAGGCCGAGCCGGACGTAGCCGACGATGCGCCGGTCGACCTCGGCGACCAGGGTGTCCTCGGGGGCGTGCCGCTCGCCGAAGAAGGGGTCGTACGGCGGCTGCGGCCGCGGCAGGACCGCGTGCAGGTACGACCAGGTGGCGCGGTCGAGGGCGGAGAGCTCCTCGTCGTCGTCGGGCAGGGCGGTGCGTATGTACGGTTCCGGCATGCGGTCACCCTAAGTCGGCCGGCACCGGGGCCCCACGGGTTTTCCTCCGTCCTTCCCGGCATGCTGGGACCCATGGAACGTTCTCGTATCGCGGTGGCCGGCGCGTCCGGCCTCATCGGCAGCGCCCTGGTGCGGTCCCTGCGGGCGGACGGGCACGAGGTGGTGCGCCTGGTGCGGCGCGCCGCCCACGGCGCCGGGGAGGTCTGCTGGGATCCCGAGGGGCAGTACGTGGACACCGCCGGGCTGGCCGGCTGCGACGCGGTGGTGAACCTCGCCGGGGCCGGGATCGGCGACCGGCGCTGGACGGCCGCCTACAAGCGGGAGATCCGGGACAGCCGGGTGCTCGGCACGGCGGCGCTCGCGGAGGCCGTGGCGGCGATGCCGGAGCCGCCGCGGGTGTTCGTGAGCGGCAGCGCGATGGGCTTCTACGGCGACACCGGCGACCGGGCCGTGGACGAGGACGCCCCGCCCGGGGACGGCTTCCTGCCGTCGCTGTGCGTGGAGTGGGAGGAGGCGGCGGCCCCGGCGCAGGAGGCGGGCGTACGGACGGTGTTGACGCGCACCGGACTGGTGGTGGCCCGCGGCGGCGGGGCCTGGGGCCGGCTGTTCCCACTGTTCAGGGCCGGGCTCGGCGGCCGGCTGGGCGACGGCCGCCAGTACTGGTCGTTCATCGCGCTGCACGACGAGGTCGCGGCGATCCGGTTCCTGATGGAGACTGAGGGTCTGTCGGGCCCGTTCAACCTCACCGCACCGCATCCTCTGACCAACGCCGAGATCACCGCGGCGATGGCCCGGGTGCTGCGCCGTCCGGCCCGCTTCCCGGTGCCCTCCCCGGTGCTGCGCGCGGCGCTCGGCGAGATGGCCGGGGACGTGCTGGGCAGCCAACGGGTGGTGCCGAAGCGACTGCTGGAGTCGGGGTTCACCTTCGCGTTCCCGGGCATCGAGGACGCGATCCGGGCGGCCTGACGGCCCGTGTGACCGTATGCGACCGGCGTGCGACCGTGCCCTGTTCATGCGCGACTGTCCTTGACCGATCACCGCCCTAACCTCGACCCGAACTCGGGTATCCCCGGAGCTTGTTGGGGGCATCACGTCTCCACCGGACGCGCAATCGAGGAGGGGCCTCGTGCATGAGCCCGCGTACCAGGCGGACGTCGTCATCGTGGGAGCCGGAATCGCCGGACTCTCCGCGGCTCATCGGCTGAACAGCGCAGGAGTAACGACCGCGGTCCTGGAGGCCGCCCCCTACGTCGGCGGACGCATGTCGACCGAGAAGGTGGACGGCTTCCGGCTCGACCGGATCGGGCAGCTCCTGTCCACGTCCTACCCGGAGCTACGCCTCGCCCCAGGACTGGACGCCCTGGTTCTGCGCCGGTACGCGCCCGGCGTGCTGCTGCATCGCGACGGACGCAGGCACCGGGCCGGCGCACCGGCGGGCGGCGGAAGCGCGAGGGGCGCACTGTACGCCGTGCGCGCCCTGGCAAGCGCCCCCAGGGGCGGCCCGGCCGTGGCACCGGCGCGGTCGACGGCACCGATGGGCGGCGCCGTCGACCAGGCCCGCCTGGGCGCCGCACTGGGCCGCCTCGCGGTCACTCCCGTCGAACGGATCCTGGCCCGCCGCGAACTCCCCGCCGCCCACGCCCTCGCGGAGCGCGGGGTGCCCGCCCGCACGATCGACGGCTTCCTGCGCCCGCTGCTCGCGGCCCTCCTCTGCGACCCCGAGCTGACGACGTCCAGCCGCTGCGCGGACCTCGCCCTGCGCTCCTTCGCGAGCGGGCGGCTGTGCGTGCCGGAGGGCGGCGCCGAGGTCCTCCCGGACCTCCTCGCCCGCGCCCTCCCGCCCGGCACGGTCCACACCGGCGTACGGGTCACCTCGGTCTCCACCACCTCGGTGACGACGGCCGAACACGGCGAGATCCGCTGCCGGGCGGTCCTCCTCGCGACCGACGCCCGAGCCGCCGCCGAACTGCTCCCGGGCCTGCGCGTCCCGGACTTCCACCAGGTGACGGTGGTCCACCACACGACGGACGAACCGGCGACGCTCACGACCGGGACGTCCCTCCTCCTGGACGCGGACCGGGGCGGCCCCGTCTCCCACACCTCCGTCGTCAGCAACATCGACCCGAGCCGCGCCCCCCAGGGCCGCGCCCTGATCTCCTCGACACTCCTCGGCGCACCCCCCTCGGACATCGACACCGCGGTCCGCATGCACCTCTCCCGCCTCTACGGCACGTCGACGCGCCGCTGGGAGACCCTCGCGGTCCACCACACCCCCGAGGCCATCCCCGCCATGCGCCCCCCGCACGACCTCCGCCGCCCCGTCCGCCTCCTCGCCGGCCTCTACGTCTGCGGCGACCACCGCGACACCAGCACAGTCCAGGGAGCACTGCATTCAGCCCACCGGGCAACAGCGGCCATCCTGGCGGACCTGGGCGCAGCAGGCTCCTTGAACACCGCGGAGCCTTTGCAACGCCGGGCCGCATAGCGCCCCTTCGGGGAAAGGGGCGCTGGGGGTACCCCCGGCCGAAGGCTGGGGGAGGAACTGCGCGACCAGCCACGACGGCGGCGCACCCGCCAGACGACCGGAGCCGCCAACGGCGAGTGGCGACGGCCAGTCCGGCACCGCCGAACAACACCGTCGTGGCTGATCACCGCTGCGGCCGAAAAGAAAGGTGAGCCGCAGCGGACCGTCAGTTCAGTGCGGCGACCTTCTCCCGGTACCCCTTCACCGGTGCCGCGTCCTTGTACGGCTCCAGGCGGCGTTCGAAATCCTTGACGTACTCGATCGCGCGGACCGAGCGCATCTCCGCCGCCGCCCCCGCCGCCTCCACGCCGAGCGCGCACGCCTGGTCGAGTTCGCCGAGGCCCAGGCGGGCCGTGGCGAGGACGACGCGGCAGAAGAGGCGGCTGCGGGCGTAGGAGGGCGCACGGAGTTGGAGAGAGCGCTCGGCGTGCTGCGCGGACGCCCGGAACTGCTGGAGGTCACGGTGGCAGTGGCCGAACTCGTCGGCCAGTTGCGCCTCGTCGAAGAAGCGGGCCCAGTAAGGGACTTCGTCGCCGGGGCGGGCCGTCTCCAGGGCGCGTTCGGCGCGGACGAGCGCGCCCGTGCAGGCGCGCACCTCGCCGAGCACCCCGTGGGCGCGGGCCTCGGCCGCGTGGAGCAGGGCCTGGACGACCGGTGGGGCGCTCGTGCCCACCCCCTGCTGGGCGACGCGCGCGAGCTGCACCGCTTCCCGGCCGTGGCCGAGGTAGACCGCCTGGCGGCTCATGGTGACGAGCACGTAGGAGCCGTAGGACCGGTCCCCCGCCGCCTGGGCGAGCCGCAGTGACTGGACGAAGTAGCGCTGGGCGAGGCCGTGCGCGGCGATGTCGTACGACGTCCAGCCCGCGAGCCGGGTCAGGTCGGCCGCCGCGCCGAACAGCCTGCGGCCGGTCTGCTCACCGTACGTGCCGCGCAGCATCGGCTCGCACTCGTGCTCCAGGTAGCGGACGAGGGCCTGCCGGGCGTGGCCGCCGCCGTACTGGTCGTCGAGGGAGCGGAACAGCTCGCCGACCGAGCGGAGCGCGGCGATGTCGCCGCCGGTCACCCGCTGGCCGGGCCCGCGCTCGGCCTGCCCCCGCGGGCGCACCGGCGCGAGCGGCACCGACTTGGGCGGGGCGGGCCGGGTCTGCGCCGGCACCCGGGCCGTGGCCGCCGGTGCCGCCGGCTCGCCGCGGGCCACCTTGTCGTCGGCGCGGCCGATCAGCCAGTCCCGGCTGGGGACGACCAGCCCGGCCGGGGTGAAGGCGATCTTGCGGAGCTCGGCGTGGCTGCCCGAGTCCTTGCGCCACAGCCCGCTGACGATGTCGACGGCCTCCTCGGGGGTGGCCGCGAACTCCAGCCCGGCGTACACCGGGGCGCAGGCGTCGAGGCCCAGGTCCTGGGCGGTGAGCCGGCGGCCGAGGCGCCGGGTGAAGACCTCGGCGATCAGGGCGGGTGTGGTGCCCCGGGGCTGCTGGCCGCGCAGCCACCGGGTGACCGATGTCTTGTCGTATCTGAGATCCAGCCCGTGTTCGAGTCCGAGTTGGTCGACGCGCCGGGCCAGACCCGCGTTGGAGAACCCTGCTTCTGCGATGAGCGCGGCGAGCTGGCGGTTGGGGGTGCGCTGCGCGGGTCGGTCCGTCATCTGGGGTGCGGTCTCCTGCCTTCTGGCTCAGCTCGGTCGCTTGTGCCCGGATTGCCGGTGAGCAGCCCTTTTGGCGCTCGTGGACGGCGCGAATGTAGCGGAGAGTGAGCAGTCGATCGCACATCTCGCCGTTCATTCATCCGATCGTGTGAGGATTGACCCCGGGGCTGACGCGCGACGGGCGGACGTACAGTGGCTTGGGCGCGTTACGTGCCTGACACACCCATCGCCTGAGGGAGGCGCTTGCCGTGAGTGAGTTGCGGTTCGTCCGTATGGGGTTCGGCGCGGACGCCGTCGAGTACCAGGAGGCGTGGGACGAGCAGCGCCGGGTGCACGCGGCGCGGTTCGCCGACGAAGTGCCCGACACGGTCCTGCTGCTCGAACACCCCCCGGTCTACACGGCGGGCCGCCGCACCGCGGACAACGAGCGACCGCTCGACGGCACCCCGGTCATCGACGTGGACCGCGGCGGCAAGATCACCTGGCACGGCCCGGGCCAGCTGGTGGGCTATCCGATCCAGAAGCTCCCGCGCCCGGTGGACGTGGTCGCGCACGTACGGCGCCTGGAGGAGGCACTGATCCGCGTCTGCGCCGAGTTCGGCCTGGAGACCACCCGGGTCGAGGGACGCAGCGGCGTGTGGGTGCTGGGCGACCCGGTCGAGCAGCGGCCGCAGGCCCTCGGCGGGCTCTCCCTGGACTTCGACCCCCGGCTGACGGACGACGAGTTCGACCCCCGCCTCAACGGCCCGGAGTACGCGCCCTCCAACGCCGGCCAGCGCCGCGAGGACCGCAAGATCGCCGCGATCGGCATCCGGGTGGCCAAGGGCGTGACCATGCACGGTTTCGCCCTCAACGTGAACCCGGACAACAAGTGGTTCGACCGGATCATCCCGTGCGGCATCCGGGACGCGGGCGTCGCCTCCCTCGCGGCCGAGCTGGGCCGGGACGTGACGATCGCGGAGGTGCTGCCGGTGGTGGAGCGGCACCTGAAGGACGTCCTGGAGAACGCCGATCTGAAGCCGAGGGTGATCGAGAAGGCACCGGCGGCATAAACCGGCCCGCCCCGCACTTGAGGACGAAGTGCGCCACAAGCAGCCCGTCCGGCTTTTGAGGACGAGGCCGTTCAGGCCGAAGCGGGGGTCCGGGGGCGGCAGCCCCCGGCAAGGCCAGCATCCCCGCCGGGCAACAAATCAACGGGCGTACCCTTGGGATCGCCGAAGAATCAATCGCTAGGGAGCCGGTCGTGTCCGCAGTCTCACCCGACGGACGCAAGATGCTGCGCCTGGAGGTCCGCAACGCCGAGACCCCCATCGAGCGCAAGCCCGAGTGGATCAAGACGCGGGCGAAAATGGGCCCCGAGTACACGAAGATGCAGAACCTCGTGAAGAGCGAGGGCCTGCACACGGTCTGCCAGGAAGCCGGCTGCCCCAACATCTACGAGTGCTGGGAGGACCGCGAGGCGACCTTCCTCATCGGCGGCGACCAGTGCACCCGGCGCTGCGACTTCTGCCAGATCGACACCGGCAAGCCCGAGGCCCTGGACCGCGACGAGCCGCGCCGCGTGGGCGAGTCCGTGGTCACCATGGACCTGAACTACGCGACCATCACCGGCGTCGCCCGCGACGACCTGGCGGACGGCGGCGCCTGGCTGTACGCGGAGACGGTCCGGCAGATCCACGCGCAGACGGCGGAGCGCGAGGCCGGCCGCACCAAGGTCGAGCTGCTCGCCCCCGACTTCAACGCGGTCCCCGAGCAGCTCGCCGAGGTCTTCTCGTCGCGCCCCGAGGTCTTCGCGCACAACGTCGAGACCGTGCCCCGGATCTTCAAGCGGATCCGCCCCGGCTTCCGCTACGAGCGCTCACTCAAGGTCATCACGGCCGCCCGCGACTTCGGCCTGGTCACCAAGTCCAACCTCATCCTCGGCATGGGCGAGACCCGCGAGGAGGTCGGCGAGGCGCTGCGCCAGCTGCACGAGGCCGGCTGCGAGCTGGTCACCATCACGCAGTACCTGCGCCCGAGCGTGCGCCACCACCCCGTGGAGCGCTGGGTCAAGCCGCAGGAGTTCGTGGAGCTGAAGGAGGAGGCCGAGCAGATCGGCTTCTCCGGTGTCATGTCCGGCCCGCTCGTACGGTCCTCGTACCGCGCCGGCCGCCTGTACCAGATGGCCGTCGAGAAGCGGGGCGCGTTCGTCGCCGCGCAGGCGGTCTGACGGCGGGCCCGGACCGGGCCCGCCGCCGAGCGTGTGAATTCACGCACAAACTATTACCGGCCAGTAGTGACCGAATGGACGCGGTCCTGACCGTCCTCGCTGATGAGGGCGTACGTCAGGGCCGCGTCAGCGTTCCGGGCCTGCGTATCAAGGTTTCATTGGCGTTTGACCGGTCGGTCACGCCCTGGTAACACCGAACAGTGACCCTGGTATCACAGCACGTACACCCACCTCGAGGGGGGACCTCCACCATGCAGGCCGCGCCCGTTCGCGCCACCGCGATCCCGTCCTTCACCGACGCGCTGCGCGCCGTCGAGTCGCTCCTCATGAGCGGCGGCCAGCGCACCGCGCGCCAGAACGCCTGGACCTCCGTGCTGGAGGACCGCCGTCGCGCCAAGGACCGGGTCGAGGCCCAGCGCTTCCTCGAGCAGGCCGCCGGCCGCTCCTGACGCCCCTTCCGCGGCCCTTGTCGGGACACTGCCGTCGTCGGCACTCCCGGGGCCACGTAGACTTCGGGGCATGGCGAGGAAGGAACCCGCAGCGGACGCTGCGAATGCGGGACGACTGAAGCAGATCGTCCTGACGTACAAGATGACCCGCAAGGCCGACAAGGTGATCGGCCTCGTACTTGCGGGTGTCGGTCTCGGCACCCTTGCTGTCTTCCTCGTGATCGGCTTCCTGATCGGCCACCCGGTCTATCTGGGCATCCTGGGCCTGCTGCTCGCCTTCCTCGCGACGGCGATCGTCTTCGGCCGCCGGGCCGAGCGGGCGGCCTTCGGACAGATGGAAGGCCAGCCGGGCGCCGCGGCCGCCGTGCTGGACAACATCGGGCGGGGCTGGACGACGACGCCGGCGGTGGCGATGAACCGCAGCCAGGACGTGGTGCACCGGGCGGTCGGCAAGGCCGGCATCGTCCTGGTCGCCGAGGGCAACCCGAACCGGGTGAAGAGCCTGCTGGCCGCCGAGAAGAAGAAGATGGCCCGGATCGTGGCCGACGTGCCGGTGCACGACGTGATGGTGGGCACGGGCGAGGGCCAGGTCGAGCTGAAGAAGCTGCGGACCACGATGCTGAAGTTCCCTCGTGTGCTGACGGGGCCCCAGGTGACGACCACCAACGACCGGTTGCGGGCGATGGGGGACCTGATGTCCAACATGCCGTTGCCGAAGGGGCCGATGCCGAAGGGGATGCGGATGCCGAAGGGCGGCGGGAAGGCCCGCTGAGCCCACGTACCCGACTGCCACGACGATGGGGGCGCCCGGATCACTCCGGACGCCCCCATCGTCGTTCTGCGCTCTCGATCACTCCGGACGCCCCCATCGTCGTTCTGCGCTCTCGCCTCGTAACGCGGTGATCAGCTCGCCGATATGACACGCCGCCGAACGGAGCATCCAGCCGTTTATCGGGTGATCTGCTCCTAATCTGCCAGGTGTGACAAAACGCCATATCGCATACCTCGCGTGCAGCGCCGCCCTGTGCGGCTCCCTCCTCGGCGCCGCCCCGGCGACCTCCCCGCACGGCGTTCTGACCGTGCACCCGGGTGAGTCCATCCAGAAGGCGGTCAATGCCGCCGAGCCCGGTGACACGGTCCTGGTGCTGGCCGGCACCTACCACGAGAGCGTCAAGGTGACCACGCCCGGCCTCACCCTGCGCGGTGTGGGCCCGGACACCGTGCTCCAGCCGGTCAAGAAGTCCAAGAAGGCCATGAAGGCCATGAGCGGCACGAAGAAGGCCGCCGTGAAGTCCTGCGCCGAGATGGGCAACGGCATCTGCGTGGTCGGCGCCAAGAAGCAGCCCGTCGAGGACGTGACCATCGCCCACATGACCGTGACCGGGTTCTCCCGGACCGGCGTCATGGCCGTGGGCGCGGCCAACCTGCACGTGCACGGCGTGGCCGCCGTGAAGAACGGGCAGTGGGGCCTCGCCGAGGAGCGCTCGGTCCACAGCGTGTACCAGAACAACGTCGCCCGGAACAACGGCGACGCGGGCATCTTCCTCGCCAACTCCGTCACCACGGAGAAGGGTGCCGTCGACACGTTCGGCACGGTCGTCGAGCACAACCTCCTGGAGAACAACCGGATCGGCGTCACCGTCCGCCGGCTGCGCAACCTCACGGTCTCCGACAACTCGGTCACCGGGAACTGCGCGGGCGTGTTCGTCGTCGGCGACGAGAACAAGCCGAAGGCCGGTCACCTGACGGTCGCCGACAACCAGGTCGTGAAGAACAACAAGTACTGCAAGAAGACCGCCCGACTGTCCTTCCTGCAGGGCTCCGGCATCGTCCTCACCGGCGCCGAGAACACCCTGGTGACCGGGAACACCGTCACCGGCAACTCCGGCAAGTCGCCGCTGTCGGGCGGTGTCGTGGTCTTCAAGAGCTTCGTGGGTGCCACCAGCGACAAGAACCAGATCACCCGCAACAAGCTGTCGGACAACTCCCCCGCCGACCTGGTCAACCAGGAGGCCAGCAAGCACGGCAACGCCTTCAAGGACAACTCCTGCAAGAAGTCCAAGCCCTCGGGTCTGTGCTGACCTGACGACCGTACGACACCCCCCACGGAAGGAAGGCGGCACATGACCGCACCAGCACGCGACCTCTCGACGTCGGCCAAGGAGCCGGCGGAGGACGCTCCGCCGCCGTCGATGCGGCTGCGCGAGCTCGTGTTCGGGGCGGCCTGTGCCGCCGCCGTCCGCGCGGCCGCCCGGCTGCGGGTCGCCGACGCGCTCGGGGACGCTCCCATGACCGTGGAGACCCTGGCCTCCGCGGTGAAGACGGACCCGAAGCCGCTGCGCCGGCTGCTGCGCGCCCTGTCCTGCTACGGCGTCTTCGCCGAGCGGCCGGACGGGACGTTCGCCCACACCGAGACCTCCCGGCTGCTGCGCGAGGACGACCCGCACAGCCTGCGCTACATCGCCATGTGGTGCACCGAGCCGTGGACCTGGGACGCCTGGCCGAAGCTCGACGAGGCCGTGCGCAGCGGCCGCAACGTCGTCGAGGACCTCTACGGCAAGGAGTTCTTCGTCTACCTGAACGAGGACGCCCCGGAGTCGGCGGACGTCTTCAACCGGGCGATGACCACCTCCAGCGAGCAGTCGGCCCGCGAGGTCGCCGCCCTGCTCGACCTGTCCGGCAGCCGGTCGGTCGCGGACCTCGGCGGCGGGCAGGGGCACGTGGTGGCCAGCCTGCTGGACAAGTACCCGGCGATGAAGGGCTATCTGCTGGATCTGCCCCAGGTGGTGGAGAAGGCCCTGCCCCGGCTGCGCGAGGGCGGCGACCTCGCGGACCGGGCGCGGGTGGTGCCCGGCGACATCCGGGAGGCCGTGCCGGTCGACGCGGACGTCTACATCATCAAGAACATCCTGGAGTGGGACGACGAGTCCACCGCGCGGCTGCTCGCCAACGTGGTCGCGGCGGGCGGGCCCGGGGCCCGGGTCGTGGTGATCGAGAACCTGGTCGACGACACCCCGTCGATGCGGTTCAGCACCGCGATGGACCTGCTGCTGCTCCTGAACGTCGGCGGCGCCAAGCACACCACCGACAGCATGGTGCGGCGGCTGGGCGACGCGGGTCTGAGCGTGAACGACATCCGGCCGGTCAACCCGTACCTGCACGCCTTCGACTGCACGGTGCCCGCCTGAGCCGGGTGGCCCGGCAAACGCCGGTGCCGGGCCCGCGTCGTGCGCGGGTCCGGCACCGTTGGCGTACGGCGGTACGCGGGGTCACGCGCCGCCGTCGCGCTCCCAGAGGTAGAAGCGCTGGGCCATCGCGTCCTTCGGGGAACGCCAGGTCTCCGGGTCGTACGCGCTGACGTACGCCGTGAGACGGTCGCTGATGTCCCTGAACTCGGGGTGCGAGGTGACCTTGGCGATGGCCGGTCCCGGCTCGCGCTCGGACTCGACGAGGTGCATGTACACATCGCCGAACTGGAAGAGGCTGCGCCGGACCACCCCGACGAGGTGCGGCAGCTCTCCCCGGTCGGACTCCGCGAACACCTTCGCGATGTCGGGCGCGGAGCCCGGTGCCATACGGGCGACGATCAGGGCCTGATGCACGTGTCTCTCCGTTCCTGTCTTCCTGACGGCCGGCTCAGTCGGCGAGGGCCGGGTCGGGGCGCCGGCCGGTGGCGGCCTTCTCGATCTTGTCCCGGATCAGGGCCATCTGGATCTTGGAGTTCTTGTTGATGTTGTCGGTCATCCACTCGTCGTCGACGGGGGCCTCCGGCTTCATCGCGAAGTCCTGGGTCCAGATCATCCGGGTACCGGCGGGCACCTCCTCGTACTGCCAGAGGATGTCCATGTGCGCGAACGGGCCGGTCTCGACCCGGCGGGCCTTGACGCGGAGGTTGCGGCGGTCCGCCTCGCGCTCGGAGACCCAGCTCCACACCTTGCCGTTCTCGTCGGGGTGCATGGTCAGCCGGAAGGTGACCTTCTTCCCCGTCTCCTCGAGGATCTCGGCGCTGGCGTACTCGCTGAACAGCTGGGGCCAGTTGGCCACGTCGTTGGTCATGTCCCAGACCAGGTCGACGGGCGCGGCGATGGTGATCTCGTTCTGGGTGTGTCCGGTCATGTCAGGCTCCCGCGGGCATGGCGCTGTTGACGAGGTCGAGGAACTGGCGCGGCGTCTTGCACCGTTCGGCGTCCACCGGCATGGGCACGCCGTGCCGGTTCTCCAGCTCGCCGACGATGCCGAGCAGGCCGAGCGAGTCGACGCCGAGGACGTCGAAGCCGCTGTCGGCCCGGTCCTGGAGGTCCGCCGGGGAGACGGTGACGCCGGCGGCCTTCTTCATGAGTTCGGACAGTTCGTCCACGGTGATGCTCATAGGAACTCCTTCTGCTTCGCTGCTGGGCAGCTGGTGTGTTCGACTCACTCGGCCGCGCCGTGGCGCAGTACGAGCGCCGAGTTCGACCCCATGAGGCCCCGGCTGAGCACCAGTGCCGTGCGTGGCCGCGCGGCACGCGCGCTGCCGGTCACGAGGTCGAGGTCGTGGCAGATGTCGTGGACACCCGGGGTCGGCGGGATCAGACCGTGTTCCATGGCGAGCACCGCGGCGGCGGTGTCCAGGACCGGGGCCGCGCAGTAGCCCCGGCCGATCCCGGTCTTGGGCGCGGTGACCGGCACCCGCCTGCCGTGCGCGCCGAGGACGTCGGTGATGGCCAGCGCCTCCGCCCGGTCGGCTTCCGGCACTCCGAGGGCGTCGGCGAAGACCACGTCGACCTCCTCGGGGGCGCAGCCGGCCTCGGCCAGCGCCCCGCGGATGGCCTGGGCGAGCCCGGCCCGGGACTCGGCCCAGCGGGAGGCGCCGGTGAAGGTGGACGCGTGGCCGTCGAGGGTGGCCCGGACCGGCAGTCCGCGTCGGCGGGCCGAGCCGGTGTCCTCCACGACGAGCATGGCGCCGCCCTCGGCCGGCACGAACCCGCAGGCCTGCTCGGTGAACGGGCGGTAGGCGCGGGTCGGGTCGGTCTCCCGGCTGAGTTCCTCGTAGCCGAGCTGGCAGACCACCGAGTACGGAGCTATCGGTGCCTCGGTGGAGCCGGCCACGATGACGTCCGTGCCGCGGCGGACCGCGCGGGCCGCGTGGGCGAGGGCGTCCAGGCCGCCGGCCTCGTCGGCGGCGACCACCGAGCAGGGGCCCTTGAAGCCGCGCCGGATGGAGATCTGGCCGGTGCTGGCCGCGTAGAACCAGGCGATGGACTGGTAGGGGCCGACGAACCGGCTGCCCTTGCCCCAGAGTTGCTGGAGCTCGCGCTGGCCGAACTCGCCGCCGCCGGAGCCGGCCGCGGTGACCACGCCGATGTCGAACGGCGAGCCCTCGGTGTCGGCGCGGCCGAGCCGGGCGTCTTCGAGTGCCAGGTCGGCCGCGGCCATCGCGAAGTGCGTGAAGCGGTCGGTCTGGACGATGAGGCGTTCCTCGACGGCGGCCGCCGGATCGAAGTCGCGGACTTCCCCGGCCACCTTCATGGGCAGGTGCTCGCAGCCGTCGCGGGTCACCTTGTCGAGGACGTTGCGTCCCTCCTGGACGGATTTCCAGAAGGTCTCGGTGCTGGTTCCGTTGGGCGCGACGACACCGATGCCGGTGACGGCCGCCCGTCGAGACCGGGGTTCGCTCATCGTGTCCGTCCTCTCTGCCGGGTCAGGATCACCGCGGACTGGAAGCCGCCGAACCCGCTGCCCACGGACAGGACGCCGTTCAGGCTCCGTTCGCGGGCGACGCGCGGCACGTAGTCGAGGTCGCACTCGGGGTCGGGGGTCTCGTAGTTGGCGGTGGGCGGGACGACCTGGTGGGCCAGGGCGAGCACGCAGGCGACGACCTCGATGGCGCCGATCGCGCCGAGCGAGTGGCCCACCATGGACTTGATGGAGCTCATGGGCGTGCTGTACGCGTGCTGTCCGAGCGCCTTCTTCACGGCGGCGGTCTCGTGGCGGTCGTTCTGCCGGGTGCCGGAGCCGTGCGCGTTGACGTAGTCGATGGCGGTGGGGTCGAGGCGGGCGTGGTCCAGGGCGGTCTCGATGGCGCGGGCCATCTCCAGGCCCTCGCTGGTGAGACCGGTCATGTGGTAGGCGTTGCCGAAGGTGGCGTAGCCGTCGAGCTGGCAGTAGATGTGCGCGCCGCGGGCCTTGGCGTGCTCCAGCTCCTCCAGGACGAGCACCGCGCCGCCCTCGCCCATGACGAACCCGTCACGGCGGTTGTCGAACGGGCGGGAGGCGTGCTCGGGGTCGTCGTTGTTCGGGGAGGTGGCCTTGATCGCGTCGAAGCAGGCCATGGTGATGGGTGAGATCGGGGAGTCCGAGGCACCGGCGATGCAGATGTCGGCGCGGCCCTCCTGGACGGTGTGGAAGGCGTAGCCGACGGCGTCCAGGCCCGAGGTGCAGCCGGTGGACACGGTCTGTACCGGACCCTGAGCGCCGAAACGTTCCGCCACCGCGGAGGCGAGCGTGCTCGGGGAGAACGCCCGGTGCAGCTGGGGCTGCGCCTGCCGGTGGTCCACGTCCCAGCGCTGACCCGCGCCGCTCACCAGGACGTAGTCGTGCTCAAGACGGGTGGTGCCACCGACCGCCGTACCCAGGGAGACCCCGATCCGCCAGGGGTCCTCCCGGCCGAGGTCGAGACCGGAGTCCCGGACCGCCTCGTCACCGGCGACCAGGGCGAACTGTATGTAACGGTCCGCCCGCTCGATCTCCTCGGCGTCCAGGCCGTGCGCCGCCGGGTCGAAATCGCACTCGGCGGCGATCCGCGACCTGAGGCCCGAGGGGTCGAAGAAGGTGATGCCGCGCGTCGCGGTCCGGCCCGAGGCGAGCAGATCCCAGAACGCCGGTACGCCCACACCCCCCGGAGCGACGATGCCTATGCCCGTAACCGCCACGCGCCGGGTCACGACCGGACCTGCCCCACGGCGACGGCTTCCGTCTCCTCGGTGTCGACGTGGCCGAGGCTCGGGCGCGGGGCCAGCGGGCCGAGGTGGAAGACGATCCGGGCCTCGACGTTGCCCACGTTGCGGAAGCGGTGCTTCATGCTGATGGGGATCATCAGCCCCTGTTCGGGCCGCAGCGGGTGCGGTTCGCCGTCCAGGTCGACCACCATCTCGCCGCAGACGACGTACACGAACTCCTCGGAGTACGGGTGGTAGTGCTCGGCGATGCGGTCGCCCGGCTGCACGATGGCCACACCCATGAAACCGCTGGTGGAACCCACCGTGGCCGGGGTGAGCATGGCGCGCAGATCGCCGCCGCGCCGGGTGTTGGGCTCGACCTCGCTGAGGTCCACGATCTTCGGAATGGGCTGCATGTGTGCGTTCCTCCGTGGGGGTGATGCGACGGTGGGGGGTCAGGCGTCAGGCGTCCGGGGAGCGGCGGTCGGTGAGGAGCTGCATCCGCACCGCGTCGCCGTCCAGCAGGGCGGTCAGCGCGTGGGCCGGGGTGACGTCCACGGGCTTGCCGGGCCGCTGCTCGACCAGGCGGACGACGACGTCGTCGCGCTGGAAGACCGTGCTGTGCAGCACCGGGCTCGCCGGGTCCTCGGCCGTGGCCTCGTCCTGCTGCGCGAGCAGCTCCGCGAGCCGCATCCCGCAGCCCGGGCGGGCCGGGTAGTAGAGGGCGTACCGCTCGCCCTCGGCCAGCTCCTCGGCGCTGACGTGGTGGACGGCCGGCAGGGCCGCCCGGGTGAAGAACACCCGTGCGGACTCCTGGTCGTTGAGGTCGCGCTCCTGCTCCAGGTAGGGGTTGATGGCCTCCTCGACGGCCCGCACCTCGGGCTGCCGGGCGACGTGACGCAGGGCGGCCATCAGGTCGCCGCGCACCTCGATGGCCCGCACGACCCGGTTGCCGTGCATGAACAGGGAGGTACGGCAGAGCCGGGTGGAGTCGTCGACCTTCGCCTCGGGCGAGGCGTAGTCCGCGAGGATCTTCGCGACCTTGGCCTCACTGCCCGGCGTGACCGTGAAGGTGAGCGCGTGGCGGATCACGCCGTCGCCCATCCGCGGGTTGGCCTGCAGGACGCGTACGGCGTCCGCCGACGGGCCGCCGGTCTCCCGTACGACGTGGAAGCGGAGCGAGCGGGTGTCGCGGACGCAGTTGTGCAGCGGCTTCACCATCTCCACGTGCTCCTCGCTGTTCACCCAGGCGAGGAACGGCGGGGCGCTCTCCCACTCGCTGGTGATCAGCCACTGGGAGGGGTTCTCGATCGACTGGCAGAGCTGGTCGCTGACGTGGCCGGGTACCTGGGCGACCTGGTTGCACAGCTGCTCGTAGGCCTCCAGGAACTGCTGCTGCGCGCCGTCGTAGACGTCCACCAGCAGGACGACCCGGAGCCGGGAACCGTCGAAGACGGACTGGGAGACCCGTGTCGAGACCGGGCGGGTCGTTCGGGTCGGCTTTGCCGAAACCTTTTCCGAGATCGTCGTCATGCTTCGCACATCTCCTTCGCTGGGCAGCGGCCTGCGCCTTCGCCGATGACGCGGCGTCAGCGCTTCTTGATCCTGTGCCGGTCCTCCGAAGCGCGCGACTCGCGTGAACCAGGTGGGTGATTGAGCCCGCGGAACCCCTCCCGAGGGGGCCCGGACGGGCATGGACGTTCCAACGCACCTGACGCACCAACACCCGCCTCTGGAGTGCCCGATGCACCAGAAAACCGATCACCAGGTCCCCGTCCTCGTGGTGGGCGGCTCCCTCGTGGGCCTGTCCATGTCCCTCTTCCTGGGCCGACTGGGCGTACGCCACATGCTCGTCGAGAGACACTCCGGAACCTCGATCCACCCACGCGGCCGGGGCAACAACGTGCGGACGATGGAGCTGTTCCGGAGAGCGGGCATCGAGCCGGACATCAAGGCCGCGGCCTCCCTCCTCGCCGACAACCACGGCATCCTGCAGACCCCGACGCTGGTCGGCGACGCCGGCGAGTGGCTGTTCAAGGAGATCGACCCGGGCGGCGGAATCGCGCGGTTCAGCCCGACGGGCTGGTGCCTGTGCAGCCAGAACGACCTCGAACCGGTCCTCCGCCAGGCGGCCGAGTCCCTCACCGGCGACCTGCGCTACTTCCACGAGATGGAGTCCTTCGAACAGGACCCCGAAGGAGTGACGGCGTACGTCCGCGACCGTGACTCCGACCGGATGTACACCGTCCGCGCGGACTACCTGGTCGCGGCCGACGGCCCGCGCTCCCCGGTCCGCGGCCGGCTCGGCATCGGCCAGACGGGCCCCGGCGACCTGTTCGCGAACGTCAGCATCACCTTCCGTTCCAAGCTGCTCCAGAACACGGTCGGGGACCGCCGGTTCATCTGCTGCTACCTCACCGACCCGGAGGCGGACGGCGCCCTCCTCCCCGTCGACAACAAGGAGCGCTGGGTCTTCCACGCGCCCTGGCACCCCGAACGCGGCGAGACCCTCGACGAGTTCACGGAGGAACGCCTCACCCGGCACATCCGCCGGGCCGTCGGCGTCCCCGACCTCGACGTCGAGGTCACCGGCCGCGCGTCCTGGCGGGCGGCCGAACGGGTCGCGGAACGCTACGCCGACCGGCGGGTCTTCCTGGCCGGCGACTCCGCGCACGAGATGTCCCCGACGGGGGCCTTCGGCTCCAACACCGGCATCCAGGACGCCCACAACCTCGCGTGGAAGCTGGCGGCGGTCCTGGACGGCTGGGCCGGCCCGGGCCTGCTGGAGTCGTACGACGCCGAGCGCCGCCCGGTCGCCCTCGCCACCAGCGCCCGCGCCTCCGCCCGCTCCGTCGAGCACAGCCACCCCGGCTTCGCGCCCGCCCCCGGCGTCGGCGCCGACCGGCGCGGCGGCATCCTCAACATCGTCCTCGGCTACCGCTACCCGAAGGGCGCGGTCCTCGGCGCCGACCCGGACCAGCCGCTGGTACCCAATGGGATGAACCTCACCGGCCAGCCGGGCAGCCGGGCCCCGCACCTGTGGCTGCGCCGGGAGGGGGAGCGGATGTCCACGCTCGACCTCTACGAGCGGTCACTGGTGCTGCTGAGTGACGCGGCGTCGGCGGGGGGCGCGGCCTGGCACTCGGCCGCCCGGCGGATCGCGGACACGGAGCGGCTGCGGCTGGACACGTACCGCATCGGCGCGACGGGCGATCTTGTGTACGACACGGAGGGCGGCGACTGGGCGGCGGCGCACGGTACGACGGCGGACGGGGCGGTACTGGTCCGGCCGGACGGGTTCGTGGCATGGCGCTCGGAAGGCGCCGTGCCCGACCCGGAGGGAGAGCTGCGGGAGGTACTGGCGCGGGTGCTGCGGAGGAGGTGAGCCGGGGTGGGGGGCGGGGGTGGGGACTGGGGGAGGCACGCCTGCCCGCAGCTATGTAGCTGACGCGACTGCAGCGCCCCGTAACCCCCGCCGGCCCGCACCTACATGCGCACCTCTACGGTCTTCGCCAGCCGGTCGTGCAGCCCCCTGCCGTCCCGGTCCCACACCAGCGCCGGGATCGCGAGGCACAGCAGCACCGTGCGGGCCAGTGCGCGCAGCGGCTGCACCCGGCCCGTCTCGACGCCGACCACCCGCAGCCGGAACAGCCGCTTACCCGGCGTGAAGCCGACCGTACCGACCGTCAGGACACCCAGGGCGAAGAAGACAAGGAGGGCCCAGTTGCCGGTCGCCGGGGTGTAGCCGTCAGTGATCAGGCCGTATGCGATCAAGACGCACAGCGCCCAGTCCACGACCAGCGCCCCGAGCCGCCGTCCCGGGCGGGCGATCGAGCCCGGCCCCTCCTCCGGCAGACCGAGTTGCTCGCCCCGGTATCCGAACTCCGCACCGGCCTCTTCCATGGCCGCGCGGGGGCCGGAGAGCCACGATCCGATTGCTTGCCTGTTGTCCACCCGTAAACGGTACTGCCCCGGTATCCGCCCGGGGTCCGGCGGGGTGTCCCGGGGCTACCGTGGAACCGAGGTCGGTTAACTTCAGCGAAACAAATGGGTCACGCCCGAGAAATCACCCGTCCCTAGGGTCGAGGACAACGTGTGCCACCGCACTGGCCGCACGAACGAACTACCACCCCGGCACGGGAACGGCCGGGAGTAGGAGGAGCTGGATGTTCCAGAACGCCGACGAGGCCAAGAAGTTCATCGCGGACGAGGACGTCAAGTTCGTCGACGTCCGTTTCTGCGACCTGCCGGGCGTCATGCAGCACTTCACGGTGCCCGTCGAGGCGTTCGACCCGGACGACGAGCTCGCCTTCGACGGATCCTCGATCCGCGGCTTCCAGGCGATCCACGAGTCCGACATGGCGCTGCGCGCCGACCTGTCGACGGCCCGGGTGGACCCCTTCCGCCGCGACAAGACGCTCAACATCAACTTCTTCATCCACGACCCGATCACGGGCGAGCAGTACTCCCGTGACCCGCGCAACGTGGCGAAGAAGGCGGAGGCGTACCTCGCGTCGACCGGTATCGCGGACACCGCGTACTTCGGCCCCGAGGCCGAGTTCTACGTCTTCGACAGCGTCCGTTTCGCCACCTCGGCGAACGAGAGCTTCTACCACATCGACTCCGAGGCCGGCGCCTGGAACACGGGCGCGCTCGAGGACAACCGTGGTTACAAGGTCCGCTACAAGGGCGGCTACTTCCCGGTCCCGCCGGTCGACCACTTCGCCGACCTGCGTGCCGAGATCTCCCTGGAGCTGGGCAGGGCCGGCCTCCAGGTCGAGCGCCAGCACCACGAGGTGGGCACCGCCGGCCAGGCGGAGATCAACTACAAGTTCAACACGCTGCTCGCCGCGGCCGACGACCTCCAGCTCTTCAAGTACATCGTGAAGAACGTGGCCTGGCGCAACGGCAAGA
The DNA here is from genome assembly GCF_040296885.1 of Streptomyces sp. NPDC001980. Classification (NCBI taxonomy): domain Bacteria; kingdom Bacillati; phylum Actinomycetota; class Actinomycetes; order Kitasatosporales; family Streptomycetaceae; genus Streptomyces; species Streptomyces sp. NPDC001980. The sequence goes on along the minus strand of NZ_JBEOYD010000034.1, from coordinate 2,682 downwards.
CCGCGACCTTCATGCCGAAGCCGATCTTCGGCGACAACGGCTCGGGCATGCACGTCCACCAGTCGCTGTGGACGGGCGGCTCCCCGCTCTTCTACGACGAGGCCGGATACGCGGGCCTGTCGGACATCGCCCGCTACTACATCGGCGGCATCCTGAAGCACGCCCCGTCGCTGCTCGCCTTCACCAACCCGACGGTGAACTCGTACCACCGCCTGGTCCCGGGCTTCGAGGCCCCGATCAACCTGGTGTACTCGCAGCGCAACCGCTCCGCCGCGATGCGTATCCCGATCACGGGTTCGAACCCGAAGGCCAAGCGCGTCGAGTTCCGCGCGCCCGACTCCTCCGGCAACCCGTACCTGGCCTTCTCGGCCCTGCTCCTCGCGGGCCTGGACGGCATCAAGAACAAGATCGAGCCGGCCGAGCCGATCGACAAGGACCTCTACGAGCTGGCTCCCGAGGAGCACGCGAACGTCGCCCAGGTCCCGACCTCCCTCCCGGCCGTCCTCGACTCCCTGGAGCGCGACCACGAGTTCCTGCTCGCCGGTGACGTCTTCACGCCCGACCTGATCGAGACGTGGATCGACTTCAAGCGCACCAACGAGATCGCCCCGCTGCAGCTGCGCCCGCACCCGCACGAGTTCGAGCTGTACTTCGACGTGTGACAGACGCCGCTCCGGCTGTTCGGCGCCCCCGTTCCTGTTTCTCGGGACGGGGGCGCCGTCGTATCGTGCGTCGGTACGCATGTTCGATACGGGGGGATCAGGGTGTCTCAACAGGACGACGAGGAGCGGGAGTTCGACCTGCGCTGGGCCGACCAGGCCGAGCACAAGGAGCCGTCCGCGCGGGCCCGGATGCTCGCCGCCCGCTGGAAGGAGAACCCGCCGGACCCGGTACCGTTCCGGCCGGATCCGGGACCGGTGGCGCCGCGCAGGTCGTCATGGGTGTCGACGGCGGTGGTCCTGGGATGCGTGGCGGCGGTGATCGTCCTGCTGGGGTACATACAGACGCGCTCGCCGTACTAGAGAAGGCCCGAATAGGCGCCCCGTAAGGGGCGCGGGGCCGTATCTGATGTGCGGCTCCGCCGCGTGGGCGCGAGCAACCACGACGGCGCCGCACCCTCACAGGGATTCACAGGGACCTTTTGCCGCTACTAGGCACGTTCGGAACCTCCTCATTGCCCCCGGCAGGTGCACACTGGACAGCGGGACGAGTGCCTGACTGCGGGGTGAGGCAAGATGCAGAGCCGCTTCCGGAGCGACCGCCGGCTGACCGTACGGATGACGGTCACGCTGTTCCTGCTCGGGTTGTTGTACGTCGGCTTCGTTGCCGCGTTGATCGTGTTGCTGAAGTCGTGGCTGCTGGTCGTCGTGCTGGTGGGCGCGATGTTCGTGGCGCAGTTCTGGTTCTCCGACCGGATCGCGATGTTCGCCATGCGCGGGCGGGTCGTGGAGCGGGAGGAGTATCCGGAGCTGCACGCCGTGGTGGACCGGCTGTGTGCGATCGCGGACATGCCGAAGCCGGTCGTCGCCGTTTCCGATATGGACATGCCGAACGCGTTCGCGACCGGGCGGAATCCCGATCACGCGGTCGTCTGCGTGACCACCGGGCTGCTGCGGCGGCTGGAGCCCGCCGAGCTGGAGGGCGTGCTCGCGCACGAGCTGTCGCACGTGGCGCACAAGGACGTCGCCGTGATCACGGTCGCGTCCTTCCTGGGCGTGATCGCCGGGCTCATCGTGCGGTTCGCGTTCTACTCGCAGATCTTCGGCGGGGGCAGGCGGGACCAGAACACGGCCGCCGTGTTCGCCGCGATCATCGGAGTCTCCGCGGCCGTGTACGCGATCAGCTTCCTGCTGATCAGGGCGCTGTCCCGGTACCGGGAGCTGGCCGCCGACCGGGCGGCCGCCCAGCTGACCGGGCGCCCCTCGGCCCTGGCCTCGGCGCTGACCAAGGTCTCCGGTGACATCGCCCGGATCCCGACCAAGGACCTGCGCACGGCCCAGGCCTTCAACGCGTTCTACTTCACCCCGGCGACCGGCAAGGAGCCCGGCATCGAGCGCTTCTTCTCCACCCACCCGCCCCTGGAGCAGCGGCTGGAGCAGCTGGGGCGGATCTCGGCGGAGCTGGGTGAGGCGGCGACGCCCGGAAAGGCCGGGTGAGCATGGGGTTCCTGGACATCCTGCTGGGCCGTACGAAGCCGGTCGTGCCCGATCTCGACCAGTTGTTCGCACTGCCGTCGGCGGCGGTGACGCTGGAGGCGGCGGCCGGGTTCAGGCCCACCGGCGGGGGCGCGGTGTGCTTCGCCACCGTGGAGGGCGCGGCCTTCGAGCAGACCCACCGGGAGGTCCAGGCGCTCCTCGACGCGGACTCGGACCGCGGCGGGGTTCCGGTGGAGCTGCACCAGGACGACTACGGGTACTCCTGGCTGGTCTCGCAGCGCTCCCCCGAGCAGCTTCCGCAGCTGGTCAACGACCTGCACGCGGTGAACAGCTCGATGGAGGTCAACGGCTTCGGCCCGCAGCTGCTCTGTTCCCTGGCCGCCTTCGAGGACGAGCGCGGGCGCAGGCTCGGGCTCGTCTACCTCTACAAGCGGGGCACCTTCTACCCCTTCGCGCCGCTGCCCGGTTCCGGTCAGCGGCCCGACCACCGGCGGGGGGAGAAAGGAAGAGCGGGAGGGAGGGAAAA
>NZ_JBEOYD010000033.1:0-124071 GCF_040296885.1 Streptomyces sp. NPDC001980 | reverse complement strand
CGTGGTCGGGCTCGGCCGTCGCTCCCCTGACTCTCGCGTTGGCGGCACTGCACCTCGGCGGCGGTCCGCGCGCCCTGGGCCCGGTGCTCGCAGCCCACGCAGTCCCGCGGTTCGGACACCATCGCAGTCGGGCATCGACGCCTATGCCTCGACGGTGACGAAGCAGGTGCCGCTGTTCGAGAAGACGGATCTCGCCGCGGGTCCCCACACGATCAAAATCGTGTGCACCGGGATGAAGAACGCGGCCTCTTCCAACACCGTCTGCGCGCTGGACGCGTTCGCCTCCATCCCCTTCCCCGCCACCAACGCGTTCTACAAGGTCCTCAACAAGAACAGCGGCAAGGCGACCGACGTCGCGGGCGGATCGACTTCCGCCGGGGCGAACATCATCCAGTGGAACGACACCGGAGCGCAGAACCAGCGCTGGCGGTGGGTTGCGGTGGGTGACGGCAGCTACGAGATCGTCAGCCAGAACAGCGGTCTGCTGCTGGACGTCACCAGCGGGTCCACGGCGGACAGCGCGACCATCAGTCAGCAGCCCGACGACAACGGTGCGGACCAGCACTGGACACTGGTCGCCGGCGGAAACGGCTACTACAAGATCAAGAATGTGAACAGCGGCAAGCTGCTCGCGGTGTCCGGCTCGTCGACGACAGCAGGCGCTCAGCTCGTGCAGACGACGGACACGAACGCCGACAGCCAGCTATGGCAGGTGGTGAACGTGGACTGATTCCCTCCGCGCCGCAGGCCGCACACCCCGCTCAACCGCGTCGGTGCGCTGCTGCCGGCGTGGACCGAGGAAAGCAAAGGACCTGAGGGGCGGTGCCGGCGCAACGCGGGCCGGCACCGTCCCTTGCCGCGGTGCCTCGAGGCCGACGCCCAGGTCGTTGACCACGCCCTTCGTTCCCTCGGCGGCGAAGGCTCGGGCATGCCCGCGGCCGAGCCCGCAACCCTCTCCGGTGACTACGACGACACGTCCAGTGCACAGTCCCGTCATGGTGCGCATCCTCAGGAGCTGACGAGCGGTTGGCGGTGGTGCTGGTCACTTGTTGGCTGCCGCGTCCAGGAAGGCGGGCCGCTCGCCTCCGCCGTGGACGAGCAGTCAGGCGCGCCTGACGCAGGAGGCCAGGAAGATGCAGGCGTCGCCAATCTCAGCGGGGTCGGATAGCCGACCGAGCGGGGCGGTTCGGCCGACGGCCGCGATCGCGCCCTCGTCCCCGTAGTGCAGGTGGGGACAGTTCGGTGCGGCGGCGGATCGCCGAGCGGTTGTGCGAGGCGACCCGCCCCGAGGTGTGGGTCGTCGACGATGTGGCGTTTCCCAAGTGCGGCAGGGCGTCGGCCGGGGTCGCCCGCCAGTACTGCGGAGCGGTCGGCAAAGGGGCGAACTGCATGGTCGCAATCAGCGTCCATGCCGCCACGGACACGGCATCGTGTTCGTAGGAGTGGCAGTTGTATCTGCCGGGGCAACGGACGGATGAGCCGGACCGCTGCCGTAGGGCAGGAGTTTCCCAGGGCACAGGCCATCAGGGGAAGTGGCGCCTGGCGCTCGGACTGCTCGACGGGCTCGCCGAGCAGGGACTGAAGGCCCCGGTCGTGTTGCCGATGCCGGCTACGGCGTCAGCACCCCCTTCCGCCTCGGCCTGGAAGGCCGCGGCCTGGCCTACGTGCTGGCACTGACCGGCAAGGAGGTCGCCCACCCGGAGGAGGCCGAGCCGCACCGGCCTGCCTACGGCGGCCTGGGACCGCGTTACCGGACCCCGCCACAGGCCATGGCCTGGCACGCAGCCCGCATCCCCGCGGACACGCTCGCCGAGGTCACCTGGAGGCAGGGCGGCAAGGGGCGGAGGACCTCACGGTTCGCCGTGCTCACCGTGCGCCTGGCGGGCAAGCAGTCCCTGGACGCCGCACAGGAGGCAGGCGGTGGGCACTACCGGTGGGACGGTGTTCTGCCTGCCCGCACCCTGCTGCTGGAGTGGCCTGCCGGGCAGGACGCTCCGACCGGCTACTGGATTTCCGACCTTCCCGCCACCACCCCCGTCGAGGAACTCGCGCGATGGGCGAAGGTGCGCCGGCGGATCGGACACTACTACCGCGAACTCAAAGGCGGTCTCGGCCTCTACCACTTCGAGGGCCGGACCTGGCGCGGCTGGCACCACCACGTCACCCTCGTCACCGCCGCCCAGGCCTTCCTCACCCTGCGGCGACTCGACCCAAAAGCACACACGCCGGCCTGACCCTCTACTTGCGCAGAGGGCCCCTCGGCGTTGTCGAGCATGCGCCGGTTCGCGAGCAGCGACAGCTTCGCCCACTGGCGAAGGGTTCTCTCGGGGGTGGCTGGAGCTGTAGGCCTGTCCCTGCGCGGCGACGCGTGCCGTCTCAAGTTGCTGACCGTGGGCGTCATGGATGAACGTCTGCGGCTGATCGAGCGTCCACGTGCTCACATCGCGGCCTGGTTCTTCTCGATATGCGCCGCTACTCAAGGTCCCCCCTCCTGGTCGTAGGCATACCGAGGCCGATGGCGACCTCTGGGACCGCCTGTCGATCAGGGCCCGCTCATCCTCGGTGTCGGCAAGGCTGACCTTCAGTCCTTCGACCTCGCCGAGCCAGGCCTCACGCTCGGCCTCGGCGATGCGGGCCGGGCCGGACCCTGTCGGGACACGTCCCGACGCGTGCGCCGCGTCTGGCCGGCGCGGTCCTCGGTCGACAGGGGTCAGCGCGTGGGGGTCGAGCGGGACAGTCGGATCGCCGAGACGAGGAAGAAGATCCCGCCGAGCGTGGCATAGCCGGCGAGGGTGGCCAGCGAGGGGTTGTCCTGTGCGGCGCTTCGGATGAAGGTCGCGCCGGCGAGGACGGAGATGCCGCCGCTGAGGATCATGGCCCACTGGCCGCCCATGGATCGGCGCGCGACGCCCACGAGGAGCTGGACGAGGCCGGAGACGACCGCCCACGCGCCCCAGACACGGAGCACGTCGGCGACGCCCGAAGTGCTGGCGACCGCCACCCCGATGGCGGCGAGCACGCTGGCGGCCATGTTGGCGTACAGGCCCTTGACCGGCCCGGCGGCGCGTGCCGACCTGGCGTCGACGACGGCCGCGGCCACGTCGAAGGCGGGGTAGAGGAACAGCAGCAACTTGGCCTCGGCGGTGAGCTCGGAGCCGGACAGCAGCAGGAGCGCGGCCCAAGCGGCGGCGAAGACGAAGCGGATGACGTACAGCCGACGCAGGGCGGGCGCGGCACCAATGGGCTCGGCGGAGGCGGTGGATGCCATGGGGTTCTCCAATGACTGCGGGATAGAGAGAACGCTCTCTCTTCTGTGCAGCCTGGCACGCCTTTCCCGAGGAGACAAGAGAGAGCGTTCTACCCGCTACAATGGGTGACATGGCAAAGACGGAAGCCGGCACAGGCACCGGCCGGCGGGTCTCCGAGGCCCGGGAACGGCTCTTGAGGATCGCCGGGCAGCTCTTCTACGCGGAGGGCATCCACACGGTGGGTGTCGACCGTCTGGTCGCCGAGTCGAAGGTCACCAACGCCACCTTCTACCGCCACTTCCGCAGCAAAGAAGACCTGGCCGTCGCCTACATCGAAGGCGTCGACCAGTCGATCCGCGCCCAGATCGACTCCCTGATGGCCGCGGACGTGCCGACCGACGGCATCCTGCGGGGCATCGGTGTGTCCCTGGTCGAGCAGATCCGCTCGCCCGGCTACCGCGGATGCGCCTTCCTCAACGCGGCAGCGGAATTCCCCGCTCCCGACCACCCGGTCCACCGAGCCGTCGTGCAGCACCGCGCATGGTTTCTGCAGACGATCACCGGACTGTTCGCCGAGATCGCCGCAGCAGAGGCCGAGCACGCCGGGCGGCACTTCGTCATGCTCCGTGACGGTGCGATGAGTGCCGGTTACCTCGGCGACCCCGTCCTGGCCGGCGAGACCTTGCTGCGTGGCATTGTGGGACTGCTGCGGATCCACACCGCCCGAGGGCTCGACGAGCGCGCCGCCTCCGCACCCGGCCAGGCCGCCTCGGCGGCCACGACGGTCTCCGACATCGAGTGCTCGCCGCCCAGCACGTAACCACGGCCGGGGCGGGCGGGGGGTGGTGACGAGTTGGGCCGCGGTGGAGAGGAGTCCCCGGCGCAGGCGGCGGGGCTCCCATGACCCGAATTTCAGCGCTGTTGTCGTCTGGGCCTCGCGCCGGCCCGTGGCACAGCGTCGAGCAGGCGGCGGGGCCTGTGCGCGGCACAGGTCGAGCGCGTGCGGACAGCGCGGGGCGACCACGCACCCCTGCTCGATCGTGTACGCGGCCCTGGGCCGGCCGGGGATCGCCGCCGGCCGGCCCCGCTGCGTGGTGCTGGGCCGGGCGGCCAACAGGGCCGCCGTGTGAGGGTGCAGGGGATGGCCGTGGAGCGTGCACGCCGGACCGGGCTCCGCGAGCGAACCGGCAGACAGCACAGCCAGGTTGTCCGTGACAGCGGTGGCGAGGTCCAGGCCATGGTGATCAGGATCAGGGCCAGACCGCACGCGCGGAGCTGCTGGTCGACGATGGCCAGGACCTCTTCCTGGGTGGTGACGTCGAGCGCGGTGGTGGGTTCGTCCGCGACGATCAGGCGGGGTTCGGCGAGCAGCGCGGCGGCGATCATGACGCGTTGGAGGAGGCCGTGCGCAGGATGTCCCGGCGGAAGACGAGCGCGGGAGGTACGCCGCGGCCCAGCGCGGTCTCCACGTGCTCGCGGGTCTGCTCCTCACGTAGTGCGGTGCGGGTGATCTGGCCGACGTAGGCGCTCCAGCCGACCGCGAGGGCGGCAGCGGGCAGGGTGGCGCCCTCGTCCCGGCCCGGCTGTGGGCGTCACCGGTCATGCGCGGCGGCCCCCGGTGCGGCCGCGAGGACGCGGACGTCCCAGGCACCGAGCGGCACGGGCGTACCGGCCGGCACCACGGAGCCGTCCAGGGCATCGGTCAGGTCCACCGGCGCCTGGGCGGTGGCCGGCTGCCAGTTCCAGTTGTGGACGACGTGGACGCGCCGGCCGTCGGGAGCGGTGCCGGTGGCGACGGTGACCGAGTCCGGCAGGCCCTGCCAGCCGCTGCACGGGGTGGGCGCGAGCCACGCGGCGAGCGTGTGGGCCAGGTCGCGGCCGGGCACGGTACCCACGCACGTGATGCGGCCCGCGCCGTGCCGGCGGCTGGTGACGGCGGGCCAGCGCCCGAAGTGCGGGTGATCGTACTCGGCCAGGATGTCGGCGTCCACGACGGCCAGGCCCTCCACCCAACGGGTGGCCACCGCTCCGCCCGGCAGCCGGAGCGGGCTGCCCGGCGCGGTGCGCAGCGGCAGGTCGGCATGCAGGTTGCTGAACTCGTCGTAGCGGACGCCCGCGGCCCGCACCAGTCGCGCCGGTGTCACCTCGTGGCGGGCCCGCGCCTCATGGTCGCCGTAGCCGGTGCGGGGACCGAGGACGAGGTGGCCGCCCGCCTCCGCGTAGGCGCCGAGCCAGTCGAGCGTCCCGTCGTCCACCACGTACAGCCCGGGAGCGATGAGGACGGGGTGCAACTCGGCCGCCGCCTCCGGTGCCAGACCCGGGCGTTCGCCCCGCGGGTCGTACAACTGACGTGCGTGCAGAATCCGTACCTGGCGGCCCGCCTCGAACGCGCCCCGGTAGAACGGCTCGAAGATGCCCTCGTAGGCACCCGCGTCCGGACCGCCGTCGGGGCGGGCGAGCGGCGGGTGCCTGCGCATCAGCCACATGCTCGGCGCCGAGTACACCATCGCGATGTCCGCGTCCGGCGCGATCCCGGCGACCAGGTCCCCGGCCCGCTCGAACTCGACGCCGAGTCGGGCGAGTTCACGGTACGCGCGCCCGGGTCGTCCGCTGTGCGGGAGGATCCCGCCCCAGTACGTCTCGGCGCCGAAGTGCAAAGTGTGCCAGTGCCAGTACTCGATCATGCGGGCCCCGCGCGCGACCAGCGCCCACGCGGCCTGCCGCCACTGCCCGTCGAAGGCGGGCCGGTTGTCGGACGTGCCGCCGATGGCCTGGGCGTTGGTCTCCGTGATCAGGAACGGCTCCTGGCGCGAGGAGTAGATCCGGTCGGCGCTCTGGTGCAATGCCCACGCGCCGTACGCCATCCACTGCTGCGGCAGCTTCTGGCGCGGCGGCTCGGGCATCGTGAGGCTGTCCTGCATGTCGTAGTACGGATTGCCTGCGGTGATGTCCAGGCTGTCGGTGAGTTCGTCGTCCTCCAGGCCGGGGGACCCGTAGGCGAGACACGTGGTGACGAACTGGCCGGGTCTCGCGTACTCGCGCACGATGCCGGCCTGCCAGGCGATGAACTCGGTGGTCTGACGCACCTGGAACGCCTGCCAGGCCAGGTCGTACTGCGGCTGCGCGTTGCCCTCCGGCTTCCACAGGTCGGCCCAGGTGGACAGCCGGTGCGACCAGTACACCAGCCCCCACTCGCGATTGAGGGTCTCCACATCGCCGTACCGCTGCCGCAGGTCGTCCACGAACCGCTGGAAGACACCGTGGTTGTGCGGCAGCCGCGGGCCCGGCTCGTTGTCGACCTGGAAGCCGATGACCGCGGGGTGATCGGCGTAACGGGCCGCGATGGCGCGGATCACCCGCTCCGCGTGGAAGCGGAAGGCCGGGTGCGTGATGTCGACCTCCTGTCGGGCACCCCACGCGGCGCGGCGCCCGGTGGCGTCCTCGGCGGCGATCTCCGGGTACTGCCGGGCCAGCCACGGCGGCACCGCGTAGGTGGGAGTTCCGAGGACGACGGAGATGCCGCGCTCGCGGGCACCGTCGAGGACGGGCCGCAGCCAGTCGAGTTCGAACCGGCCGTTCTCCGGTTCCCAGGTGGACCAGACCGACTCGCCGACGCGGATGACGGTGAACTTCGCCTCCACCATGAGATCGAGGTCCGTCTTGAGCCGCTCGTACGGCTGGTACTCGTGGTAGTAGGCGGCGCCGAACAGGACGCGCGGGGGCAGATCAGTCATGTGAGGCCCTCAAGGAGACGGATGTGTCCCGGCCGTCGGAATCCGGTCGTGGGTCCCGGCGGCCGGGGCGCTGAGGTGGTGGGTGTCAGAGGTGCGTGCCTCGCGGACTGCGGACGGCTCGGTTTTCCGCATGCCGAGGACGGTCGGGCCCGCGGGCCCCGGCTGTGTGGCCATGACCACGCGCGAGATCACACGCGCCTCGATGCCGTCCCCCGCGAACCCGTGGTGCTGGGGTTCTTCGGCAGACCGGTCACGCAGCCAAGCCGTCCCCCGGGGGTGTGGCTCACCGCGGGGCCCGCGGACGGCAGCAACGACTCTCCGGTGACTCATATGACTCATGGTGGCAGCCCCTACGGTCGTGTCGAAGCGCTTCACCCAGAAAGCCAAGCTAATGAGAATTTTCTGACCAGGCAAGACGCTGTGGACAAGGGAACCGTCCTCGGTTACCAGGTATTGACATCACATCTTGGGAAGTGACCGGCGTCGAAGCGCTTCACCAAACCGACCTCCCTCTTGCACTTCGAGGTGACCCGCCCGTGGGTTCCGCGTTCCTGCCCACCGTCGGCAGGCGGGCGTTGCGCGCGCCCGCACTCCCGTTGGACCAGCGCGGCGACGGCTCGGCCTGACGGTCGCGGCCATGTCCATGTCCACGTCGGCTACGACACGCCTGCGCCGCCGGGGCGGCCGCATGCACGTGACCACCGACAGCCCGCACCTGTGGCAGCTGCGGATCGGGGGCCCGGACGCGACCGGGCACACCCGGCCCGCCGGCACCTCGGAGGCCGACCTGCCGTACCCGGTCTGAACCCGACGGCCGGGACGAAAGCATGCCGCCGCACGGAGCCGGACCCGGCGGCAGAATCTGAATTCTTTCTGAGAATGACGGCAACCCCTCTGCCCGGCGGCGGCCACAAAGGGGAGACACAGGCTCGATCTTCCAGAACGGATGAGCGATGAAGAAGCAGCAGGCCCCACAGCACCGCCGACGCCGGCTTCGGCTCGCAGTGGGTACACCGCTGGCACTGACCGCCGCAGGCGTCATCGCCTACGGCGCCGTCTTCGGGATATTCGGCGACGACAGCAGGCCTCAGGCGTCCGCGGCGCCGGCCCCGGTTCCCGGCAACGCGATGGCGGCCGTGGCCGCGATGCAGCCGGGATGGAACCTGGGCAACAGCCTGGACGCCATCCCCGACGAGACCAGCTGGGGTCAGCCCCGCACGACCAAGGCGCTGCTCGACTCGGTCCGCGCCCAGGGCTTCAAGAGCATCCGAATCCCCGTGACCTGGAGCGACCACGAGGGTGCGGGGCCGAACTACACGATCGACCCGGCGTACCTGAGCCGGGTCAGACAGGTCGTCGACTGGGCGATCGCCGACGGCTTCTACGTGATCATCAACGTCCATCACGACTCCTGGCAGTGGACCAGCAAGATGTCCACCGATCACGACCAGGTCCTGGCCCGCTTCAACACGACCTGGACCCAGATCGCCACCGCGTTCCGGAACGAGCCTTCCCAGCTGCTCTTCGAGAGCGTCAACGAGCCCAAGTTCGACAACGCCGACACCTCCCGCTCGGCCCAGCTGCTCAACGAGCTGAACACGTCCTTCCACAAGGTCGTGCGCGCGTCGGGAGGCGGCAACACCAAGCGCCTGCTCATGCTGCCCACCGAGGTCTGCACCCCCGACCAGCGGCTGATGGACAACCTGGCCACCACGATCAAGTCGCTGCACGACTCCCGGCTGATCGCCACCGTGCACTACTACGGCTACTTCCCGTTCAGCGTGAACGTCGCCGGCGCCACCCGCTTCGACGCGCAGGCCCAGGCAGACCTGAACAAGACGTTCAAGCGGATGCACGACACCTTCGTCGCGAAGGGCATCCCCGTCGTCCTCGGCGAGTACGGCCTGCTCAGCTACGACAGCGGTCCCGGCGCCGTGGAGCGCGGCGAGATGTTGAAGTACTTCGAGGCGCTCGGCCACGCCGCCCGCAGTAACAAGGTCACCACCGAGCTGTGGGACAACGGCGCCTTCTACGACCGCGGCAAGCGTCGGTGGAAGGATGCGGGGCTCTTCCGCCAGATCAGGTCGAGTTGGACGACGCGCTCGGCAACCGCCTCCTCGGACGACGTCTTCGTACCGAAGTCCGGTGCCGTCAAGGACCGTACGCTCACGCTGAACCTGAACGGAACCACGTTCAAGGCTCTCAAGCAGGGCACCACCAAGCTGGTCGGCGGCAGGGACTACACCCTCTCCGGCAACCGGCTCACCCTGAAGGCTCCCGCGCTCACGCGGCTCGTCGGCAACCGTTCCTACGGGGTCAGGGCGACGCTCCAGGCCGAGTTCTCTCAGGGAGTCCCCTGGCGGATCCGGGTGATCTCCCAGGACGCCCCGGTACAGTCGAGCACGACCGGCACGACCGGTTCGTTCAGTATCCCCACGCAGTTCCGGGGTGATCTGCTGGCGACGATGGAGGCCCAGTACGCCGACGGCGGGAGCGCGGGCCAGACCAACTGGAGCCCGTACCAGCAGTTCAACACCGCCTTCGCGCCGGACTACGCCAAGAACATCATCCGGCTCACTCCCGCCTTCCTCGACGCGGTCAAGGACAACGCACCGGTGAAGCTCACCTTCCATTTCTGGAGCGGCGCCACCATGACGTACCACGTGGCCAAGTCGGGAAGCACGGTGAGCGGTACGGCGTCCTGAGGTGGGGCGGTGTCCGCCCGGAGAGACTCCCCCGGGCGGACACCGCCCTCCGGAGATCGCCGGTCGCACGGGCCGGCCCGGTTTCAGCCCTCCGGCAAGAGGGGAAGTGTGCCGCCGTCGGCCTCCGGGTGCGTTCGGGCGGTCAGCAGGTGGAGTTGGTCTGGGTGAGCAGGCCCATCCGCCAGGGCAGCGCGTTGTAGTCGCCGCCGGCGTTCGGGTCCACGCCCTGGTAGACGTACTGCATCCGGCAGGGGTCGATGGGGAGGGTCTGGTCGTTGCCGGCACGGACCATCTCGCCGTGGCTGATGTCCTGGGTCCAGGCACCGCCCGGGAAGGTGACGTTGCTGCGGCCGGCGAAGGGTTCGTCCCACGTGTGGGCGAGGGGGCTCCAGCCGCCGGTGAGGCTGGTCGAGGTGAAGGAACGGAAGTAACGCCGGCCTGTGGAGTTGCCGATGGCCTCCTGAATGAGCAAGTACTGGTTGCTGCCGGCGACCTTGTACACGTTGGTCGCCTCGAACAGGTTGTTCTTGGAGTCCGACATCACTATCTGCGTGTTCCCGAAACCGTTCGGGAAGTTCGCCAGGCTGGTCTCCGCACGGTAGATGTGACCGTTGTCGTCACTGAAGAACAGGTGGCAGTTTGCCGTGTCGCAGATGACCCAGAAGTCGATCCAGGTGCCGTTGCCCTTGTTCTGGGTGACGATCGGCGGCTCCTGGGCGATGAAGGTGCGCGGCGCGGACCACGACTTCGGGTCGGCGGGGTCGGTGCTGGTGGAGTAGGTGGGCGCAGGGGTCTGGTAGACCATGTACCACAGGTTCTGCGGCGCGAAGTAGAACACCTGGGGCGCGGCCCGGTAGCCCGGTCCCATCGGCGACGCGTCCAGGTACGCGTGTGGTGCCGACGCGGCCTGTGACCAGTCACTGAAGCTGAACTGCTCCAGACCGTAACCGAAGTTCGGGCCCACGGCCGAGGCGTAGACCACCCACTGGCCGTTGTTGCGGATCACCGAGAAGTCCTTGATGGCCACGGTGCTGTGCTGTGCGTCCGGCTTCGGGCCGGCCAGAACGCCGCTGGAGGACCACCGGAAGGTCGAGGGCAGTGCGCCGCCGCTGCCGGAGCCGACGCGGACCAGTTGCCACTGCTGGTTGGCCCCGCCCCAGTCGGTGAACTGCACGACCTTGGCACCGTCCGCGGTGGAGGCGTTGTCGACCTCGACGGCCTTGCCGCTGTTGCGGTTGATCAGACGGACGTAACCGTCCGACGAGTCGGCCAGCCGGAACTGCTGGTTGGTGCCGTCGAGGTCGCTCCACTGCGCGATGTCCGCGTGATCGGCCGTGGAGTAGTTGAGCACGTCGAGCACCTTGCCGGAATGCTGCGCCTTCAACCGGTAGTAGCCGCCACCCGAGTCGACGAACTGGAACTGCTGGTTGGCACCGTCGGTGCGGGGCCACTGCGTCAGGCTCGCCCCGTCGGCAGTGCTCGCATTCGCCACGTCGAGCACCTTGCCACTGCCCCGGTTGACCAGCACATATGACGCGTTCGTGTCCACGGTGGCCGCCTGCGCCGTCCCGGCGGTGCCCAAGGCGGTCAGAAACGTTGCCATCAGGGCGGTCACCGCAGCGAGCACGGCCGTTCGCCTCCCGCGTCGCCACCACGGGACCACCCTGCATGCCGTACGCATGCCCGTCATCTGTCTCTCCTTCACCGAGCGCGGCGACCTCGCCGCTGTGGGGGGACGTGCCCCGGGCGGGGCCGGGGCGCGCTGTTGCAGGAATCGTCGGTGGGCGTTGCCGGCCGGCTCAGGCCGCGGGCCGCTGGAACTGCTGGTTGGCGCCGGTACCGCAGGGCCACTGGATGAGGCGGGCGCCGTCGGCGGTGGACCGGTTGAGGACGTCCAGGCACTTGCCGCTGTGCCGGGCGACCAGGTTGTAGTACGGGCCGCCGCCCACTCCGGTGACCGTGCCGGCGGCCGTGTCGATGGCGACCTGGGGGTACCACGGCAGGTTCATGGTGGTCCTGGTCGGGAAGGTCAGCGGCAGCCACACGTACGGGGAGTCGTTGACGGTTCCGCCCATGGAGTTGCCCCAGCGGTCGGCCATGTAGAGGTAGGAGGTGCCCGAGGTTCCCTGCACCGGCAGCACGAACGTCGTCTGGGAGCCGTAGGCGGTGGCGTCGCCGATCTCGGTCATGGCGGTCCAGGGGCCGGCCAGGCCTGGTGGCGGTGGCGTACCTCTGCTGGTTGGCATTCCAGCCGCTGGTGCCGGACGTGAGCATGAAGTAGACGCCGTCACGCTTGAACAGCGCGGGTGATTCGCGGTAGTTGTTCGGCCACGGGTTGGCGACCAGACTGTCGCAGCCCGTGTAGTCGGCGGTGAGCTTGTAGATGTGCAGGTCGGCGTTGCCGGCCGCGGAAGTGACCTGGTACGCCGTTCCGTCGCCGTCCTTGAACAGGGTCATGTCCCGGGACGTCGTACCGGACGGCGGGCGGAAGCTGCCCCGCCAGGCGTAGTCACCGTCGACAAGTACGCGCCCACCTTGATCACCCCGCCGCCGTGGGCGTGCACCACGGCACCCGTGGTGTCGGTGAACTGCGTCCCGTTGGTCACGGTGACCGGGGCCGCCTGGGCCGGCGCACCGACGGCGAGCAGCGTGAACAGGCCGAGGACAAGGACGAGAAACGAGGGGAACACACGTCTGAGCATCGGCACTCCGCTCCGAGCGACAAGCTTCCTGTTGTTGAAATCTGTTCGGATCCGTCGCAGGACGGTAGGCACTAGGCATGCCCTCGTCAACGGTTACCGCCAGGTAAATACATCCCATGTCAAACATCGACCAAACGGGAGCCCCCGTCACGGCATCGGCACTTTCGAGGCATTCGCGTCGTACCTCTGGACAGCGAGCATCACCAGACCCGCTAATACATCCTATGTTCTCGGGTGGTGCGGCCCCATGCGGTCCACCGCAGGGGGCCCTGCCTGTGCTTGCTCCCCCGCACGCCGCACCACAGTCCGTTCGGTTCTGCGAACAGTCAGGAGAGATCCTTGTCCGAACCGATCAGTCGCCGCAGAGTGCTGACCGGCATGGCCGCCATGACGGTTGTCACAGCCCTCTCGCCGACGTCGGCGACCGCCGCCGAGGCTGCCGCTTCCCCACAGCCTCTGCCCCTGCTCCCGCTGCGGGTCCCCCAACCGGACCTGGGCATCGAGCAGCAGCCCGACGAGAAGATCCAGTGGCTGCAGGACGCCAAGCTCGGCATGTTCATCCATTGGGGCGTCTACTCCGGCCCGGCCCGGGGCGAGTGGTTCATGGAGAACGCCGCCATCACCCCGGAGAACTACCGGAAGTACGTCACTGACGCCACCGGCGAGCAGTTCACCGCCGTCGCGTACAACCCTCTCGACTGGGCGCAGCTGGCCAAGGACATGGGCGCCCGGTACACGGTGCTCACGGCCCGCCACCACGAAGGGTTCGCGCTGTGGCCGTCCACGCACCCGAACGCCTGGCACAGCGGACAGGCGCCCCTGCAGCGTGACTTCATCAGCCAGTACGTCACCGCCGTGCGCGACGCGGGCTTGCGGGTGGGTCTGTACTATTCGCCGTTGAGCTGGCGCTACCCCGGCTATTACGACGTCCGCGGCACCAACTGCCTGCCCAACAACTGGGGTTACGTCACCGATCCCGCGCACAAGGAGAACGCGCGGATCATGAAGAACGAGGTCTACCAACAGGTCAAGGAACTGGTCACCCAGTACGGCAAGATCGACGACCTGTGGTGGGACGGCGGCTGGCTCGGCCAGCAGGGCACCGACGCGGACGCCGCCTTCTTCTGGGAGCCCGGCAAGTTCCGCGACCCGGCCAATGAGTGGCCGGTGGACTCCGCCTACAGCGAGACCGACTCCGTGACCGGCAAGCCGTTGGGGCTGACCGGCCTGGCGCGCAAGCACCAGCCCGACATCGTCACCACTCTGCGCTCCGGCTGGATCGGGGATTTCACCAGCGAGGAAGGCGGTTCCGTGCCGAGCGGCGCGATGCGCACCGGCAGGCTGGCGGAGAAGTGCTTCACCATCGGCGGCGCCTGGGGCTACACGGCGGGCGCGCCCGTGATGAGCTTCAGCGACATCATGAACATCCTGGTCAACTCCTGGGTTCGCAACATGACCGTCCTCCTCAACGTCGGCCCCGACCGCACCGGCGTGGTCCCCGCCGACCAGGCCGCAGCGGTGCGCAGGGTCGGCGCCTTCCTGTCCACCTGCGGCCAGGCCGTCTACGGCACGCGCGGCGGGCCGTGGGAACCGGTGGACGGCCAGTACGGCTTCACGCACAAGGACGACACCTTCCACGTCCACCTGCTGCCCGGCTACAGCGGCACCTCCTTCACCACCCCGTCCACCGGAGACGCCAAGGTCACCCGCGTCTTCGAAGTCGCCACAGGGACCGACCTGCCGTACACCGTCGGCTCGGACGGCAAGGTGACGATCACCGGAATCAACCGCACCCGCATCCCCGAGGACAGCGTCGTCGGGGTCACGCTGGACCGCTCCGTGCAGCCGGCCGACATCGCCGTCGGCAAGACGGCCACGGCCGGCAGCGAGGAGACCTCCAAGGGCAACACCGCGGACAAGGCCGTCGACGGCTCCACCGCGACCCGCTGGTGCGCGAGTGACGGCGACACGGGGCAGTGGCTGAAGGTGGACCTGGGGTCGGCGAGGTCGCTGACCGGAACCCGCATCGCCTGGGAGTCTCCGGCCACGAACTACCGCTACAGAATCGAGGGTTCCACCGACAACGCCAACTGGACCACCCTGGCCGACCTGACCGCCACCACCGGCACCAGTCAGGTGCAGGTCTCCGTCTTCCGCGCTCGGGCGCGGTACGTGCGGGTGACCGTCACCGGGCTGCCCTCGGGTGTCTGGGCGTCGATCCGCAACCTGGAGGTCTACGACCGGCCCTTCAGCGCGGACATCGGCACCGTCCGGCTGGTGAACCGCAACAGCGGCAAGGTACTGGACGTCAGCGACGCCTCGACCGCCGACGGGGGCGCCGTCATCCAGTGGCCGTGGAACGGCGGCACCAACCAGCAGTGGAAGCTGCTGCCCAACACCGACGGCTCCTACCGGCTGTCGAACATCCGCAGCGGCAAGGTCCTGGAAAGCCCGGGCGACTCAGCCCAGGGCGACGGACTGGACCAGTGGACCGACGACGGCGGCGACAACCAGTCGTGGAAACTGGTGCCCTCCCAGAGCAGCGGCTACCACCAACTCGTCAACGTCCGCACCGGCTGGTGCGCCGACGTCAAGGACGCCGCCACCACGGACGGAGCTTCGGTCATCCAGTGGCCCGCCACCGGCGGCTCCAACCAGGACTGGCAGATCCTCGCGCTGTGACGACGCCGGGCGGAGGCCGTGCCGCGCGCCGGCACGCTCCCTCGGGATGTTGCCGGTCTGATCCCGGAGAGACCGAGGTCGGCGAACAAGCATCAGAAGCTGTGCTGTCGAGACCAAGTGGCGGAGGAGGACACTGCATGAGGATGTCTTGGGCTCGAACCCTGATCGCGCGTGCCACGGCCGCGCTCGGGGTGACGGCGGCAGGTGTGACCGCTGTCTCCGCCGCCTCGACCACACCCCTGCGGGTCATGCCGTTGGGTGACTCCATCACCTGGGGTGTGGGAAGCAGCACGGGCAACGGCTACCGGGGGCCGTTGTGGGACAGGCTCGCCGCCGACGGCCATCGGCTCGACTTCGTCGGCACGTTGCGGGGCGGTTCGATGTCCGACCCCGACAACGAAGGCCACTCCGGATACCGCATCGACCAGATCGCCGCACTCGCCGACGCCTCGCTGACCCGCTACCGGCCCGACGTCGTGACACTGCATATCGGTACCAACGACCTCAACGGGAACCACCAGCCCGCCACCGCCGGCGACCGGCTGAGGTCGCTGGTCGACCAGATCACCGCCGCCGTGCCTGACGCGACCGTCCTCGTGGCCTCCCTGGTCGTGTCCACCAGCGGCTCCGAGGAGCAGTACCGTGCCGCGTACAACCAGGCCGTCCACCAGATCGTGAGCGATGCACAGGCCGCGGGCGAGCACGTCGCGTACGTGGACATGAGCTGCCTGATCACGGCCGACCTGACCGATACCCTGCATCCCAACGACGCGGGCTACCAGAAGATGGCCGACGCCTTCCACCGGGGCATCCAGGCGGCGGACCGCGCCGGATGGCTGAGGAACCCGGCCCCCGCCGCCGCACGCGTGCGGTCCGGAATCTCCGGCCGGTGCCTGGACGTTCCTGGTTTCTCCACGACCGACGGCACGCAGCTCAACGGCAGCGGCTCCAACCAGAAGTGGACCACTCCGGCCGCCGGATGACCCCTGCTCGACGTCACCCGCCCGAGTGCAGATGCTCCTTCAACCACTGCTCGGTGTTGCTCACGTGCAGCAGTGCCGCGGCCTGGCTGAGGGTGGCGTCACGGGTGGACAGAGCGTTGAAGATGGCCTCGTGCTCGGCGAGGGTGCGGCCGGCGGCCTTGTCGTCGACCAGCCCGCGCCAGATGCGGGCGCGCAGGGTGCGGCCGGATATCCCTTCCAGGAGGGTGAGGAGGGTCTCGTTACCCGTGGCCGAGACGACGGCGCGGTGAAAGGCGGTGTCGTGGGCGTTGAGCCGTTCGACGTCGTCGCTGGCCTCGCGCATGGCGTCCAGGTGCCGCTTCACCTCGGCCAGCTGCTCATCGGAGATCCGCGTGGCGGCAAGGGCCGTGGCCATGGGTTCGAGGAGCCGCCGTACCTCCATGAGGTCCTGCAGGGCGACCGAGTCGCCCTGCAGCAGCTCCACCGCGCCACCGAGCCCCTCCAGGAGCAGGCTCGGCTGCAGGCTGGTCACGTACGTGCCGTCGCCCCGCCGGACCTCCAGGACCCGCGCGACGGCCAGCGCCTTGACCGCTTCACGGGCGAGGTTGCGGGACAGGCCCAGCTGTGCGGCCAGGTCCGGCTCCGGTGGGAGCTTCGAGCCCGGCGGCAGGGAACCGGTTCTGATCAGCTCACGGAGCTGTTCGATGGCCTTGTCCGTCAGAGTCATCGCACACCCCTGCCCCGGCCGTGCTCCGTGAGCACGGCCAACCTGATCAGCCCCTGAGCTCGGAGATCGTCCCAGAGACCGTCGGGGACGTGCCGATCACGTAGTTGCACGTTTCGTACGACCTGTTCGGGATTCCGGATGCCGAGAGTGATGTTGATGATACTGGGACGTGCTCTTGGCGTACCGGGCGACGGGCGCCGTTCATTGCCTCACGCGGGCTGATCCCCCGCGATGAGCACTGCGGCCTCGGCGAGCGTGGCCATGGAGACATCTCCGGGCGTGGTCGCCGCCTTCGCCGCGTCAACGTTGGCGGGCGCGATGGCGGCGGTGTCCTGCGGGGCCATCACGAGGCCCTTTACGCCCTGGCTGATGAACGTCTGTGCGTTGGCGGTGAGTTCGGCGACGTCGTTCTGCGAGTGGCTCGTCTTCATGTCCAGGCCCAGCACCTTGGCGTACTGGGGTGTGCACTCGCTGTACGAGTTCCAGAAGTCGGTGTCGGAGCGCGGGTGGTCGACGCCGACCAACGGTGTGGTGCTTCCTCGCGCCGGTCCCGTGGCGGGAGCCGATGCGCCTCGACGACATCTGCGTATCGCCGCGCAAGAGAGACGGGATGTCCATAGGCATCTCCCTGGCACACTGTCCGCCCTCGCGGTCGAACGAACATCGAAATGCCGGCCCGCACACCACCGGTGGCAACGGGTGACTCCGGCCGATGACCCGAATCGCCCATGGGTCCCTGACAGACATTCCATGTTTGAGTGACACCAAATCACCTCAAACACATATCAAGTCCAGCTAAACGCCGTACTGTTCGACGCCATTCATCCCTGCACACCGGTTGACAGCCGAGGGAGACATGACAGACCTTCGTCCCTAACGAGCGGCGCCCTGCAATCCCCTGTCTCCTTCTGCACCAGGGATGTCTCCATGTCGAGTTCGATCAACAGACGCCACTTCCTGGCCGGTGCAACCTGCGTCGCCGCCGCGGCCGTTGCCGGAGGTGTTTCCGGTGCCGGGTTCGCCCAGGCGGCGCCCGGCACGTACACGCCCGACTGGAACTCGGTCGACCGGCACCCGCCGGCCCCGGAGTGGTTCCAGGACGCGAAGTTCGGGATCTACTTCCACTGGGGCGTCTTCAGCGTCCCCGCCTACGACAACGAGTGGTACCCGCGGAGCATGTACCAGGCGGGCAGCAACGCCAACCAGCACCACATCGCGACCTACGGCCGGCCATCGGCATGGCCGTACCACAACTTCATCAACGGGGCGCAGGACCTGGCGGGCGACTTCGTACGGTTCGCGCCGAAGCTGAAGTCGGCGGGCGGGAAGTTCGACCCCGACGAGTGGGTGCAGCTGTTCGTCGACGCCGGCGCCAGGTTCGCCGGCCCGGTCGCCGAGCACCACGACGGCTTCTCCATGTGGGACAGCCAGGTCAACGAGTGGAACTCGGTGCAGAAGGGCCCGGGGCTGGATCTCCTGCGGCTCTTCTCCACGGCCATCCGTGCCAAGGGCCTCAAGCTGCTGGTGGCCATGCATCACGCGTACCACTTCAACGGCTTCTACGAGTTCGTCCCCGCCCAGACGGACCCCAGCCTCAAGAAGCTCTACGGGCAGCTGGGCTCGACCGCCGAGAACCAGCTCTGGTACGACAAGCTCAAGGAGGTCATCGACCGCGCCCAGCCCGACATCCTGTGGCAGGACTTCAAGCTGGACGCGGTCGACGAGACGCAGCGCCTGAACTTCCTGGCGTACTACTACAACCAGGCGGTCGGCTGGGGCCGTGAGGTCGTCGCCACGTACAAGGACGGCCTGAACGGCAAGGGCGAGGTCTTCGACTACGAGCGCGGCGGTCCGGGGGACCTGACCTCCCCGTACTGGCTGACCGACGACAGCATCTCCAGCAGCAGCTGGTGCTACACCCAGGGCATCGGCTACTACACCGTCCAGCAGATGCTGCACTCGTTCCTGGACCGGGTCAGCAAGAACGGCAACATGCTGCTGAACATCGCGCCGATGGCCGACGGCACCATACCCCAGGCGCAGAAGGACGTCCTGCTCGGCATCGGGGACCATCTGAAACGCTTCGGCGAGTCGGTGTACTCGACCCGCGCCTGGACGGCGTACGGCGAGGGCCCGACGAAGATGGGCGGTGGCGCCTTCACCACCCCGCACGCCGGCACGCCGCAGGACATCCGCTTCACCCGCGACAAGGCGGGCACCGTCCTGTACGCCACCGTCCTGGGCTGGCCCGGCAGCTCACTGACGATCAAGACTCTGAGCTCGGACCGGATCAACCTGTCGTCGCTGACTTCGGTGAAGCTCCTCGGCACCACCGCCGGCACCTACCTCGACCTGCTCACGCCGACCCAGAACTCCTCCGGGCTCACGGTCACCCTGCCGTCCTCGGCGCCGTACAGCGCCAACGCCTACGTCCTGAAGCTCACCTTCTCCGGGACGATCCCGGGCCTGCTGCCGCTCGCCGGCGCCCTCGCCTCCACGGACGTCGACTACAGCGGCGCCTCGGCCGTACTCGCCGTCGGTGACCACACGACGGCCGACCTCACCTCGGCCGGGCTGGGCGCGGGCAGCATCTCCTCCCTCCGGCCGGCCCCCGGCTACCAGGTGATCGGCTACTCCGGGGACGACTTCAGCGGCACCTCCTGGACGTTCACCGCCGAGAACCCCGATCTGCGGGTCACCGGCAACAACGACCAGATCGCCTCCCTGCGGGTCCAGTTCAACCCGGCGACCTACTTCCGGCTCACCAACGTCACCAACGGGCTCGCCCTGGACAGCGGCGGCGGCGTGGCCTCCGGGTCCAACCTCAAGCAGTGGACCTGGAACGGCAGCTCCAACCTGGAGTGGCAGGCGGAGGCGGTCGGCGACGGCTACTACCGGCTGGTCAACCGCACCAACGGGATGGTCGCCGACGGCTGGGGCGCCACCTCCGACGGCTCTCCGGCCCGGCAGGCTCCCTGGAACGGCGGTACCAACCAGCAGTGGAAGATCACTTCCCGGGGCGGCGACGCCTACTCGATCGCCAACCGCACCACCGGCCTGGTCCTCGACGGCGGCGGCAACGTCGACTCGGGCTCCGTCGCCAAGCAGTGGACGTAC
Organism: Streptomyces sp. NPDC001980; assembly: GCF_040296885.1. Classification (NCBI taxonomy): domain Bacteria; kingdom Bacillati; phylum Actinomycetota; class Actinomycetes; order Kitasatosporales; family Streptomycetaceae; genus Streptomyces; species Streptomyces sp. NPDC001980. The sequence goes on along the minus strand of NZ_JBEOYD010000033.1, from coordinate 104,194 downwards.
GGCAGCAGCACCAATCTGCTGTGGTCCTTCACAGCCCACCGGCCTGGGCCCGCCTGAAGCCTCCAGCGCGACGCCGACGGCACCTTCCGCCTCGTCGCCCGCCACAGCGGCACGTCATCGACAGTCCCGGGGGCTCCGGACAGGGTGCCCGCCTCATCCAATGGCCTGTCGGTGACGGAACCAACCGGCGGAGGCGGCTGGTCGCCCTGTGACCGTAGCCGCTCCGCGGTCGGCCCAGCGAGCTGCCCGCCGTTGTCCTGGAGCCGCGACGTGCCGGTACGGGTCACGGCGGAGCGGTCGTGGCGACCGACCGCGCCACGTGCCACACCGCCGCCGGGCGGGCCGGCGCCCCTCCTTGGCGACGACCCGAAAGAAGTTCGGCAACCTGAGCCGCTCCCACTCTGTCTGACGCGTCCGGGGTTCCCGACGTCTCGGAGACATGGACCTCTCCCCCCTGCTCCGCACGGACGGTCACGCAGCGAACTCAAGCACGATTGTCGAAGCGCATCGACAATGCCATTCACGGTGTAGAGGCTCTTGTTTCGCACGAAACTTCTCCGTTACCTTCGCTTGTCAGGTGAAGCGCTTCGACAATCGGGAATGAGCCGCCACCGCGAGTCGTCGTCTGAACCGCGGAAGCCTCGCGGCCGGCGGACGAACCGCGCCGGATCCAAACCGTCCTGACGTTCTGTCACAGAGAAGCCTCCTGACGGCACGCGGCATCACCGAGCGCCTGGGGGCCGCGCTTTCGGCGTTCCGAGCGGGGGCTCCGTGGCCCTGAGCGGGCACTGACCGGAAAGGAGCACCATGACCACCGAACAGGGAACAACCCTCCGCTGGGGGCACGAGACCCTCCGGCTGGAGATCGCCCGCGACGACAACGGCACCCCCCGTCTGACGCATCTCGGACTGCCCGACGAGGGAGGCAACGGCGCCGGTGAGCTCCTGCCCCTGGTGGAGGTGACGGCCACGGGTCACGGTCGTGTCTGGTCGGGCACCCGCCTCGTCGGCACCGAACTCGGCGAGCGGCTGCGCCACCGGGCCCACCACGTGACCCGCGACGGCGACTGGCACACCCTGACCGTCCACCTCCACGACCCCGAAACCGGACTGGCCGCGGAGGTGACCTACCGGTCGCCAGACGGTGTGCCGGTGCTCCGCAGCGAGGTGACCCTGCGCAACGAGGGGCAGGCCACGCTGCACCTGGAGTCGGTGAGCTCGCTCGTGGTGGGCCGCCTCACCGCCAACAGCCCGGCGGCCGTCGACGCCGTGGACGTGCTGTCGGCGGACAACGACTGGCTCTCCGAATGCCGCTGGCGGCGACGGCCGTTGCGCCTGACCTCACCCGCCCACCCCGGACGCGTGAGCGACGTCAACGGCAGATCCGGCTTCGCGCTGAGCGGACAGGGCACCTGGTCCAGCTGCGGCCACCTGCCCATGGGCGGCCTGACGGACCGCCGTTCCGGCCGCACCTGGGTGTGGCAGATCGAGCACAACGGCGGGGGCTGGCGCTGGGAGAGCGGCGAGCGCGGCAAGGCGGCCTATGCGGCGCTGTTCGGACCCACCGACACCCACCACGGCTGGCGGCACGCCCTGGAGCCCGGAGCCGCCTTCACCACCGTGCCCGTCGCCCTCTCCTTCAGCGCCGACGGCGGCCTCGACGCCGCCTTCGCCGCGCTGACCCGCTACCGCCGTGCGATCCGCCGTCCGCACACCGACCACCAGCACCTGCCCGTCGTCTTCAACGACTACATGAACTGCCTGATGGGCGACCCCAGCACCGAGCAACTGCTGCCGCTGATCGATGCGGCGGCCGACGCGGGCGCGGAGTACTTCGTGATCGACGCCGGCTGGTACGACGGCGACAACGGCGGCTGGTGGGACTCCGTCGGCGCCTGGGAGCCCGCCGCCTCCAGGTTCCCCGGCCCGCGCGGGATCCACGAGGTGCTGGACCGCATCCGGGAACGCGGCATGGTTCCCGGCCTGTGGCTGGAGCCGGAAGTGATCGGCGTCCACAGCCCCGTGGCCAGGTCCCTGCCCGACGAGGCGTTCTTCCGTCGTGACGGCGTCCGCGTCACGGAGACCGGGCGGCACCACCTCGACCTGCGCCACCCGGCCGCCCGTGTCCACCTGGACGAGGTCGTGGACCGGCTGGTCGGCGGGTGGGGCGTCGGCTACCTCAAGCTCGACCACAACATCGACCCCGGCTCCGGCACCAGCGCCCACCCCGGCGAGACCCCGGGCGCCGGCCTGCTCGGCCACAACCGGGCGCACCTCGCCTGGCTCGACAGCGTCCTGGACCGCCATCCGCACCTGGTACTGGAGAACTGCTCCTCCGGCGGTATGCGCTGGGACCACGCACTGCTGTCCCGGGTTCAGCTGCAGTCCACCAGCGACCAGCAGGACCTACGGCTCTACGCGCCCATCGCGGCCTCCGCGCCGACCGCCGCCACTCCCGAACAGGGTGCCGTCTGGGCGTACCCCCAGCCGGAGGACTCCCTCGACGAGGTGGCCTTCACCATGGCCAACGCGCTTCTCGGCCGGATCCATCTGTCCGGACGCATTCCCGAACTCGAACCGGCGGCCCGCGCCCTGGTCCACGAAGCGGTGGCGGCGTACAAGGCCATCCGCGCCGACCTGCCACAGGCGGTACCGTCCTGGCCGCTCGGCCTTCCCTCCTGGGACGACACCTGGATCGCCCTGGCCCTGCGCACCCCCGCCACCACCTACCTCACCGCCTGGCGCCGCCCCGGAGCCGCCACCACGGCCACGCTCCGCCTGCCCCACCTGCGAGGCACCGCCGCCCGTATCGGCCTGCTCTATCCGTCGGCCGGCCGGGCCGATCCCGCCTGGGCACCCGACACGGCCGAGCTGAGCCTGACCCTGCCCACCGCACCGTCCGCCGTCCTGCTGCGCATCACTCCCGCGACGCCCGACGCCCCCTGACCCACCCCACCCACGATTTCACGAGAGGACCCCACCGGGTGCCCCACCGACATCAGGCGAACGGCACGTTCGCCAACCCCGTGATCCCCGGCTTCCACCCCGACCCCAGCATCTGCCAGGTGGGCGACGACTACTACCTCGCCTGCTCCAGCTTCGAGTACTTCCCCGGCGTACCCCTCTTCCACAGCCGTGACCTGGTGCACTGGCAACAGATCGGCAACGTCCTGGACCGGCCCGAACAGTTGCGTCTGCCGGCCTCCATGCCGTCCTCGGGCGGCATCTACGCGCCCACCCTGCGCCATCACGACGGACGCTTCTGGCTGATCGTCACCAACTGCAGCGAGGGCGGCGGCAACCTGATCGTGACGGCGACCGACCCGGCCGGACCGTGGTCGGATCCGATCCCGGCACCAGGCGTGCCCGGTATCGATCCCGACCTGGCCTGGGACGAGGACGGCACCTGCTGGTGCACTGTCGCCGGGGTGTCGCAGGTCCGTCTCGACCCGTCCACCGGACAGACGCTCGGCACACCGCACCGGCTCTGGTCCGGCGGCCTCGGCGCGAAGGCTCCGGAGGCGCCGCACCTGTACCGGATCGGCGGCTACTGGTACCTGCTCATCGCCGAGGGCGGCACCGAGCGCGGCCACGGCGTGTCGATCGCCCGCGGCCGTACACCCGACGGGCCGTTCGAGCCGTGCCCGGCCAACCCGATCCTCACCCACCGCGGCACCGACCACCCCGTGCAGAACACCGGCCACGCGGACCTGGTCCAGGGCCCCGACGGCTCGTGGTGGATGGTTCTGCTCGGGGTACGGCCGCGTGGCGGCACGCCCGGCTGGCACGTGCTCGGCCGGGAGACCTTCCTGGCACCCGTGACCTGGGAGGAGGGCTGGCCGGTCGTCGGCGAGATCACCCTGGACCTGTCCGGGATCCCCTGGCCGGTCTCCCCCGCCCCCGCCCAGGAACGGCGCGACGACTTCGAACTCGGTGAACTCGGGCCGGCCTGGATCTCCGTGCGGGACCGCCCCGCCGAGCTCTGCACCACCGAAGAGCGCCCTGGATGGCTCACGCTCCGCGCGCGGGGCGGCTCCCTGGACGAGCCCGACGTGGTGTTCACCGGCCGTCGCCAGCAGCACCTGTCCTGCCGGGCACGCACCCTGGCCGACCCGGGACAGGGGCGCGGCGGCCTCGCCGTACGGCTGGACGAGCGGCACCACTACGCGATCGAGGCGTGCGGCACGGAGGTGCGGGTGATCGCGCGCGTCGGCTCCCTGCGCACGGTCGTGGCCTCCCGGTCCGTGCCCGCCGGGCCCGTGGTCCTCGCCGTCACCGTCGCCGCCCCGCCGGCACCGCACGGTCCCTGCACCGGACCCGACGTCGTCTCTCTCGGCGTCGAAGCCCCGGACGGAACGTACACCGAGCTCGCGGCCCTCGACGGTCGCTACCTGTCGACGGAGGTGGCAGGCGGCTTCACCGGCCGGGTCATCGGCATGTACGCCACGGAAGGCGCCGTCCACTTCGACTGGTTCGACTACGAGTCCCTCGACGGCTGAGCCCGGGGGACGTCTCGGCGCACCTCACCCCGTCGCGCACCAACGCATGCCCCGCCGAAAGGCACGACCGAAGCACACGACCCGACGAAGGGAAAGTATATGAAGGACATTCGGCAAGCCGCGGGCCACCGCCGCCGCGGCCCCGGACGCCTGGCCGGTCTGCTGATGGTGCTGCTCGTCATCGTGGGACTGTCCGCCGGCACGGGTTTCGCGGCGCCGGACGCCACGGCGAAGCCGGCACCGTCGACGGTCAGGGTTCCGTCCCGGGCCATGGACGCGGTCGCCGCGATGCAGCCCAGCTGGAACCTGGGCAACACCCTGGACGCGATCCCGGACGAGACGTCCTGGGGCAACCCCAAGGTCACCAAGAACCTGTTCGACACCCTCAGCGCGCAGGGCTACCGCAGCGTCCGCATCCCGGTGACCTGGTCCGGCCACCAGTCCGCGACCGCGCCCTACGCCATCGACGCCACCTTCATGAGCCGCGTCAGGCAGGTGGTCGACTGGGCGCAGGCCGACGGTCTGTACGTCGTGCTCAACGTCCATCACGACTCGTGGCAGTGGATCTCGAAGATGCCCACCGACCACGACAACGTACTCGCCCGCTTCGACGCCACGTGGCGCCAGATCTCCTCGGCGTTCCGCGACGAGCCGCGCACCCTGCTCTTCGAGAGCGTCAACGAACCGAGCTTCGACAATGCCACGGACGCGCAGAAGACCCAGCTCCTGGACGAGCTGAACACCTCCTTCCACAAGGTCGTCCGCTCCTCGGGCGGCGGGAACGCGAACCGCCTCCTCGTCCTGCCCACGGTGGGCTGCACGCCCTCCCAGAACTTCATGGACTCCCTGTCCGCCACGATCGGCGCGCTGCACGACCGCAATCTGGTCGCCACCGTGCACTACTACAGCTGGTACCCGTTCAGCGTGAACATCGCGGGGGGCACCCTGTACGACGCCGCCGCCCAGAAGGACCTGACCGACGCCTTCGCCCGGATGCACGACACGTTCGTCGCCAGGAACATCCCGGTCTACCTCGGCGAGTACGGTCTGCTCAGCTGGCCGGACCACAACCACCCCGACCGGGTGGAGCGCGGTGAGGCGCTGAAGTACTTCGAGCACGTCGGCTACGCGGCGCGCGTCGCCGGTGTCACCACCGCCCTGTGGGACCCCGGGACCTTCGCCTTCCTGAACCGCGAGACGCTGAAGTGGACCGACCCCGCCCTGTTCGCCTGGATCAGGTCGAGCTGGACCACTCGCTCGGGAACCGCCTCGTTCGACAGGGTCTTCGTGCCGAAGTCCAGCCCGGTCACGGCCCAGACGCTCACGCTGAACCTCAACGGCACCCACTTCCGCGGTCTGTGGCAGGGCAGCAGCCGGCTTGTCCGGGGACGGGACTACACCGTCATCGACAACCGGCTCACCCTCACGGCGCGCGCACTGACCCGGCTGACCGGCGACCGCCGGTACGGGGTCGACGCGACGCTCCGGGCCCGGTTCTCCCGCGGGCTGCCCTGGACGATCGACGTGATCACGTCCGACACCCCGGTGCTGTCGAACGCCACGGGTACGACCGGCTCGTTCAGCCTTCCCACCCAGTACCGGGGTGACGTACTGGCGACCATGGAGGCCAAGTACGCCGACGGCACCAACGCCGGCCAGGCCGACTGGACGTCGTACCAGGAGTTCAACGCGGCCTTCTCACCGGACTACGCGGGCGGCACGATCATTCTGACTCCCGACTTCCTGAACGCGCTGCACGACGGCGCACCGGTCACGCTGACGTTCCACTTCTACAGCGGCGCCACCGCCACCTACCACGTCACCAGGTCCGGGGGCTCGGTCACCGGCACGACGTCCTGACCGACCGGCCCGCTCGCCCTGGTTGCCCCTTCCGGCAACCAGGGCACCGCCAATCTCCTCCCGTGGCGGCTCGGCCTCCTCACCCAGCCCGATGCGCCCTGCTGACCAGGTGGGACCCGCCGCTTCTGCGGGGCGCACGCCGCGGGCCGAGGTCGGCCGCGCCCGTAGAAGGACGCGGAACCGGCCTCGGCCCTGGGGTCGGGTCAGCCGCCGCTGACGGTCGAGTTGTTGGTGTTGAAGTTGAGTCCGCCCGACGACGAGGTGATCTCATAGCCGAACTGCACGTCGCCGATGACCTCGTTGCCGGGCATCCAGCCCTTGGTGTAGGCGATCCAGTCGAGGATCGGCTTGACGTCCACGGTGCCGGAGGTGGAGTTGGACGTCCGCAGGAACGAGAAGACCTGGTTCGACCCGTTGGTGCCCTTGTAGACGTTCCAGTTGTGGCCGCCGAGCGTGACGTTGGCCTGCCAGCTGCCGATCGGCCCGACGGCTCCGGTGTGGTTGACCCAGAGCATGATCTCGTACTGGTGGGCGTTGTCCCAGATGTCGTACGACGTGTTGTACGCGCCGGACGACGGGACGCTGACGTCGTAGTTGCCGGTGAGCCAGCTCAGGGAGTCGATCGTCCTGTTGATCGTTTTCGTCGAGTTGGCGTAGGACTTGATGCCGCCGGTGTCGGGGTGGTCGGCCCAGACGCCCCAGCCGGTACCGGAGTTGGCCCAGATGCACTGGGCGCCCGCGCCGGCGCCCCAGACGTTGTTGTAGAGCTTGTATCCGTCCAGGCTGGTGCCGGCCCACTGGTCGCAGGAGTTCCAGACGGCTGCCGAAGCGGGGGCGGAGGCGAGGCCGACGGTGGCACCGAGAGCCAGCGCCGGCGCGACTACCGCCATGGTGATCTTGCGTATGCCGCTTTTGACCATGGTGTCCCTTCCACGGGTGGGGGGGAAATGTGGGGGGGTGCTACCACGCCCCCTTGCCGAGGACGTGGTCCTCTCCGGCGACGAGATCCTTCGGCTCCTCGTCACCGGAAGAAGTCCATACCTCCGTGCCATGACGGACGGGATACGGCGGAAGGCACTGCGGCGGTACTCGGACCGGGCGGCTTCAGCCCTTGATGGCTCCGGTGAGCATGCCCTTCTTGAAGTGCCGCTGGACGAAGGGGGAGGCGACCGCGACGGGGATCAGCGCCAGGACCATGACGGCCATCTGCAGTCCCAGGGAGGAGAGCTGGCCGGTTCTGACCGCCTGCTGAAGGCCCGTGGGCGCCTCGGTGTTCTTCTGCACCAGCTGGATGAGCACGTTCTGCAGCGGCATCATGTCCTGGTCGGTGAGGTAGATGGAGGCGTTGAACCAGGCACTCCAGTAGCCGACCGCGTAGAACAGCGAGATGACGGCCAGCACCGCGCGCGACAGCGGCATGATGATGGTCAGCAGGATGCGCAGGTCACTGGCCCCGTCGATACGGGCGGACTCGGTGAGTTCGGGTGAGATGCCCATGAAGAAGGCCCGCAGGACGAGGATGTTGAAGACACTGACCGCGCTCGGCAGGACCAGCGACAGATAGGTGTCGGTGAGGCGCAGCGACTGCACCAGAAGGTAGGTCGGAATGAGCCCGGCCCCGAAGAACATGGTCGCCATCATGGTCATCAGGAAGAACCGGTGGCCCAGACTCCCCCGCCGCGACAGGCCGTAGGCGGCCAGCACCGACACCGTCATCGAGAACAGCGTGCCGAAGAACGTGACACCGGCCGAGACCATGATCGCCCGGCTGACCTGGCCGCCGCCGAGCAGTTCGCTGTAGTTGACGAAGGTGATACCCCGGGGGATCACGACGAGGCCGCCGACCCGGTCGATCACGGGCTTGGGAGAGAGGCTGGTGACGATCACGATCCACAGCGGACCGAGCACCCCCAGGCAGCAGAGCAGGAGGAAGCCGCTCTTGGCGGCAAGTCCTGCCTTGTTCGGCGGCTCCTCCCACACCGGGCGGGCGGGAGCCTTGAGGCTGCGGATGAGCTGGGTGTTGAGGCTCACTTCTGATACACCCCCTGCTCGCCCAGCAGATGCGCGAACTTGTTCGCGCCCAGGACGAGACAGACTCCGATGAGTCCCTTGGCCAGGCCGACCGCGGCCGCGTAGCTGAAGTCGCCGTTCTGGATACCCATGTTCCACACGTACGTGTCGAGGACCTCGCTGGCCCCCGCGCCGACCGCGTCCCGCTGGAGCAGGAACTGCTCGAAGCCGACGCTGAGCGCGTCGCCCACCCGCAGGACCAGCAGCAGCGCGATCACCGGGCGCAGCGCGGGCAGCGTCACGTGCCACATGCGCCGCCAGCGCCCGGCACCGTCCATGGCGGCGGCCTCGTACAGGTCGGTGCTGACGGCGGCCAGTGCGGCGAGGAAGACGATGATCCCCCAGCCGGAGTCCTTCCACACCGCCTGCGCGGTGACCAGGTACTTGAAGAGGCTCGCGTTGGTCATCAGGTCGAAGCCGCTCCACCCGTGGTTCTCCAGGGTCTGGGCGATGATGCCGGCGCCGCCGAGGACCTGTTGGAAGACGGTGACCACGAGGACCCAGGAGAAGAAGTGCGGCAGATACATGATCGCCTGTGCCACGGCCCGCACCCGGGGCCGGATCACGCTGTTGATGACCAGCGCGAGAATGATCGGGACCGGGAAGAAGAGCACCAGCTGGAGCACGAACAGGACGATGGTGTTCTTCGCGGCACTCCAGAACAACGGGTCGTCGAACATCCGCGAGAACTGCTCGACGCCGACCCACGGGCTGTGGAAGATCGCCGTGACTCCGTTGCTGGAGACGTACGGGTCGTAGTCCTGGAAGGCGACGACGTTGCCGAGCAGCGGGACGTAGTTGAAGAGCACAAGCAGCACGATGACGGGCAGCGTCATCAGGATGAGCGCGCGGTCACGGCGCAGCCGGATCCGGAACGGAACCTTGCCGCCCCGGCTCGCCCTGCGTGGCGCCCGCATCTTGGTCCCCGCGGTGGCGACCGTGGCCGCCGGTTCCTCGACGGCCACGGGGGGACGAGTCCCGTCAGGCCTGCTCCCGGCCGTGAGAGACATCAGTTGCCGCTGCCGTTCTTGTCGAGGAGTTCCTTGTACCAGTCGCGCAGCCTGTCGCCGCCGGAGGACCTCCACGTCGAGATGGCCGCCTGCACGTCGGACAGCTTCTTGTTGCCCCGCACGTAGTCGATCTGCAGTTGCTCGAACTGGCTGGCGAGGTTGGCGTAGCGGGTCGGCTCGACGATGTTCATGCCGTACGTGGACGTCTTCTTCATGAACGCCCCCATCCGCTGCTGCCACTCGGCCTGTTTGCGGGCGACGTCGGGGTAGTCGGGGTGGGCGAAGTAGGGAGCCGGGGCCGCCAGCATCGCCCAGGCGTTGATCACCTCGGAGTTGCCCTGGTCGGTCTTGACGGGGACGCCGTTCCTGACCGTGTAGTGGGTGCCCTCGACGCCGTAGTCGACGAGCATGCGCTCCTTGGTGCCGTACGGCGCGGCCGCGAAGTCGGCGGCGGCCAGCGCGTTCTCGACCGTCGTCTTCGAGGCGCCCTCGCGGATCAGCGACCAGATGGTGGCGGGCGCGGAGGCGTACAGCGTCGGGTTGCCGCCGTCGGCGCCGAAGATGTCCATGCCCTCGATCTGGAAGTCCGGGTTGGCCTGGGCCTGTTCGGCGGTCTTCACGTACCAGGCGGAGGCGTCGCTGTTGAAGACCAGGATCTGTCCGGCGGTGAACCGCTGGCCCGCGTCGCCGGAGCGTGCCCTGTCGTCGGGATGGACCACGCCGGCGTCGAAGAGCTTGCGGGTCCACTCCAGGGCTTCGAGGTATTCGGGCCGCTCGATGCCGTACCTCAGCTTGCCGTCGCTGTCGATGTTCCAGCCGGGGCAGGCACCGAAGATGCTCCCCGACACCCAGCTCATGTCACCGCACGCGTACACCTTGGCCTTGGCGCTGGTGGCCTCCTTGGCCCAGCTCAGGAACTCGTCGGCCGACTTGGGTACGGAGTAACCCTTCTTGTCGAAGATGTCCTTGCGGTAGTACGGCACGATGACGGTCGCGGGAGCGGACGGCATCGGAATACCGCGCAGCGCGCCGCCGAAAATGCTCATGCGCCAGGAGTCGGAGGGGATCGCGGCCAGATTCGGGTATTTCTTGACCTTGTCGCCCGCCAGGTAGGGACCGAGGTCCATGAACTTCGCGCTGACCGCGTTCGGGATCTTGCCGACCAGTTCCCAGCTGGGCACGACGACCATGTCGGGTATGGAGCTGGAGGCGAGGACTGCCCCGAGCTTCTGGCCGTAGGTGTTGCCGTCCTGGTTCTGCCAGGTCACCTTGGTGCCCGCCGCCGCGTCGACCGCCTTGTAGTACGCGCAACCGGCCTTCGGCGGAGTGCCCCAGAGCGGGGACATGATCGTCAGGGGAGCGCCGGTACCGAGCTTGTTCGGGACCGAGGTGCCGAGAGCCGCGAGGTCGACCTTGCTGGTGTAGCCGGCCGACGAACCGTTCTTCGACGGAAGATCCGGCTCGCCGACCGTGCTGGCGACGAATGTCGGGAGCAGCTTGTCGGCGGCCTTGCCCGAGGTGGCGCCCTCGCCCGACCCGCTGTCCGACCCGCCACAGGCGGTGAGCAGCGGCATCCCACCGGCCACCGCTGCGGTGGCGACCGCGGTGGAGGCGAGGAAGCTTCTCCGGCTGGGACCTGAGGAGGGGGAGGCGGCGTTCGGCGTCATTGCGTCAACCCTTCGTGGCGCGGCTGGACACCCGGCGGTGGGCCGTCGGCTGCGGTGTCGTGACTGGAACTGGCTGAGCTGGGAGAGCAGACATCCCATTACTACGGTTCGATTCACTGTCGAAGCGCTTCGAATTGCTGTGAGGTTAGGTGAACACCCGGACCTGCACAAGGGTCGCTTCCAAGATTCCTCAGACGCCCTGGTTGGAGCACTCCATGTATCCAGCGCACTCCGCTTGATCCAACGATGTTGATCTCTTCACACTCCTCAGGACGTTCGATGCTGCGTCGAAGCGCTTCGAAAGCACTTACCGATCCGTCACGGAAAAATCCAATGTCTCCGCTCGCGCGCCACCCGCCGGCGGACGCGCTGCGGCCCGCGTCGAGGCGGGGCGCGAAGGCCCCGGTTCACGTCGCTCCGGTCCTGGCACCTCCGAACGCACCAGCCGGAGCGCCGTGGAACAGCGGCCGATCCAGGCTGGAGGCGGCGGTTGGAGCGAGGGGGGCCGACTGCTGCTGGGCTGGACGGCGGAGGACACCGTCGGCCGCCTCGTGACCCCCGACCTGTGGCAGCTGCACCTCTACCACTACGAGGGTGCGCTGTCCCTCGGGCAGTCGGTCCACCCCATACGCCCCGGCCACGTCAGCCTCGTGCCGCCGAACACGGAGGTGCACTTTCACCACCGGGGCAGGTCGGAGCACTTCTACGTCCATCTACGGCTGCACGAGGGCAAAACCGCCCGGGTCGTGCCGGTGATGCAGGACGCCGCGGCCAAGAGCACAGGCCTGGCCGACCTGCTCAGACACGCAGTGCCGGCCATGCCGACATCTCCCCTGCGAGCCGAGGCCGAGGCCTGGGCCGCTCTGTGGCGCATCGCCGAGTTCCCAAGGGACGATGAAGCCGGGCGCAGGCACCCCTACGTGGTCACCGCACAGGCCCATGTCGAGGAACACCTGGCCCGGCCCGCTGTCCGTACCGGAGGTCGCACGTGCCGTCGGCATCTCCCACACCCGTCTGACACGTGTGTTCCACGCTGAAACCGGCCTCACGGTCGTGTCGTACATCCGGCACCGACGCCTTCAACGCGCCCGCCGCCTGCTGTTGTCCTCCACTCTGTCCATCACCGCCATCGCCGCGGCCGTGGGCATCGCCGATCTCCAGGCCTTCAACAAGGCCTGCCGCCGTGAACTCTTGCTGTCGCGGGAGGGTCCACGCACTCTGGGAACCGCGGCTCCGGGCGGGCTCGTGTCCTGCTACGTCCAGGGAGACCGGGCGAGTTTCGCGGGGGAGATCATGCAGATCATCGAGGCGAACGGGTACGCCGTCCGATCCGCTGCGATCACCATGAGACGGAGAGGGACACCACTTCAATTCGTGATCTTCCCGATGCTGCATGTCGCTTCGCCGACGTTCTACTCCCAGGTCCGCATCAGGCTCAGAGAATGCGACCTCATAGTCATGGAGGGAATCCGGGGGAACTCGGCCCGAGTGAGTGCCCTCACGCTCGCTTACCGGTTCGCCCCACGCCGACGGCGCAACGGCCTGCAGGAACAGCGCGAAGAACTGCTGCTCCCCAAAGACGTGCCGGTCATCAACCCGGACGTGACCGCGGCGGAGGCGATCGCCGACCTGAAGACACTGCCGCGGTGGATGTACATGCTGCTCATGGTCGCGGCACCGGTGATGGGTCTGGTCTTCGCGCTGCGCGGTCCGCGCGCCTTCCTCGACGAGGACCTGGAGGTCGAGGACCTGCCCTCGACACTGCGAGCGGAGATGAGGGCCGACAATCCCGTGGAACACGCGATGACCGATCGGCGCGACCGGCGACTGCTCGACGCGCTCGGCGAGATCTACGCGGAACGAAGCAACGAGCCGATCCGGGTGGCCATCGTGTACGGAGCCGGCCACGTCCCGGCGATCGTGTCGGGCCTGTGGGACCGCTACGAGTACCGGCCACGGGAAGCGGAATGGCTCACCGTCTTCGTCCAGCCATGAATCACCACCTGCCGGCTTCACCGAGGTCACGAACACCGTGCACGTGGGCACCCTCCGCGGCCTGCGGGCCCGCAGCCTCGGTGTCGAATCCCAGGCCTCCTGGCAGTCACTGTCTGCGGACCGCCCTGACCTTCCGGTCGAACTCCCGGTTGAGGAAGGGCAGGAGAATGCTTCCGAACCGGGCCAGGGCCCGAGTCCCCGCATCCGGGCAGATCACGAAGCGGCCCCGGTCGATGCCGTCCACGATGGCCGACGCGACCTTCTCCGCCGTGAGCGGCTTGATCGTCCCGCCCACCGCGCGGGTCTCCGCCGGCTTCCACTGGTTCTCCTCCGCGAGCTGCGGGGTGTCCACGTCCGGCGGGAAGACGACCCCGACGTGCACTCCGTGGGGCGTGAGTTCAGCCCGTACCGACTCCATGAGCCCGCGTACGGCGAACTTGGCCGGTCCGTAGGCGCTGTAACCGAAGATCCCGATCAGCCCGGCGGCGGACGAGACGGCGACGACGCTGCCGTGCCCGCGCTCCACCATGCCGGGGGCCACGGCCCGGATCGCGTACAGCGTGCCGAAGTAGTCGACCTCCATCATCTGCCGGAAGACGTCGTCGGGCAGTTCCAGGAAGTGCCCCGGGCGGGCGAGCCCCGCCGACGTGACCAGGACGTCGCAGGGCCGGCCCTGCTCCTCCTCCAGTTCGCCGATGGCCCGCGTGAGGGCCGCCTGGTCGGACACGTCGGCCACCCGCGCGGCGGCCGACAGATCCTTGGCGGCCTCGGCCAGCCGCTCCGGCCCCCGTGCGATCAGCGACACCACGGCCCCACGGTCCGCGAGCAGCCGGGCCGTGGCCAGCCCGATACCACTCGACCCACCCGTCACGATCACATGCACCGAACGGACGTCCAGCGAACGGGAGTTCCGCAGTCTCATGGCCGGGAGCGTATCGGAACGGTTCACCGCCGGAAGGGCGTCCGTCAGCGGGGAACGTACGAGAGCGGCCTTTCGTCCCGGCAGCATTCGCCGTGCTCGCGGTGATGCCGGCCGATCGCCTCGGCCGCCTGCCACCGGTCCGTGGGAGCCTGCGCCGTCAGGCGCGGAGACCAGGTGCTCCGACCGGGAAGGTTCGCCGGGGCGGCGGCCGGACGGGCGGTGACGTCCATTGCGACGCAGGTGAGTGGTCACGGCGCCAACGGGGCCGCTTCCTGACGCGCCCCGGAAGAAGTTGCGGGCGGGTTGTCGATCCGGCCACATCCCGTTCGACGTCATGGCGTGCGGCGCCTCGCCACACGATGACGCGACAGGACCTGACGAGGAAGCACGCGGACTCACCGACACCGGCAACAGCACCACCGGCACCCCGAACCATCCCGGCCAGTTCAGCAGCGGGCCCAACAGCACCTGCATATGATGCAGCGCGCCCGTGCCGAGGCAGACGAAACTGTGCCCGGCGCATCCATGTTCGTGGCAGCGGGGACCGCTCCATGCCGAGTCTGACGGTGGTGCGGCGGGCCGGCTCGGTCAGACCCGGGCGCATCCGCCGTGTCCCTGCACACCGAGGGCGCCGGGGCCGTGAGCAGGACGACGACGGCCGCGGCGTCGGCCTTCACCCCGTTCGAGTCGATGGCGCTCTACCCTCTGTGAACCGCGTTCCACCCTCTGGTAGGAAGCTGGCCTGCAAAGAAGCGGCGCGGTTCGACCCGCAGGCGAAGAAGGCGGGGTTTTCGGTCGCCCCCCGCATCCTGGCTGCTGGCCCAGCACGTCGGACGCCCGGCGCCACCGAGTGGGCAGGACCCTGACCTGCGTGTGAGAATTGAGTACTGGATCACGGTTCGGTGTCCGAGGCCCGCCCATCGCTGGATGGGGAGCGGGCGCACCACCTGACGTCCCCTCCCACTGATCCCGTCGACACGCTGGGAGGCTCTCTATGAGCGAACGTCTCGACGCGTGGCCGACGCTGGTCCATGAGGACCTGGCGCCCATGGTTGACTACGTGAACCGGTTGGTACAGGTCGCAGGCAAGTACACCCTCGACAAGCCCTTCGAAGTCGGCTGGGGAAACGTCGTCCTCGGTGTCACCCCTCGGGGGCTCAGTACGCCAACCCTTCGGCAGCGAGGCGTGACCTTCACGGTGCATTACCGCTTGCTCGACGGTGGCGTGGTCATCGAGGCCGACAACGGCTCGCGGACGGTGCCGTTGTCCAAGGGGTCAGTCGCCATGTTCTATGCGTCCTTCTGCGAGGCGGCGGACGAGCTTGGCATACACCCACCGCGCAGCTCGTTGATCTGCGAGATTCCGGATGCCCCAGCGTGCTTCGAGGACGATCACGTCGAACGCACCTGGGACGGCCACGCCGCCCGGCTGATCTGGACAGCGTTGAACCTTGCCTCTGACGGGCTCGAGGCGTGGCAGGCCCCCTTCCTGGGATATCGCCCCCGGGTCGGTGTGATGTGGGGCGGCTTCGACCTGTCCGCCACGCGTCACCGTGCGCGGTCCACCGTGCCGACGCCCCACCAGCCGCCGTTCATGCAGAACGCCCAGCTCGACGCGTACGTGTCGGTGGGATTCTCCTTCGGGGATGCCAAGGCGCCGAACGTCGGCATGTACGCGTACATCTGGCCCCGGCCGGACGGTCTCGGAGACCGGTCGTGGGGTGTTGAGGGCGCCGCCTGGCATCCCGACGCTGGTCTGGTTCGTCTGCCGTGGGCCAAGCTCAGGGAGACAGCGGACCCGCACCAGGCCATTGTGGCGTTCGGTGACGCCGTCTACGACGCCGCCGTCGAGACGGCAGGCTGGCCGTCCGACCTCGTCGGACCCCGCGTCGAGGGTTGGTACATGAGCAGGACACCGCCCGCGCCTGTCCAGCACCAGCACGGCTGACTCGGGTCAAGATTCCTGACCCGGAGGACCAGGAGCCTGTCTCAGCAACGGGCGACCCGCTCGCGTCTCGTGATCTTTCGTACGCGATGATCTCGGTACGTGTGGGGGGGTGGGCTGTTCGTGGTCGAGCCGGCCGAGGCGGAACGACGGCAGGACCGTCCGGCGGCGGTGGACAAGACGTGTCGAAGGCCGGTCAGCCACCCAGGACCCGTCGCCCATCCGGCGAATTCCAGGGGTCGTTGAACCGGCTGCGGCCAGGAGCGCTGCGCGTGTCGGACTGTTTTCGGCTCAGCGGCCACGGCGTACAACTACGCGCGCCCATAGCAGGCCAGGTCGATGCCCTTGAAGAAGTGGCCGTCTACCAACTGCCGCCGTACGCTCCCGACCTCAACCCCGTCGAGGGCGTGTGGTTGCACCTGAAGAGATCTCTGGCCAACCTCACCAAACACAACCTCGAACACGCGTCTGTGCCACCTCGCCCGTAGTCGGCCGCGCTCGGCCGGGAGATCCCCTCGCGCTGTCGGCATCGGTGTTCCTCGCCGATCCGTTCGGGAATCTGCCGTGGGCCTCTCACCCGCACCGCCCGGCTCCGTGCACGACATCACGGCATGCCGCGCCCACGGCATCATCGACGCCCTCGCCGCTGCCGACGGGTACTGCTGGACGGACCGCGGTCCGAGCGGTCGCGGATCTTCCCGGATCCGCCATGTCTTGCGGTTTCCGCCGAGAACGCGTGCGACCGCTGTCACCAGGCGCCGCCGGACGCACAGTGAAGCCACCGGCGACGACGCCGGACGGACGAAAGGTGCCCAGGATGCCGGAATTCGACGACGGGACCCCCGAGACCGAACCGCCCACCGGTCCGGTCATGACCACGGACGTCGTGGTCGTGGGATCCGGACCGGCGGGCGCCGCCGCGGCCCTGCTGCTCTCCACGCTCGGCGTGGACAACATCATGATCACCAAGTACCGCTGGACGGCGAACACCCCGCGCGCCCACATCACCAACCAGCGCGCCATGGAGGTCTTCCGCGACGTCGGCATCGAGGACCAGGTACTCGCCGACGCCACGGAACACGCCCTCGTCGGCGACACGGTCTTCTGCACCGGCATCGCCGGGGAGGAGATCGGCCGGATCCACACCTGGGGCACCCGCCCGGACCGCGAGGCGGACTACCGGCTCGCCTCCCCTTGTCTCACCGTCGACATCCCGCAGACCTACCTGGAACCGATCCTGGTCCGCAACGCCGCGCGGCGCGGCACCCAGGTGCGGTTCTCCACCGAGTACCTCTCCCACACGCAGGACGCCGACGGCGTCACCGTCGACGTCCTGGACCGGCTGACCGGGAAGGCGTACCTGATCCGCGCCAAGTACCTGATCGGCGCCGACGGCGCCCGCTCCATGGTCGCCGCCGACATCGGTCTGCCCTTCGAGGGGGCGATGGACATCGCCGGCTCGATGAACATCACCTTCAAGGCCGACATCAGCCGCTACGTCTCCCACCGGCCCTCGGTCCTGTACTGGGTGATCCAGCCCGGCTCGAACGTCGGCGGGATCGGCGCGGGCCTGGTCCGGATGGTCCGTCCCTGGAACGAGTGGCTGATCGTGTGGGGCTACGACATCGACGAGGAGCCCCCGCAGGTCGACGAGGCGGCGGCGGTCCAGATCGTCCGCAACCTCCTCGGCATGCCGGACCTCGACGTCGAGATCACCGGCACCAGCCTGTGGGGCAACAACGAGATGTACGCCACCCGCCTGCACAGCGGCCGGGTGTTCTGCGCGGGCGACGCCGTCCACCGGCACCCGCCGAGCAACGGCCTCGGCTCCAACACCTCGGTGCAGGACGCCTACAACCTCGTCTGGAAGCTGGCCGCCGTCCTCAAGGGCCAGGCGGGTCCCGCGCTGCTCGACACCTACTCCGCCGAACGGGCACCGGTCGCCGAACGCATCGTGAAGCGGGCCAACAGGTCGAGCCGGGAGTTCGTCGACATCTTCCGCGCCCTCGGTGTCCTCGACGCCACGACGGAGGCCGAGATGGCGGCCGCGATCGAGGAACGCAAGGCCAACACCCCCGCGGGCGCCGCCAAACGGGCCGCGCTGGTGCGGGCGATGGACCTGAAGAACTACGAGTTCAACGCGCACGGCGTCGAACTCGGCCAGTTCTACACCTCGTCGGCGATCCGCTCCGACGGCAGCGCACCGCCCGTGTCACCGCGCGATCCCGACCTCTACTACGAGATGTCCACGGTGCCGGGCTCGCATCTGCCGCACGCCTGGGTCGGGGACAGCGCGCACCGCAAGGCACTGATGGACCTGGCGCCGTACGACCGCTGGACGCTCATCACCGGCATCGCGGGCGAGGCGTGGGAGAGCGCGGCCGAGAAGGTCGGCCAGGAGCTCGGCGTGCCGCTGGCCACGGTCGTCATCGGTCCGGGCCGCGAGGTCACCGACCTCTACTACGACTGGGCCAAGCTGCGCGAGGTCGAGGAGAGCGGGGTGCTGCTGGTCCGCCCCGACAAGCACATCGCCTGGCGCGCGACGACCCTTCCGGACGACCCGGAGGGCCGGCTGCGCGACGCCCTGACCGCCGTACTGGGAAGGGACTGAACCGGTGCGCTTCGATCATGAGACCCTGCCGCAGCGCGTCCGGTTCGCGTCCGGTGCGGCGGCCGCCAACCTCCGCGACGAAGTCGAACTCCTCGGCGGTCTGCGGCCGATGGTGATCGCCGACCCGGCCGCGCGGGCCGTCGCCCACGAGATCGCGGACGGGCTGCCCGTCGCGCACTGGCACGACCGGGACGGCGATGTCGTCATGCACGTCCCGGTCGCGGTGGCCGAGCGGGCCCGTGCGGCGGCGACGGAGCACGACGTGGACGTCGTGGTCGCCGTCGGAGGCGGCTCGACGACCGGGCTCGCCAAGGCGGTCGCCCTGACCTCCGGTATCCCGGTGGTCGCGGTGCCGACCACCTACGCCGGCTCCGAGGCCACCGCGGTCTGGGGCCTGACCGAGGACGCCCGCAAGACGACCGGCACCGACCCGCGGGTCCTGCCCCGCGCCGTCGTCTACGACGCCACGCTCACCCTGTCCCTCCCGGTCGGCATGAGCGTGGCCTCGGGGCTGAACGCCCTCGCGCACTGCGTCGACTCGATGTGGGCGCCCCGCACCGACCCGATCGACCAGGCCCTGGCGGCCGAGGGCGTCCGGGCCCTGCGCACCGGACTGCCGCTGATCACCAAGGAGCCGGAGGGGCTGGACGGCCGGGAGCGGGCGCTGTACGGCGCCTACCTCTCCGCGACCGCCTTCGCCTCCGCCGGCTCGGGACTCCACCACAAGATCTGCCATGTCCTCGGCGGCATGTTCGACCTGCCGCACGCCCAGACCCACGCCGTGGTCCTCCCCCACGTCCTCGCCTTCAACGCACCGCACGCGCCCGAGGCCGGGCGACGCCTCGCGGCGGCCTTCGACGCGCCGACCGCGACCGCAGGCCTGGCCCTGCTGTACGACGAGCTGGACCCGCCGCGCGCCCTGCGGGACCTCGGTATGCCCGAGGACGGCATCACCCCGGCGGCGGAGGCGATCGTCGCCGCCGCACCGCCCGACAACCCGCGGGCCGTCACGCTCGAACCGGTCCTCCGGCTGGTGTGTGCGGCCTGGGAAGGAGCACGGCCATGACCAGTGACACCCGGGCCGGCGTCCCCGCCGAGCAGCAGGCGCGGGAGGCCGAGATCACCCGGCAGGTCCTCGACTCGTTCAGCGACTGCACCGGTCCACGGCTCAAGGAGGTCATGGAGTCCCTGGTGCACCATCTGCACGCGTTCGTCCGGGAGGTGCGGCTGACGGAGGACGAGTGGAACAAGGGGATCGAGTTCCTCACCCGGACCGGGCACATCACCGACGACCGGCGCCAGGAGTTCATCCTCCTCTCGGACGTGCTCGGCGTCTCCATGCAGACCGTCGCCGTCAACAACCAGGCGTACGGCGACGCCACCGAGGCCACCGTCTTCGGGCCCTTCTTCGTCGAGAACAGCCCGGAGATCGCGAGCGGCGAGGACATCGCGTTCGACGCCGCCGGCGAACCCTGCTGGGTGGAGGGCACCGTCACCGACAGCACCGGCAAGCCGGTCCCCGGAGCGCGCATCGAGGTGTGGGAGGCCGACGAGGACGGCTTCTACGACACACAGTACGGCGACGACCGCACGGCAGCCCGTGCACATCTGTTCACCGAGGCGGACGGCGGCTACCGCTTCTGGGCCCTCACCCCGACCCCCTACCCGATCCCGCACGACGGACCGGTGGGCGAGCTGCTGGCGGCGACCGGCCGTTCGCCGATGCGCGCCTCGCATCTGCACTTCATGGTCAGCGCGCCCGGTCTGCGCACCCTGGTCACGCACATCTTCGTGAAGGGCGACGAGCTCCTGGACCATGACGCGGTGTTCGGCGTGAAGGATTCCCTGGTCAAGGAGTTCCGGCGGCAGCGGCCCGACACACCGGCGCCCGGCGAGCGGGACCTGCAGGGGCGCGCCTGGTCCCGGGTCCGGTTCGACATCGTGCTGGCACCGGACGGCGCCTGACCCGCGCACCGGGCGGGTCGCAGATTCGGCTCTCCTCAGGCCGCCAGCGGTCAGCCGTCGACCGTCAGCCGCCCGCCCGGGCCTCCCGCAGCACATCGGTGGCGCGCACCCCGTACCGTGCCTTGAACCGGTGCGAGAAGTGGGCGGCCGAACCGAATCCGCAGCGCGCGGCCACCTCGGCGACGGTCGCGGTCCCGCCCTCGGCCAGCAGTGCCCGCGCTCCTTCCAGCCGGCGTGCCAGCAGGTGCTGCGGGACAGTCGTCCCGCCCGCCGCGAACACCCGCGACAGATGCCGCTCGCTGATCCCGATGCCCTTGGCGATCCGGGCCGCGTTGAGCCCGCTGTCGCTCAGGTGGTCCTCGGCGTAGGCCTTGGCCATGGCCAGATGGACGGCGGAGAGCGCGGCCGGGCGGCCGGTCACCACGCCGGCGAGCAGGTCCAGCAGGGTGTCCTCGTCGACCGGCCGGGACTTCTCCGGGTGCACGGCCCGGCCGGCCAGCCGCGCCAGCACCCTGGCCTGAAGGTCGCCGTCGCCGAAGTCGAACACCAGGGGGCGAGCCAACGGCTCCGGCCCGGCGACCTCCCGCCACACCTGCCGTGGCACCTTGACGGCCAGTTCCTCGAGGCCGTGGGAGAAGCCGCGCATGAAGGGCCGGTCCGCGTCGCACACGATCAGCTGACCCGGCCGGACCACCTGTACGCCGCCGTCGTGATAGAAGAACGCCTCTCCGACCAGTGTCAGATAGCAGGCGACGGCCTCGGACGGCAGGCGCCGCACGACCGCCCGGGTACGTTCGACGACGTGGGAGTTCCCCGTCACCCGGGCCACATGCACCCTGGGGAGCTGAAGGTTGATCTCCGTCGCCTCAAGGGCCTCGTCATCGAGCGATCGGCAGCGCAGGCCGATCAGCGCAGTCGCGTTGTGGTTCTCCCACAGTGCGACCCGCTGGGCCTCGGGCAGTCCTGTCGTGCTGAAGCGCACGGGCCCCGACAGCATGCCGGTCGTCATTTCCCCAGAGTATTCCCTCGGGCACCCCTGGGCACCAGCCGCCCGCCCGGCGCGCGATGGCCGACCGGGCCGGCGCCACCTTGGCGGACGTGCTGTCTCTCGGCGCGTGCGGGACGGAGGTGGCCGGTCAGGGGGACGGGGGGCGCCCTCGCCGGCGGCGACCGAGCCGATCCCGTGGACCACGATGCAGCCTTCGACGGTCACCGGGGTGCGGCCACGGCAAGGCTCAGGCTCCCCGAGCCGCTGGGCGACCGGGACGTGATCGTCGACCACTGCACCCGCTTCACCGCCGAGGGCTCCCGCCCGCCCGCGCTGCGGTTGCGCGGAAAGCTGGGCTGCAGACCGCCGGCCACCGGCTGCACCGCCGCCTCCTACGATCAGGCGTTGATCGCGGTCGGCTCCTGGCGCACGGGACCGCCTGACCACCTCGGGTGCGAGGACGGCCTTACGGCACGCGGGCGACGCCGACGTAGAAGCCGCTCAGCTCCTGGGCGGGAGCAGGTGAGTCCTTGTACCAGTGGGTCGCTGTGACCAGCCCTGGAGCCACCAGTTCCAGGCCCTCGAAGAACGGCTCGATCTCGGCCCGCGTACGCATGCGCAGCGGGATCTCGCCCTTGCGGTAGGTCGTGGTCACCGACTTGACGAGGTGCGGGTGCTCGTCGGTGGTGCCGTGCGAGAACATGAAGTAACTGCCCGAGGGCAGCGCGTCGAGAAGCGTCCGCGTCAGACCGTAGGGGTTTTCGTCGTCGGTGATGAAATGCATCAGCGCGATCATCGACAGCGCGACCGGCCGGGTGAAGTCCAGGAACGTACGGGCGTGATCGAGGATGGTCGCCGGCTTCCGTACGTCGGCCTCGATGTAGTCGGTGCTTCCCTCGGGACTGCTGAAGAGCAGAGCCTCCGCGTGCCGCAGCACGATGGGGTCGTTGTCGGCGTAGGCGATCCGCGCCGACGGCGCTATGCCCTGGACGATCTGATGCAGGTTCGGCTCGGTCGGGATGCCCGTACCGATGTCGAGGAACTGGTCGATGCCGTTGCCGGCCAGCCAGGCCGCCGCGCGGTGCATGAACGCCCTGTTGCGCATGGCGTTGAGACGCGCCTCCGGTGGCAGCTTCGCCGCCACCTCCTCGTCGACCGGGTAGTTGTCCTTGCCGCCCAGCAGCCAGTCGTAGACACGTGCCGGGTGGGGCCTGCTCGTGTCGATACGACTGGCGGAGGAGGGGTCTACCGGCATGCATGACTCCAGCGGGTACTAGATCGCTGACCGACTCACCGAGGCCGCTTCGTGCGCCGTGGGGGGAGGCAGTAGAGGGCACGGCGATTGTGCCATTGGCCCAGCCTTCACGCAGAGTTGCCCCTCGATATCCGGCACGCGCACGTGCGACATTGCCTGCCGTTGTGACCCCGGTGGCCAACGGGAGTCACAGGGCCGTCCCGCCGGACGCGTCGATGCACTGCCCCGTCACCCAGCGGGAGTCCGAGGAGGCGAGGAAGGCGACGATGTCCGCCACGTCCGCAGGTTGCCCCATCCTGCCGAACACGGAGAGCGCGGCATGCTCGGCCTCGGCCTCGGGCGTTGCCCAGCGCCTTCGGTTCAAGTCCGTCTTGACGAAGCCCGGTGCCACACAGTTCACCGTGATCTGACTGCCGCCCAGTTCCTTGGCGAGCGTGTGAGTAAGAGCCTCCAGGGCCGCCTTGGCCATGGAGTAGGCGAGCGAGGACGGGAGGGCAACGCGGGTGGCCGCCGAACTGATGTTGATGATACGGCCGCCCTCGCGCAGGAGCGGAAGTCCTTCCTGCACGAGAAACAGCGGCGCCCTGGCGTGGACGGCCATGAGCCGGTCGAAGTCCTGCGGGGTCACCTCGCGGACACCGCCCCGGATGTTGAAGCCGGCATTGTTGACCAGGATGTCCAGCGCGGTCGGCTCGCCCATGGCGCGCAGGCCGGCATCGAACCGCTCGTACACCGCTCGGATGTCGTCGGGCGCATCGAGCGGACCGTGCACGGGAAAAGCGCGCCCGCCGGCATCGGTGATCAGTGCGACGGTCTCCCGGGCCGAGGACTCGTCACTGCCGTAGTGGACGGCGACGAGCGCGCCGTCCGCGGCGAGACGGCAGGCGATGGCCCGGCCGATCCCCCGCCCGGCACCAGTGACCAGAGCCGTTCTGCCGTTCAGCGTACCCACCGGGCCCCCATGTCATGAGCGCGTCATATGCCTCAAGAGAGGATAACTCACTGCAGAAACCACCTGACCGGCATGTTCTCGCCGCATCGGTCGGGTGGCTCGACGTATGAACGGGTACCGCGGTGGCCCTACGGCAGCCGAGTCGGGAAAGCAGTACTCCTCGGGCGACGAAGCGTATCGGCTCGTACCCGCGGGTGCGTGTCGAGGGC
The DNA here is from genome assembly GCF_040296885.1 of Streptomyces sp. NPDC001980. NCBI lineage: Bacteria > Bacillati > Actinomycetota > Actinomycetes > Kitasatosporales > Streptomycetaceae > Streptomyces > Streptomyces sp. NPDC001980. Next base: position 80,246 of record NZ_JBEOYD010000033.1, on the reverse strand, counting down.
GACGGTCGTGATGTGGTGACGCAAGCCGGTGCCCTGCTCGCGGGAGCCGGAGTCCGGCGAGGGCGCACCGGGCGTTCAACCACCGCGGGGACAGGGCTGCTTCTGCCCGGCAGTGACATGTGCCGGACCGTGACGACGACGGACGCCCCCGACGGCACGGTGCCCCTCATGACCACCACGGGGCCGAGCGACTCGCCGAGGACGGCTTTCGATCCTGGCCGGCCGGTCGTACGGCGTCGGAGGCTCACCGTCCGGGCCGCCCGGTCCCGCCCCGGGCCCGTCCACCGAGTGGACGGGCCCGGGGCTGGGCGGTGAGTGCGTCAGTTCACGCGGATCGTGACCGTGACGGTCTTGAGCACGGCCGGCAGTTTGGTGGTGTCGACCTTCAGGATCTCGCCGTTGTCGGTCTGGCCCGTGGCCGGCAGCACCTTCTGATGGACGGTCCACTTCCCGTCGGGGTCGACGGCGATGGTGTCGATGCCGAAGTCGTCGTCGTTGGACAGGTACAGCGTCTTGCCGGCGTCCGTGGTGGCGACGCCCTCGACCTTGTCGTGCGCGAAGAACTTCCCGCTGGGGTCGAGCTGGCTCACCAGCGTCCCGACGTTGAGGTACGGCTGCTTCTGCGCGACCTGGACACCGGCGCCGGTGAGCGCGGTGAGCGCGGCGTTCGTGCCGACCTTGCCGACGAACGCCTCGGGCGACTTGCCGCCGATCGTCAGCCCGCTGACGTCGGTCGCGCCGTTGATGTCGACCTCGTAGAGGGACTTCTGGGCGAACGGCTCGAAGTTGCCGTCACGTTCGTCGATGACGAACTTCGTGTCGGACAGCGCCGTGATCTCGCTGTTGGCGTCACCCGTGGTGGCCGGGTCGTCCAGCAGGTACAGGTACTGCTTGGTCTGGAACGTGCGCAGGTCGATGGTGACGATGCGGGTGGGCGCGAGGTTGGACGCCTTGGTGCTGCCGAGATCCGGCTGCTGCAGCGCGGCCTGCATGATGCCCACCAGGGTCGAGCCGTCCGGCGTGACCGTCAGGCCCTCCATGCCCTTGTTCTTCAGGCGGTTGGCCAGCTCGGCCGGCAAGTAGCCGACGATCTTGTGGTACTGGTTGTCCTGGCTGTCCTTGTACGGGGTCAGCCGGCCCAGCTCGTAGCCGTTCGCGTCGAAGTGCGTGAGGTACGGACCGTACTCGTCCGAGACCCAGAACGTGCCGTCGGGCAGCGCCACCAGGCCCTCGGAGTCGTAGCCGTAGGGATCCCGGGCGAGGGGCACGGGAGTGCCGCCGTTGGCGTTCGTCGCGTTGACGTCGTCGATCACCTCGCTCGTGTCGTGCGGCGGACGGCCGCTGTACTGCACGCCGCCGAGGCTCTTCGGACCTTTGAGGGTGATCTTCTTGACCAGCTCGGCCCTGCCCTTGTCGAGCTTGAACTCACCGATCTGCGGGGTGAAGTCGGTGAGCATCTCGGACTTGTTGCCGTCCGGGGCGTCCGCGTTGGGGCCGCGGTCGGTGAGGCCGTAGAAGCGGCCCGACTTTCCGGGCACCGGGGCGAGCGAGGAGCCGTAGCCCTCACCGGAGATCTGGGTGGTGGTACCGCCCGGGCCGGCGACCGTCGCGAGCGAGGGCAGCGGGTCGCCGTTCCGCTGGGTGTCCTTGAACAGCTGTACGGCGTCGGTCGCCGTGTACGTGAAGGTGTCCGTGCCCTTGAAGCCGGAGTCCGGCGTGTACGTGAACGTGCCGTCCGCGTTGACCGTCGCCGTGCCATGGGACGGGTCGGTGTGCCGCACGACCGCGGTCGCGTCGTAGTCGTTGCGCAGAACGTCGCCCGTCACCTTGTCGTGGCCGGAGAAGGAGTCGGCGGTCGCGTCGAAGTCGTGCGTCGGGGCCGACAGCCAGCCATGGGCCTGGGCCACGACGGTGCCGGTGCCCGCCACTGCGGCGGTGACAGCGATCGCTATGCCGATCCGGGCGCGCTTGCGCAAGCGAGGTCTTGAGGTCATGCCCATGAACTTGTAGGTCACTGATGAACTCTGAGTCGTCTTTCGGTGAACCAACAGTTCAAAAGTGGCCTGCTCTCGCTCTTCGGGTCGCAGTACACGGGTCGCACTACATCGGAAACGTCCCCGCCGTCCGCATTGAACGGGACCCGCGCCATATCTGTCATGTTCACATCTTGACGAGCTTGGTATAGACCTTTTACCTTCCCGTTGTCAGGTTGTCCCGACGTGCGTCCTGTCGGTGTCCGTCACACCCGCGCGCCACCTCGGAAAGGCTTCCCCACCCCCCATGGCTGCTCGCTCTCCCTTCCTCACCACCGCGTTACGCGGTACTCCCTTCATAGCCCTGCTGGCCCTGGCGCTCAGCCCGTTGACCGCCACACCCGCGGCCGCGGCGACCGGCACGGTCACGGGCCTGGCCGGCAAGTGCCTCGACGTCGCCGGCGCCGGCACTGCCGACGGCACCCCGGTGCAGCTCTACGACTGCAACGGCACCAGCGCCCAGCAGTGGACCACAGGCGCCGACAACACCCTGCGCGCCCTGGGCAAATGCCTCGACGTCACCGGCAACTCCACCGCCGACGGCGCCAAGGTCCAGCTGTGGTCCTGCACCGGCGCCACCAACCAGCAATGGACCGTCACCGCCGCCCACGACATCGTCAACCCCGCGGCGAACAAGTGCCTCGACGTCACCGACCGTTCCTCCGCGAACGGTGCGCGGATCCAGATCTGGACCTGCACCGGCGCCGACAACCAGAAGTGGAACGCCCCCGCGCAGCAACAGACCGGCGAACAGTGCTGGGCCACGCACTACGGCCCCCAGCCGCCCGGCGCCCTGACCGCCAGCGGCGAGGTCTTCGACAACAACGCCGACACGGCCGCCACCTCCCTCTCCCGCCAGCCCCAACTGCCCTTCGGCACGCGCGTCCAGGTCACCAACGTCGCCAACGGCCGCTCCCTGACGGTGCGGATCAACGACCGTGGCACGTTCGCCCAGACCCCGCAGGAACCCAAGTGCCTCGACCTGACCGACGGCGCGTTCAGCCGGCTCGGCGGCGTCCTCGACCCCGACGCCGGACACATCGTCGTGACCCAGCAGGTCCTCGGCTGACACGTCCGGGACGCCTGCCCCGGCAGGCCGGTCACGCGCTCTCACCCCCCCTCACTTCACGTCAGGAGCAGCTCTCCATGCGCCTCTCTCCCGTCATGTCCCGCCTCCGCGGGCGCAGCGCCCTCAGCAGACTCACGCTGGCCGTCGTCCTCGCCGCCGTCCTGTCCGCCCTGTTCACCGTCGCCCCGGCCCAGGCGGCAACCGGCCAGATCACCGGGCTGGCCGGCAAGTGCATCGACGTGGCCGGCGCGAGCAGCGCCAACGGCACCGCCGTCCAGCTCTACGACTGCAACGGCACCGGCGCCCAGAGCTGGTCCAACAACGGCGACGGCACGCTGCGGGCCCTCGGCAAGTGTCTCGACGTGGTCGACCGCGGCACCGCCGACGGCGCCGCCGTCCAGCTCTGGGACTGTTCCGGCGGAGCGAACCAGCAGTGGGTCGTCACCGCCGCCCACGACATCGTCAACCCCGCCGCGAACAAGTGCCTCGACGTGCGGGACAACAGCAGCGCGAACGCCACGCGCCTGCAGATATGGACCTGCACCGGCGCCGCGAACCAGAAGTGGAACGCCCCGGCCGGTGACGGCGGAGGCGGCAACCCGTCCGGCTTCGTCGTCAGCGAGGCGCAGTTCAACCAGATGTTCCCGAACCGGAACGGCTTCTACACCTACCAGGGCCTGACCGCCGCCCTCAGCGCCTACCCCGGCTTCGCCACCACCGGCAGTGACACCACCAAGAAGCAGGAGGCGGCCGCCTTCCTCGCCAACGTCAGCCACGAGACCGGCGGACTGGTGTACGTCGTCGAACAGAACACCGCCAACTACCCGACGTACTGCGACTGGAGCCAGTCCTACGGCTGCCCGGCCGGTCAGGCCGCCTACTACGGCCGTGGCCCCATCCAGCTCAGCTGGAACTTCAACTACAAGGCGGCCGGCGACGCGCTCGGCATCGACCTGCTCAACAACCCCTGGCTGGTGCAGAACGACTCGGCCGTCGCCTGGAAGACCGGCCTGTGGTACTGGAACACCCAGAGCGGCCCCGGCACGATGACGCCCCACAACGCCATGGTCAACGGTGCCGGCTTCGGCCAGACCATCCGCTCCATCAACGGCTCCCTGGAATGCGACGGCCGCAACCCGGCCCAGGTCCAGAGCCGCGTCGACGCCTACCAGCGCTTCACCTCCATCCTCGGCGTCACCCCCGGCGCCAACCTGTACTGCTGATCACCTCCGCGTGTTCGTAGAGCCGTTCGTGGAGCCGGTCGGGCGTGCAGCTGCCCGGCCGGCTCCGGAGGATGTCGGGGCGGTCGACTCCCCCGCCGACGGCTCAGCTCGGCAGCTTCCAGTTCTGGGCCGCCGTGGCGTTGCAGGTGTACAGCTGAAGCTGGGTGCCGTTCGTCGTCGAGGAGTTGGGGTCGTCCAGGCACAGCGCCGACTCTGGGTTGACCAGCGAACCGTTGGCTCCGGCGGTCCACTGCTGGGCACCGGTGCCGTTGCAGGTCCACAGCTGGATCAGCGTGCCGTTGGTGGTCCCGCTGTGGTCGGCGTCCAGGCACTTGCCGAGGGCCCGGATCGTTCCGTCGCCGGCGATGATCCAGTCCTGGGCGTACGTGCTGTCGCAGCCCCAGATCTGGACGTGGGTGCCGTCGGAGGTGCCGGAGGACGCGTCGTCCACGCACAGGTTCGAGGCGACCGACGAGGTGAGCGGACCGATCCGCGGCGAGGTGGGCGCGGTGGTGTCCCCCGCGTACGAGGGCGGAGCCGCCGTGGCCGCGGTCGCCCACGACGTGTTGGCGCTGGTCCCCAGCGTGAAGTCCAGCGTGCCGCCGGCCGTGATCGCCGTGGTGGGGGCGTAGGCGTTGTTCCACGCCGTGCCGTTCCACGCCGCGGACTGGACGTACGGGGCGTTGTCGGCGGCGCCGTTGCCGTTGACCGTCAGCGTCTTGCCCGACGGAAGGGTGACCACGGCCTGCGTGAACAGCGGTGAGCCGAGGGCGAGGTCGGAGGTTCCGGGCGTCTCGGGGAACATGCCGAGCGCCGACCACACGTACCAGGCACTCATCGCGCCGAGGTCGTCGTTGCCGTCCGCCAGGCCGCCCGGGGTGTTCGACCAGATCTGGTCCTGGATCGCCCGCACCGTGCCCTGCGTCTTGTAGGGCTGGCCCGTGTAGTCGTACTCCCACGGGAGCTCGATGCTCGGCTCGTTGCCGACCCAGGCGTAGCCGTTGGCGCCGGTGTAGCTGCGCAGCACGGTGTCCAGGTAGTGGTTCATCGCCGTGTTGCCGCCCTTGGCGTGCGCGAGGCCGCCGACGTTGAAGGGCACCATTCCGGTGTAGATCCACGAGTCGGCCTCGACCATGTCGGTGCCGCTGGTGGGGTCGAAGCCGCCGGTCCACGAGCCGTTGGCGTTGCGGGGTTCCACGAAGCCGGAGGCGGGGTTGAGCACGTTGCGCCAGTCCTGCGCGCGGTTGGCGTACGTCTTCTGGTCGGCGGTGTCGCCGAGCGCTCCGGCCATCGCCGAGATCGCGAAGTCGGCCGTGTCGTACTCCAGGGTGGTGGCCACCGGGCCGTAGAAGTTGCAGCAGCCGTAACTGCCGTCGTGCGGCATGTATCCCGGCGAGTTCAGGTAGCCGAGTCCGGGCCGGTCGTTGTTGGTGGTGCTCGCCTGTCTGACCATGTCGGCCAGCGCGGTCGTGGTGTCGAAGTTCCGGGCGCCGAAGGCGTAGTAGTCGGCGAGGATGGCGTCCGCCGGGTCACCGACCATGACGTACGACTCGCCGTTGTTCTCCGACCACTTGGGGAAGATCCCGGTCTGCGTGTAGTCGTCGACCATCGACTGCGCGGTGTCCGAGGCTACCTGGGGAGCGACCAGGGCTTCGAGCTGGGCCTGCGAGCGGTAGATGTCCCAGCCGGAGTAGTTCGCGTACACCGCGCTGTGACCGGCGTCCGCGGTGTGCGTCTTCCCGTCGAAGCCGTAGTACTGGCCGTTGCTGTCACTGATCACGTTCGGGTGCAGCAGCGAGTGGTAGAGCGCGGTGTAGAAGCTCTGCTGCTGCGCGGCCGTCCCGCCGGCGATCTGCACCTTGCCGAGCGTGCTGTTCCACGCGTTCTGCGCGGCGGTGCGGGTCGCGTCGAAGTCCCAACCGGAGTTCTCCGCGGTCCGGTTGGCGACCGCGTTCGCGACCGACACGTAGGAGATGCCGACCTTGGCCTGCACGACCGGGTTGCTCGTGGTGTTGAAGGTGACGTACCCGTTGGAGGCGGCGGCGTCGGGGGCAGCGCTGCTCTTGGTGGTCTGCGTGGACTTCGTGGCCTTCGGGTCCGCGGTGCTGGGGTTCTTGCCGTGCAGTACCGGCTGGTTGGGCTTCTCGGCCGCGTTCTTCGACGCCTTGGGCGGCGCAGTGGAAGCGGCCGGTGCCTTGGCGAGCGAGCTGCCCTGCGAGGCGAACGGCTGGTCGAAGACCATGTCGAAGTACACGGTGTACGTGTTTCCCGCACCGCAGAAGCGGCCGCTGGTGACCTGTCCGCTCACCTCCGTGTTCGACACCTTGGTGAACTGGGTCGAACTGGCCCCGTTCTGACTGCCCGTCAATTTGAAGATCAGGTTGGCCTGGCTGGTCGAGGGGAACGTGAAGCGGGCCATGCCGCTGCGTGTCGTGGTGGTCAGCTCGGTGGTCACCTGGTTGTCGAGCGTGACCTTGTACGACCCGGCGGAGGCCGACTCGTTGGCGTGCGAGAACGCGTCCGTGGCACCGGTGTTCACGGATCCCACCGTGGGCAGCACCGGTATGTCACCGGCCGCGCCGCAGCCGGGTCCGGCGATGTGGGTCAGGCTGAAACCGGTGATCGACGAGTCGTTGTACTCGTAGCCCCCGCCGTCGGGACGCGACGGCGTGTCCGGGCTCCACTGCACCATGCCGAACGGGACGTCGGCGCCCGGGAAGTCGTCGGCCTGGTTCGACGTGCCGATGAACGGATTGACGAGCGACGCCGGCGAGGTGACGAGCGCGGCCTTCCCGGCCGCCCACGCAGGCGTGCACAGCCCGGCCGCGGCAAGCGCCGCGGCCGCGAGGAGACCGGTCGCCATGGTTCCGGGAGGTCTCGACAGTCGTGTGATCACGGGGTTTGCTCCTCTACTCGGGAGTGGAGGTCCGACAACGTTGTCGTAGCGCCGAGACAAGGGGTGACAACGTTGTCCAACCGTGGAGACGAGGTGCCTGAGATGCGAACGCTTCGACGGGACCCCCGGGCTGCGGGCGCCCAAGGAGCACCGCGGGAACTTTTCGTGAAGCTAGCCACAAGGCAGGGGCATGTCAACGACTGCTGCAAGCCGGTCCCTTGGGGACACCCCCGAACTCGCCCGAGGTACGGATGTGACGACATCTCCGTCAGCCGTCCGGCTGAACCGCGACCGTTCGCCGACCGGGCGACAGGCTACGGTGGCGCATCCGGCACCAAGGGAGGCAGCGCATGATCGACGTCGTCCTCGGAGTGGACGTCGGCACTTCCAGCACCAAGGGCGTGGTGGTGGACGCTGCCGGCCGCGTTCTGGGCGAGGCCGTACGCGGTCACGTGGTCGACCGTCCCCGGCCGGGGCATGTCGAGATGGACGCGCAGGTGTGGTGGGACGAGTTCGTCTCGCTCGCGGCCGAACTGCTGGACCGCGACGACATCGCCGTCCGAGCCGTCGGTGTCAGCGGCATGGGCCCGTGCACCCTTCTGGTCGACGACGCGGGAGAGCCGGTGCGTCCGGCGGTGCTGTACGGCGTGGACACCCGCGCCGAGGAACAGATCACGCGGCTGAACCGGGAGTTGGGGCCGGACACGATCTTCCGCAGGTGCGGTTCGGCGCTGTCGTCCCAGGCCGTCGGGCCGAAACTCGCCTGGATCCGCGAGCAGGAGCCCGAGGCGTGGGCACGCGCCCGCCGTCTCCTCATGCCCGCGTCGTGGCTCGCCCACCGGCTGACCGGTGCCTATGTGCTGGACCTGCATTCCGCCAGCCAGTGCACCCCACTGTTCGACCTCCACGAACAGCGCTGGCTCCCCGAGTGGGCCGAGCACATCGCACCCGGCATCGAACTCCCGCCGCTGCGCTGGCCGGGCGACGAGGCCGGCCGGGTGAGCACGCCGGTCGCGGGCATCCCGGCCGGGACGCCGGTCATCGTGGGGACGATCGACGCCTGGAGCGAGGCCGTCAGCGTCGGTGGTCACGGCGTCGGTGACCTGATGCTGATGTACGGGACCACGATGTTCCTGGTGAACACGGTCGACCGGCTGGTGACCAGCCCGTCGATGTGGTCCACGGTCGGCGCCCTGCCCGGCACCCGCTGCCTGGCAGGCGGCATGGCCACCTCCGGCGCCGTCACCGACTGGCTGGGGCACCTCTTCGGCGACGTCGGTCCCGGCGTGCTGTTCGACGAGGCGGCCGCCGCGCCCCCGGGTGCGAACGGCCTGCTGATGCTGCCGTACTTCGCCGGGGAACGCACCCCCCTCATGGACCCGGACGCCCGGGGGGTGATCGCGGGCCTGACGCTGGGTCACAGCCGGGGCGACCTGATGCGGGCCGCGCTGGAGGCCACCGCCTACGGTGTCCGGCACAATGTGGAGACGATGCTCGCGGCCGGCGCCGACATCCGGCGGATCGTCGCGGTCGGCGGCGGTACCCGGGGCGGGCTGTGGCCCCGGATCGTCAGCGATGTCACCGGTCTCGAACAGATCGTCGCCCGCACCACCATCGGCGCCAGCTACGGTGCCGCCTTCCTCGCCGCCGGGCTGATCGGCCGGCCGGACATCACGGCCTGGAACCCGGCGGAGTCGGTGGTCCGGCCCGATCCCGCCACCGCGGATGTCTACGACCGCCGGTTCACCCAGTACCGGGCCCTGTACGAAAGCACCACCGCGGTCGCCCACGCCCTGGCCCACGACCAGATCACCGGCCTCGAGAGAGAAACTCCGTGACGTCGCGGGGCGTTCAAGGGCGGACTCCGCCTGCTATCGTGCGCCGATGTCAGCGATCAAGAAGTTCCAGGTCACCTTCGACTGCGCGGAACCTGAGCGTCTCGCTCGCTTCTGGTGCGAGGTGCTCGGGTACGTCGTACCGCCGCCACCGGCGGGGTTCTCCACATGGGACGAGTTCAAGGCCTCGCAGCCGCCCGAGCAGCGGGATTCCTGGTTCGCCTGCATAGATCCCTCGGGAGTCGGCCCGCGACTCTACTTCCAGCGCGTCCCCGAAGGGAAGGTCGTCAAGAACCGAGTGCATCTTGATGTGCGGGTCGGCACCGGCCTCGTGGGTGAGGAGCGCCTCGCCGCGCTGGAGGCCGAATGCGCGCGGCTGGTCCCGCTCGGTGCGGTACACGTGCAGACGCTGTACGACGGCAGTGACGCGTGCATTCCGATGCTGGACATCGAGGGCAACGAGTTCTGTATCGACTGACCGTTCTCCGGGACGGGGAGGGGTTCACAAGGATCCACGACCGATCGGTCACCTGCCCGACCAGGCACGTGCCGCCCGCTCACGTGCCGCTCGGATCAGGTTCTTGTCTTCCTGTGTCAGCAGCCGGAGCAACTTCTCGTTCTTCAGCCAGTCGTTCATGAGGGCATGGGATCCGCCCAGACTCAGAGAATAAGCCCACATGCTCCGCCCTTTCCGTTCTCCTTTCCACTCCGTGGCCCAGGTGACCAGATGGTGGATCTTCTGGTCCGACGTGAACTTCGAGATCGGCATACGCGCTGTCCCCCTCCTTCCATGAGCGTGCTTTTCCCCGTCACGTGCCGGGGTGTCGGCTCTCCGCGAGGACAGCCGACACCCCGGCCCAGTGGTGTCAGCGGCGGTGCGCGCCGCAGCGCAGGACGTGCTCCAGCGCTGCGGCCATGGCCCGCTGGCCCTCGGCGTTGGGGTGGGCGGGCGCGGTCGGAGCCGCCGCGACCAGCGGTTCGATCCAGCGCTCCCCGGCCGGTCGGCACATGTCGTGTCCTACGGTCGGGGTGTAGGTATCGACATAGCGCGCGCCGTGCGCGGCGGCCTGGCGGGCGAGCATGGCGTCGAGCTTCTTCTCGGTGTCCCGCAGATAGGCGAAGTCACCGGCGGCCAGCGGCATCACGGAGCTGGTGCAACCGACCCCGTCCTCCGGGAACAGGTCGGGATAGCCGACCACCAGGACCTCGGCGCGAGGCGCCCGCTGCCGGACGGCGTCCAGCGCCGCGGCGACCTTGGGGGCGGTGTCGTCGACGCGCTGCGCCAGCCGGTCGGTGCCGTCGCTCGTGAAGAAGGTCTGGCACGGGTTGCCCGCCGGGTCCTTGGCGGCAAGCCCGGCGCAGGTGGCCAGGTTGCCGGAGAAACCGATGTCGTTGCCGCCGATGGTCAGGGTGACCAGGTCCGTGTCCGCACCCAGCGCGTCCAGTTGAGGCTGCTGCGAGCCCTGGGGTCCGGCCAGCGCCGTCGTCGTGGCGCCCGCACAACTGACGTCGGTCAGCTGCCGGTGCGTCGCTGCCGCGAGGAGGGACGGATAGTTCTGGTCGGACCGCGCGCACGCGGAGTCGACCTGGGTCGGGATGCCGGGGCCGGAGGCGTACGAGTCGCCGAGCGCGACGTAGTTGCCGGTGCGCGCGGTGAGTGTCGCGGCGCTCGCCGATATCGCCCCCGCGGTGGACAGGGCCAGCGCGCAGCACGCCGCCATGGCGCCGCGCAGCAGGCCCCGCCGCGCGGGGGCTCTCTTGATCTGTTTGTTCAAGTCCATCCATTCGTCAGGGCCCGGGAGCGCTCGTCGAGCCGCTCCGACCACAGTCGTCGGCCGTGGGGCGATGTGCCGCCGCGACGTCGAACGGCAGCCGTACTCATGGAGGTTCACGAAATGGTGAGCCGAAGTGGTTCACCCACGGATGCGGCGTGGTGTCGTACGTCGGCCGGTCAGAATCCGGTGAGCGTGGTCTTGCCGATGGCGGAGCCGCTCTCCTGGACGCGGTGGGCCGCACGGAGGTTGGCGGCGTTGACCGGGCCCAGGTCGCGGGTGGCCGTCGTGGTGAGAATGCCGGCGTCGACCAGCCGGGCGACCTGGGTGAGGATGTGGTGCTGCATGCTCTGGTCGGCCGTACGGAACATCGACCGCGTGTACATGAACTCCCAGTGGAAGGAGATGCTCTTCGCCTTGAGCACTCCGAGGGGCAGCGAGTCGAAGTCGTCGATGGCGACGATCCGGCCGAAGGGGGTGAGCGTCTCGGCGTACGCGGTCAGGTTGTGGTCGGTCCCCGTGGTGCTGAAGACGAAGTCGATGCCGCCCGGCGCCACTTCGCCCAGCTGCGCGGCCAGTGGCCTGTGGTGGTCGACGACGTGGTGGACACCCATGCGGCGCGCGAAGTCGACGCTCTCGGGGCGCGACGCCGTACCGATGACGGTGAGGCTGGTCAGGGCGCGGGCCAGTTGCGCGGTGATCGAGCCCACGCCACCGGCGGCCGCGGTGACCAGCAGAGCTCCGGTCTGCTCCAGGGCACCCGTGCGCAGTCCGAGCCGCTCGAACAGCCCCTCCCACGCCGTGAGCGCGGTCAGCGGCAGCGCGGCGGCCTCGGTGAAGGAGAGGGTGGCCGGCTTGCGGGCGACGATGCGCTCGTCGACCACGTGGTAGCGGGAGTTGGCGCCCGGACGGTCCAGCGCGCCGGCGTAGTACACCTCGTCGCCCACCGAGAAGAACTCCACCTCGCCGCCGACGGCGACGACGGTCCCCGCGGCGTCCCAGCCGAGCACCTTCGGCTCCCCGCCCGGGTCGACGTTCTGCCGGATCTTGTAGTCCACCGGGTTGACGGCGATCGCCTCGACCCGCACCAGCACGTCCCGGGGTCCCGGCTTCGGGGTGGGCAGCGTGACGTCGACCAGGCTCTCGGCATCGTCGACAGGCAGCGACGTGCGGTAGGCGACCGCGGGCATCGTCGCGGGGATGTCGTACGTGTCGTTCATGGTGGTCCGGCCTTTCCATGGGTGCGTGATCCGAGAGCCGCGGACGACGCCGCTCCGTTTCAGGTGCATCGGCAGAATGTGGCCGCACCGACAGCACCCGCGAGCGGGCGATCCCTGTCTGCGACCACGTCGGCGACAGTACGAAACGGATGGTGGTTACCCGCAAGGGCCCATGGTTCCCATTGGGTACTATTGCTGCATGACGACCACGGCACACCTGTGCGACGACCCGAAGAGCGTCTACCTCGCCGCCTGCCCCTGCCGCGACATGCTGGATCTGCTCGCCAACAAGTGGAGCGCCCTCGCCCTGGGCGCTCTGGAGAACGGGCCCCAGCGCTTCGGGGCACTGCGCGCGCGTCTGCAAGGGGTGAGCCCCAAGGTCCTCACCCAGACGCTGCGCCGTCTGGAGGATCACGGCCTGGTCCACCGCGAGATCTATCCGGAAGTCCCGCCCCGCGTGGAATACAGCCTGACCCCCCTCGGCGAGGACGCCTGCCGTCCCCTGGCCCACCTGCGCACCTGGGTGGAGGACAACATCGAACGGTTCCCGGCGTCCCGCTGACCCGGCGGGTCAGAGCATCGCCAGCCCTGGATCGTGCAGGACGGCGGCGATGTCGGCCAGCAGTTCGGAGCCCTGTTGGCCGTCGAGGAGCCGGTGGTCGAAGGACAGGGCCAGCCGGGTGATCCAGCGGGGCTCGATCGTCTCCGCTCCCGACGCGTCCGTCACGACCCAGGGCATACGTCGGACGGCGCCCATGGCGAGGATGGCCGCCTCCCCGGGGTTCAGGATCGGCGTCCCCGTGTCCACCCCGAACACGCCGACGTTCGTGATGGTGATACTCCCGCCCGTCATCGACCGGGGTGTCGTCTTCCCGGCCCGGGCCGTGCCGGTGAGTTCGGCGAGCGCCTCGGCGAGTTCGCGCAGGGACATCCGGTCGGCGTGCTTGATGTTGGGCACGACGAGCCCGCGTTCCGTGGCGGCGGCGATGCCGAGATGGACGTAGTGCTTGAGCACGATCTCCTGGGCGGCCTCGTCCCAACTGGCGTTCGCCTCGGGGGTCCTGCGCAGGGCCAGCAGGAGTGCCCGGGCCACGAAGAGCAGGGGCGTGACGCGCAGGTCGCGGAAGTCGCGGCGGGCGGCGACCGTGTCCCGCAGCCGCATGGTCGCGGTGATGTCGACCGTCGTGAACTCGGTGACGTGCGGGGCGGTGAACGCCGAGGCGACCATGGCGGCGGCGGTGTGTTTGCGTACGCCGCGGATCGGGACACGGGTCTCGGCCGCGGGCTCCGCAGCCGCCGCCGGAGCAACCTCCGTCGCCGTGCGGGGACTTGTGTCCGCGGCGGCCCGGTGGACGTCGTCTCGGGTGACGGTGGCTCCGGGTCCCGTCGGCGTGACGGTGGTGAGGTCGACGCCCAGGTTCTTGGCGAGTTTCCGGACGGGCGGTTTCGCGGCCGTCCGCTCGGTGGCCGGGGCCGGCGGTGCGGCTGTCACCGCCGGTTCCGCGACCGATCGGGCAGTGGACGCGGCGGGGGTACGACGGCGTCGGCGGCGGGCGGACTCCTGTGGCCCGTAACCGACCAGCAGGGCCTCCGTGCCGGAAGCCTCCGCGCGCTGCGCGGTCGCCCCGGGCCCCGCACCGGCGCCGTCGTCGCCGAGGACGGTGATGAGGGGGTGCCCGACCGGCAGGGTCTCCCCTTCCCGCGCGTGCAGGGTCGCGACAACACCCGCATAGGGGGAGGGCAGTTCGACGGCGGCCTTGGCCGTCTCGACCTCGACGAGGATCTGGTTGATCTCCACGGAGTCGCCGGCCCGCACCGCCCACTGGAGGATCTCGGCCTCGGTGAGCCCTTCACCGACGTCCGGCAGCAGGAAGACTTGCTCTCGTGACACGGTTCCTCCTCTAGTAACTCAGGCTGCGGTCAAGGGCGTCGAGGATCCGGTCGACACCCGGAAGCCAGTCCGACTCGAGGCGGCTCGGCGGGTAGGGCGTGTCGTATCCGGTGATGCGCAGCACCGGCGCTTCGAGGAAGTGGAACTCCTCCTGCTGGAGCCGCGCGGCGAGTTCGGCCCCGAACCCGTGGGACAGGGAGGCCTCGTGGACCACGAGGGCACGACCGGTGCGGTGGACGGACTCCCGTACGGTGTCCATGTCCAGCGGCGACAGGCTGCGCAGGTCGACGACCTCGACGCTGTGGCCCTCCCCGGCGGCGACGTCGGCCGCTTCCAGGGCGACGGGAACCGTCGGGCCGTAGGCGACGAGGGAGGCGTCGGTGCCGTGGCGCACGACGCGCGCCCGCTCGAACGGTGCCGGCGGCTCTTCCGTGACCTCCCCCTTGGTCCAGTAGTGCCGCTTGGGTTCGAGGAAGATGACGGGATCGTCGTCGGCGACGGCCTGGCGGATCATGTCGTAGGCGTCCTGGGGGGTGGAGCAGGTGACCACCTTCAGCCCCGCCGTGTGGGCGAAGTAGACCTCGGGTGACTCCGAGTGGTGCTCGATGGAGCCGATGCCGCCGCCGTAGGGGATGCGGATGACGACCGGCAGGGTGATCGCGCCGGCCGAGCGGTGCCGGAGTTTCGCGAGCTGGCTGATGATCTGGTTGGCGGCGGGGTGGACGAAGCCGTCGAACTGGATCTCGCACACCGGGCGGTAGCCGCGCAAGGCGAGACCGATCGCGGCACCGACGATGCCGGCTTCGCCGAGCGGGGTGTCCACGACCCGCAGGCTGCCGAACTCCTCCTGCAGGCCGTCGGTGACGCGGAAGACCCCGCCCAGGCGTCCGATGTCCTCGCCCATCAGCAGGACCCTGGGATCGTCCTGGAGGGTGCTGCGCAGGCCGTTGTTGAGGGCCTTGACCATGGAGATGCCGCTCATCGCGTGACCCCGTTCTCCTGGCCGGCCGCGACGAACTCCAGGTGCTCGGCCAGCTGGCGCCCGAGTTCGGCGGGCATCGTGGCGTAGGTGTGGCCGAAGGGGGCGGCGGGGTCCGGTGCGGGGAGCGAGCGGCAGCCGGTCCTCAGGTGGTCGGCCAGTTCCTGTTCCCGGCGCTCGAGGTCGGCGAAGTACTCCTCGTCGACCGTCCCGCTCGCGGTGAGGTGGCGGCGCAGCCGTTCCAGGGGATCCCTGGCGATCCACTCGTCGGTCAGTGCGGAGGGACGGTAGCGGCCGGCGTCGTCGGCGGTGGTGTGCGCGTTGACGCGGTAGGTCACGGCCTCGATCAGGGTGGGCCCGCCGCCGGACCGGGCCCGGGCGAGGGCGTCACCGGTCGCCGCGACACAGGCCAGCACGTCGTTGCCGTCCACGGAGACACCGGGGAAACCGAAGCCGGACGCGCGCTGCGCGACGGGGACGCGGCTCTGCACGCTGTAGGGGGCGGAGATGGCCCACTGGTTGTTCTGGCAGAGGAAGACCACGGGCAGGTTCTGGGCGGCGGCCCAGACGAACGCCTCGTTGGTCTCGCCCTCGCTCAGCGCCCCGTCGCCGAGGAAGACCAGCACCGCGGTGTCGCGGCTGTCGTCCCCCGAGCCGATCACGTCGTCGCGGACCAGGCCCATGGCGTAGCCGACGGCGTGCAGCGTCTGTGCGCCGATGACCAGGGTGTAGAGGTGGAAGCGGCTCTCGTACGGGTTCCAGCCGCCCAGCGTCGTACCGCGGAAGAGGCCGAGGAGCGACACCGGATCCAGGCCCCGGCACCAGGCCACGCCGTGTTCGCGGTAGGTGGGGAAGACCATGTCCTGGGCGCGCAGCGCGTGGGCGGCCCCGACCTGGGCGGCCTCCTGACCGCGCAGCGAGGGCCACAGGCCCAGCTCGCCCTGGCGCTGGAGGGCGATCGCCTCGGAGTCCAGGCGGCGCACCAGGGCCATGTCCCGGTAGAGCGCGGGCAGGTCGAGTGCGGAGGGCAGGTCGAGCCGGCTGTCGGACAGCAACTCCCCCTCGGGTGTGAGGAACCGGATCGGTCCGTCGGGGCGTCGGGCGTCCGTGGTCGGTGTGGACGGCTTTCGTGGCATCGCGGCTCTCGTTCTCGGAGGCGCCCGTGCGGGCACCGGCGGATGTGGGCAGGGCGGGCATGGGCGCGGGTCAGCGCGGTGCCATGCGGAGGTCTCCGGGCGTGTCCGCCGCACGGGCAGGGGCCGGGCGGGCCGCGATCTCCTCCAGCACCTGGAGGTAGACCGTGTACGCCGGTCCCCCGTCCCCGACGTCCTCACCGAACGACAGGGTGAGCAGACCGGCCTCGCCCAGGAGCTCGAAGACCTCGCGGGACGGCCGTTCTCGTTCGACGTGCACTGCGGCGCCCCCTCCTGCGGTCATGTCCCGGTGGAGGACCACGGTCGACAGCTGCGACGCTGGGTGCAATTAACCTGCTGAGTTCTTGTGGCGCGCGCAAGATTTCGCATGGCCGACCCAGGTTCTGCGCAAAGAACCTGCTACCGAACGAGGTGTGGAGATGCCCGGTACCGAGCACGTCGACAGTGTCGACAGCATGATCATCGACCTGCTGGTGCAGGACGGCCGGCGAACGGTCACGGAGATCGCGGACCAGGTCAGCCTGTCCCCCTCCGCCGTGAAGCGGCGCATCGACCGCCTGGAGCGGGTCGGGATCATCGCCGGCTACACCGTCATCCTCGACCACAACAAGCTCGGGTCCGGCTTCGAGGCCTTCGTGGAGCTCAGGTTCGCCGGGGACGTGAAGGTCGAGACGATCACGATGGCGGCCACCAGCGTCCCGGAGGTCCTGGAGGTCTTCACGGTGGCCGGGGACCCCGACGCGCTGGTCCGGGTCCGCGTGGCGGGCGTCCAGCATCTGCGGGACGTCATCGACCGGCTGCGCCGTTCG
The DNA here is from genome assembly GCF_040296885.1 of Streptomyces sp. NPDC001980. NCBI lineage: Bacteria > Bacillati > Actinomycetota > Actinomycetes > Kitasatosporales > Streptomycetaceae > Streptomyces > Streptomyces sp. NPDC001980. The sequence continues at coordinate 63,365 of NZ_JBEOYD010000033.1, read as the reverse complement.
GGGCCGGTGATCGGGACGAAGACGTTGATGGTGCTGGGGGCGTGGCGGCGGGACGGGTGACGCCCCCACTCCGCGAGACTTGCCCACCAGGCACATTAATTTGCCTATGAGGTTGACTTCACGTGTACGTCGACCCCACGCTGAAGGAGGTCCGTCCGCACCGACCGAGGGAGGCATCAGCGCATGTCCGTGTCGACTGACAGTGCCGGCGCAGAGGAGCTGGAGAGCATCGGCGAGCTCGACATACCCGAGCTGCCGGAAGCCGCGGACTCCGTGGAGTCCGAACGCCGGCGCCGCAAGGAGCAGCTCGCGATCGCCTTCCGGATCTTCGCCCGCCACGGGTTCGACGAAGGCATCGCGGGGCACATCACGGCGCGCGACCCGGAGTTCCCCGATCGCTTCTGGGTCAACCCCTACGCCGTCCACTTCTCGCGGATCCGGGTGAGCGACCTGCTGCTCATCGACGAGCAGGGGCGGGTGATCGAGGGCGATCGCCGCACCAACAAGGCGGCGTTCTGGATCCACTCCTCGATCCACCGGGCGCGCCCCGACGTGGTCGCCGTCGCGCACGCCCACACGATCCACGGCCGGGCGTTCGCCTCGCTCGACAAGCTGCTCGACCCGATCGTCCAGGAGTCCTGCGCCTTCGCCGGGGACCACGTGCTCTTCGACGAGTACAAGGGCCTCGTGCTGGAGAAGGCGGAGGGCGAGCGCATCGCCGAACGGCTCGGGGACAGCAGGGCCGCGATCCTGCGGCATCACGGGCTGCTCACGGTGGGCCGGTCCGTGGCGGAGGCCGCCTGGTGGTTCATCACCATGGACCGGGCCTGCCAGATGCAGTTGCTGGCCGACGCGGCAGGCCGGCCCCGGATCATGAGCGCCGAGGAAGTGACCCTGGCGCACCGGCAGTTCAGCAACGCCAACATGGCCAGGCACAACTTCGGCCTCCTCGCCGGGCTGGTGCGGGACGAGGAGCCCGACGTCCTGGACTAGCGGCGTCACCGCCGTTCCGGAACCAGGACCGCCAAGTGCCCGCATCCAGCCCCCTGTTCCTTGTCCCTCGCAGACGATTCCGGAGAAGAGATGTCGGTTCGACGCGTCAACCCGGGGGCCCTCGCAGCCCCGGTCCAAGGTCTCTACAGCCACGCGGTGACGGGCACAGGCACGCGCTTCGTCGCCATCGCCGGTCAGATCGCCCTGGACGGGGACGGCAACCTCGTCGGCCCGGGCGACCACGAGGCGCAGGCCGAACAGGCCTTCCGCAACTTCCGGGTCGCGCTGGAGGCCGCCGGCGCCACCCCGGACGACCTGATCAAGAACACGATCCATGTCGTCGGCCACCGGCCCGAGTTGGTCGGACCCATCTTCGCCGCGGGGCATCGCGCCTTCGGCGGCACGTGGCCCGTGTCCGCGAGCACCTTCCTCGGCGTGCAGACGCTGGGCAGGCCCGAATGGCTCATCGAAGTCGACGGGTTCGCGGTCCTGCCGTAGGGATTCCGGACAGCGGGCGCGGCCCCGACCCGCCGCGCCAGGCCGCCTTGTCCAGGGTCTCGGACGGCCTCGGTGTCCGCCGCCGACCGGGCGTGCGTCAGTCTCGCGGGGCCGCGGCGCCGCGACGGGACGCGGGGATGGGGTGGCGCATGGGGACGGTCGCCGCCGTCGAGGCGATCAGCACGGTGGCGGCGGCGTCTTCCTCGTTGACGAGACGGTGTTCCTTCGAGGAGTCGAAGTGGACCGAATCGCCTGTGCCCAGCCGCAGAGATGCCCCGGAGACATGGAGCGTGACGGTCCCGGCCAGCACGTGCAGCCATTCCTCGCCGACATGCCGGGCGGTCTTGGAGTGCTTGCCGGGCGCCAGGTCGACCCGGATCACGGACATCGTCTCGCGCGGGCCGCTGAGTACGGTGTACCGGCCGTCCTGGCCGTCCCGCGTCATCGCCGCGTCGGCGCGCACCAGATGGAAGTCGTTCTCGTCCGGTTCCTGCACCAACTCGCTGATGGAGACGCCGTAGACGCGGGCGATCTGCAGCAGGCTCCCGATGGAGGGCTTGCGGACACCCTTCTCCAGGCGCGACAGGTGTGCCGAGGAGATGCCGGTCTGTTCGGCCAGGGCCGTGAGGGTGATGCCGCGCTCACTGCGCATGTCCTTGAGGCGTTGAGCCACCCAGAGATCGGTGTCTTCGATCGACATCTGGGCAACATAGCATGCCTGTCAGGCAAGAGACATCACCTGACAGGCACACCGATCTCCACGGAGGGCGACGGCCCCGGGCGCGCGTCTACACGAGGCCCAGGAGCTCCCGCGCGAGCACCTGCGGTCGCGTCAACAGGTCGACATGGGTGGCGCCGGACAGCGCGACGACCCGGAACTCCCGTTTCTCCGCCGAGGCGGCCATGTCCTCGAAGATGGCCTGGTCGGCGCAGTAGAGGTAAGTGACCGCCTTGCCGGCCAGCACCTCCTCGCTGCCCGGGCCCAGCGGCTCTTCGTGGGTGCGCCGCGGCATCGGCGTCAGCCTGCTCGACAGCCATGCGGCACCCTCGCCGTCCGCGCCGAGCGACTCCGGGGCCAGCGGGGCGATCTCCCATTCCGCAGGGCCCGGCGCATCGGCGAACGCCCCCTCCAGCCAGGGCAGCAGGGTGAACGCCGACTCGCCGGTCACGGGAGCGAAGGCGTCGACGTACACCACCTGCCCGATGCGGTCGCCCGCGAGCGCGGCCACTCCCGTGATCACCATCCCGCCGTAGCTGTGCCCGACGAGGACGGCGTCCTCCACCCGCTCGGACTCCAGGAGCCCGGCGACGTCCTGCACGTGCACGCTCAGGCCGACGTCCGGCGCGGACAGCTGACGCCGCTCGGCGAGACCGGTCAGGGTCGGGGTCAGGACACGGTGGCCGGCGTCCTCCAGCAGGGGGCGCAGCCGGTCCCACACCCAGCCGCCGCCCCAAGAACCATGCACGAGTACGAAGGTTGCCATCTGCCGCTCCTAGGAGGGTCCGGGCCTGCGAGGACCCGGTGGCCCTCCCTCACAGGGTCGGCAGCCATCACCTTCCAGTCAACCTGTGGGGCACATAAAATTGCCTCAGAGGTCGAAACCCGGAAGGGGACCAGAAGCCGGGGGCCGCGCAGGCGCCGATGACGTGCCTCAGCGGCGGGGGGACGATCGTCCGGCGAGGATCGCGGCCACGCCGAACTCGAACCGCTCGTCGAAGGACCCCGGCGCGAGAAATGCGACCACCCGGTGCAGCGAAGGGTGGGTCGCCTCGGAGATCGCGTTCGCCAGAGCCCCGCCGAAGGGGCGGTCTCCTGCCGCCTGCTCCTCCTGGGCGAGCCCCAGGGCGAAGTAGGTGATCGCCCATGCGGTCCAGGCGGCCTCGCGGTCGTCGAGACCGCACTCGAGCAGCGCCCCCACCAGGCTGTCCGCGAAGCGCAGGGTGTGCGGGTCGACGCCGAAGGTGCCGACGACGAGGGCGGCGCCGTCACGGTGGGCGAGGAGGGCACGCCGGTAGCGGCGGGCCAGTTCGCGCACCCGGTCCTCGGGAGCGGGCGGCAGGTCGGTCAGCCGGATCTCGCCGAGTACGGCGTCCGCCATCAGCTCCAGCATCCGGGCCTTGGTCTTCACATGCCACAGCACGGTGTTCATGCGGACGCCGAGACGGTCGGCGACCGCTCGGGTGGACAGCGCCTCCAGGCCCTTCTCGTCCAGCAGTCCCAGTGCCGCACGGATCACAGTGGCGGGATCCAGTCGGTCGCCTTGTTGCCTGTTGGTCATTGACCTAGTTTACTGACCACACGGCGTCTTGGTCGGTGACCAAGAGTCTTGGTCGGCCCAGCGCCCGGCCACAGACCCAAGGGAAAGGTGATCGCATGGAAAAGCAGCAGGTCGTCATCGCCGGCGGCGGGCCCGTAGGGCTCTGGCTCGCCGCCGAGCTGCGACTGAACGGCATCTCCGTCACGGTCCTGGAGGAGCGCACCGAGATCGACCAGCGTTCCAAGGCGCTCACCATGCATCCGCGGAGCATCGAGCTACTGGCTTCCCGCGGGATCGACCAGCGGTTCCACGACGGGACGCCGAGGATCCCCACCGGCCACTTCGCCAATCTCTCCAGCCGGCTCGACTTCTCACTGCTGGACACCCCGTTTCCGTACACCCTCTTCCTGCCGCAGGCCCGCACCGAGGAACTGTTCGAGGAGTACGCCCGCGGGCTGGGCGCCACCGTGCGGCGCGGGCACCGCGTCACCGGCTTCACCGAGCAGGCGGACTCGGTGACCGTGCAGGCGACGGGACCGGAGGGGCCGTACGAGATCGGCGGCGAGTACCTCGTCGGGTGTGACGGCACCCGCAGCACCGTGCGCGAGACCGCCGGCATCGACTTCCCGGGCACGCCGTTCGACTTCCTCGGCTGGCTCGGCGACGTGGCGCTCGACAACCCGCCCCCGCTCGCCTTCAACCGGTTCAACGAGCACGGCGGGGTACTGGTCGCGCCGCTGCCCGGCAACCGGTGGCGGCTCGCAGGGACCAGCCCCGACGGGGGCGCCACGGAGTGGCCCGGCGACCTCACGCTGGACGAACTGCGGCAGAAGACCCTCGCCATCACCGGCGACGACTTCGGCATGCGCGACCCGTCCTGGCTCTCCCGGTACAGCAACACCACCCGGCTGGCCACCGAGTACCGGCGCGGCCGGGTGCTGCTCGCGGGCGACGCCGCGCACCAGCACTTCCCCACCGGCGGCGTCGGCATGAACTACGGCATGCAGGACGCCCACAACCTCGGCTGGAAGCTGGCGGCCACCCTCAACGGGTGGGCCTCGGAAGGGCTGTTGGACACGTACCACACCGAACGGCACCTGGTGGGAACCCAGTTGGAGGAGCACAGCCGTGCGCAGACCCTGCTGCTGACCACCTTCACGCCCCAGGCGCTCGCCATGCGCTCCCTGGTCGCGCAGCTGATCGCCACCGTGCCGGAGTTCGGCCGGGTACTGGCCGGAAAGATCAGCGCGATCGGCATCCGCTACCCCGGCGACGACCCGGCGGCCCACCCGCTGACCGGCACCCGGGCCCCCGGACTCACCTTCACCGGTTCCGACATCACCCTCTTCGGCCTGCTGCGGGCGGACTCGTACCTCCTCCTCGACCTGACCGGGGGCGGTGCGTTCGCCGATCGCGCGCAGGAGCGGATCGCCGTGCACGGCGGGACGCTCGACCGGATCCCGGAGGGCTGGGACGACGTGCGCGCCGCCCTGGTCCGGCCCGACGGGCATGTCGCCCACGCCTGGGCGGAGCGGGACGACGCCAAGCTCGGCGCTGCCGTGGACGACGCCCTCGCCGCCGTCCTCGGCCACTGAAAGGACACGGTCATGGATCTCGGACTCACCGACAAGGTGTACGTCCTCACCGGCGCCAGCCGCGGGCTGGGCTTCGCCGTCGCTCGCGAACTGGTGACCGACGGGGCCAGGGTGGTGGTGGCCGGCCGCCACGAGAGGCACGCGGCCGAGGCCGCGGCGGAGCTCGGTCCGCACGCGGCCGGAGTCGGTGTCGACAACGCCGACCCGCGGGCACCGCAGCGGCTGATCGACACCGCGCGGGAACGGTTCGGCGGCTTCGACGGCATCCTCGTCAGCGTCGGCGGGCCACCCGCGGGCCGCATCGCGGACCACACCGACGCACAGTGGCAGGCGGCCTTCGAGTCGGTGTTCCTGGGTGCGGTGCGGCTCGCCCGGACGGCCGCCGCGGAGCTGACGGCCGGGGGTTCGATCGGGTTCGTCCTGTCGATCACGGCGTACGAGCCGGCCCCCGGGATGGTCATCTCCAACGGACTGCGGCCCGGCCTCGCCGGGCTCGCCAAGTCGCTCGCGGACGAGCTGGGCCCACGCGGCATCCGCGTCTTCGGGCTGCTGCCGGGACGGATCGGCACGGACCGCATGCGGGAGCTGGACGGCCTGTCCGCCGATCCCGCGGGCACGCGGGCCGCCAACGAGTCCCGGATTCCGCTGCGGCGGTACGGGACGCCGGAGGAGTTCGGACGCGCGGGCGCGTTCCTGCTGTCACCGGCGGCCTCCTACCTCACCGGGATCATGCTCCAGGTGGACGGCGGCCAACGGCGCGGATTCTGACCACTCCGAGTCGGCTCGCTCGCCGTCAGGCCCGGCGCGCGTAGGACGCGAGGCGGTCGGCGAGTGCGGCGACGAGGTCGCGCAGTTCGTCGGGGCGCTCGATGACGAACGGCCGGTCGAGTGCGGCGAGCACCGGAGGCAGCCAGTCGAGCCGCTCCGCCCGCAGCTCGACGCGCAGCCAGCGCTCGGCCGTCCGGTCCCGGGCGGCCGCCGGCTCGTACTCCTCCAGGGTCGCGACGCCGGCGGGAAGACGGGCGCGGATCTGCTCGGCCGTCCCGTGGATCCGCAAGGTCACCTCGTGCCGGTACTCGGCCGTGGCGAACCCGGACAGTACGCGCTCCGCCGGACCGGGCCCCTCAGGCACCTCGAAGGAGCCGGGCAGGGTCCGCGCGTCCGCGATGCGGTCGAGCCGGAAGGTCCGGTCCGCGCCGATCGAGGCGTCCCTGCCCGTGACGTACCACCGGCCCGCGTGGGCGACGATCCCGTACGCGTGCAGCGTGCGCTCGCTGCGTCGTCCGTCGCGGTCGGTGTAGCGGATCGAGACCGGCCGGCGGTGACGTACCGCGTCGGCGACGGTGAGCAGCACCCCGGCGTCCGGGGTGTCGAACTCGCCGGGCCGGTCCGTGAAGGCGAGGGCCTCCAGGAGGGTGTCGAGCCGGCGGGCGACGTGCTTGGGCAGCACCCGCCGGATCTTCGCCGATGCCGTCTCGCTCGCCGTGAGCTCCGTCGTCGTCAGCCCGGCCCGGCGGCCGGCGACCAGGCCGAGCAGCACGGCCAGCGCCTCGTCGTCGCCGAGCATGAGCGGCGGCAGACGGTACCCGGGGGCGAGCCGGTACCCGCCGTAGCGGCCGCGCACCGATTCCACCGGCACGTCCAGGTCGATCAGCTGATCCACGTACCGCCGCACGGTACGCCCTTCGACACCGAGCCGGCCGGCGAGTTCGGCCACGGTCCGGGTGCCGCCCGACTGGAGCAGCTCCAGGAGGGTCAGCACGCGGCCGGTGGGTCGGGACATGGACACAACCTAACGCGAATACCGGACCGATTCTGTCCGCTATTTCTCCTAGCCTCGGGGTGCACGCCTTCAGCACAGCCAAGGAGATCCCATGGACTTCGTCTCGATCCGTATCATCACCGGCGACGTGGCGCGCCTCGTCGAGTTCTACGAGCGCGCCACGGGGGCGCGGGCGTCGTGGGCCACCGAGGACTTCGCCGAACTCAGGACGGCCGGCGCGACCCTCGCGATCGCCGGTACCCGTACCGTCCCGCTGTTCGCCCCGGGCTCCGCCCGCCCGGCGGAGAACCACAGCGTGATCACCGAGTTCCTCGTCGACGACGTGGACCGCGTCCACCAGAACCTGAAGGGCTTCGTCGGCGACTTCGTCACCGAGCCCACCACGATGCCCTGGGGCAACCGGTCGTTGCTCTTCCGCGACCCCGACGGCAACCTCGTCAACTTCTTCACCCCCGTCACCCCGGCGGCCGTCGCGAAGTTCGGGCGCTGACGCCTCGGCTGTGGCCTCAGAGGGATGCCAGCCAGGCCGCCGTGGCGTCAGGGTGGGCGAAGCGGTGGGTGTGGAGAGGGGCGAAGCGGGGATCGGCGACCCGGCGCTCGATCTCACGGCCTCGGGCGCCGTGCTGGGACCAGGCCCACCAGGCCGGATGTTCCCGGCTCAGCCACCCCGACCAGGTCTCCCTGTTGCCGCCGAAGAGGGCCTCGCGCGTGACGGTGCGCCGGACGGACCGGCGCAGCACGCGGGGCATGACGACGCGTCTGGGATAGTCCAGCCAGATCACGGTGTCGGCCCGGCCCCACAGCAGGTCGCGGACTTCCGGATACCCGAGTGAGTCGATGATCCAGCGAGGCCCGGCCGCGAGCCGTGCAACGACCTCGGCCAGTTCGCTGTTGACGGCCCAGCCGGGGCCGTTGAAGTACATGGCATCCATCTCGTGGTAGGGCAGGCCCAGACGGCCGCTCAAGGTCCGGGCGAGCGTGGACTTGCCCGCACCGGTGACACCCACCACCAAGATCCGTTCCACCGGTGCACCCTATCCCGCAGCCCTCCCCTGCTGTCTCCCGCGCGCTCCCCTGAGTACCGCTACTCATGCCGCCCCGCGCCGGGGCGGGGACGATGGGGTGTGTCGGCGAGCGGGCGGGAGACGGGGGACACGGCCATGGGCAGATTTCTCGGGGCGGTGGCGGCGGTCGTGGCCGCGGGCGCGGCGTTGGTCCTCGCGTATGTGGCGGGGGCGCCGCCCGCGGTGGTGTTCGCCGTGGGGGCGGGGGTGCTGAGTCTGCTCTGGCTGCTGCTCCTGCTCACCCTGCCCTGGAACCTGTACTTCCGGGCGCATGCGGTCCTCGCCGAGATCGCGGTCAGCCGGGAGAAGGGCATGACGGTCCCGGCGGCCCGGGACGCCGAAGCCGCGCGCATCGCCCGCGCGATGCTCCGGGCGGCGGTCGCGGGGCACGTCCTGACGGCTGCGGTCGTCGTCGCGGTCACCTGGGCGACGGGCGAGTTCACGGGGTACTGGTTCGCCGCGTTCTTCCTGCTGAGCACCTTCTTCCGGCCGGCCGGCGCGTACTTCGGCCAGCTCCGCAGGCGCCTGGGAAGCCTCCTCAAGGACGTCACGTATCCGCGGGACGACGTCGTCGAGCTGCACGCCCGGCTGAACCGCGCCGAGGCCGGGACGCGGGTCCTGGAGGAGAAGGCGGAGGAGCAGTACCGGGCCCTCGCCGAACTGCGGCGTACCGTGGACGCGTTGGCCCTGAGCTCGTACGAGCGGGCCGAGCAGGCGGACCGCAGGATCGTGGCGCTGGGCAGGCAGTTCGAGTCCACGGTGAACCGGCTCACCGACAATCAGGAACTCATCGCGGGCGTCAAGGCGTTCCTGCGACTGCTGCACTCCACCGACGCCGCCGACGGCACCCCGGCCTCCGGGTGACCGGCCGCCGCCTGCGCCCGCACTGTCTAGGGTTGAGGCATGGACGCCAGTACAACACCCCCCGACCCGGCCGCCGTTGACCCCGCGGAGCTGCTCGCCGACCCGTACGCCGGGTACGCCCGGCTGCGGGAGGCCGGGCCCGTGCACCGGGTCGCCGGCACCGACGGGCTGCCGGCCTGGCTGGTGACGCGGTACGAGGACGTGCGGCAGGCCCTGGCCGACCCGCGGCTCTCCCTCGACAAGGCCCACGCCAAGCCCGGCGGTTACCGCGGGCTCGCGCTGCCGCCCGCGCTCGACGCCAACCTGCTGAACATGGACCCGCCGGACCACACCCGCGTCCGGCGCCTGGTGTCCCGGGCGTTCACGCCCCGCCGTATCGCCCTGCTGCGCGAACCCGTCCGGGTCACCGCCGACGCGCTGCTCGACGCGATGGCTCCCCTCGGCCGTACCGATCTGATCGCCGCCTACGCGGCACCGCTGCCCATCGCCGTGATCTGCGAGCTGCTGGGCGTGGCCGAGGGGGACCGGCCGGACTTCCGGTCCTGGACCGACGCGCTCGTCGTCCCGGACCCGGCCCGGCCCGAGCGGACGAAGGAGGCCGTCGGGGCGCTGCTGGCCTTCTTCGCCGGGCTGCTCGCCGGCAAGCGTGCCGAGCCCGCCGACGACCTGCTCTCCGCCATGATCGCCGTACGGGACGAGGAGGACCGGCTCAGCGAGGACGAGTTGATGTCGCTGGCCTTCCTCATCCTGTTCGCGGGGTACGAGAACACCGTCCACCTGATCGGCAACGCCACGCTGGCCCTGCTGCGGAACCCAGGGCAGCTGGCCGCGCTGCGCGCGGATCCGGACCTGCTCGGCCCGGCCGTGGAGGAACTGGCCCGCTACGACGGGCCCGCGCCGCTCGCCATCCGCCGTTTCCCGACCGAGGACGTCACCATCGGCGGGGTCACCGTTCCGGCGGGCGAGACGGTGCTGCTGTCCCTGGCGGCGGCCCACCGCGACCCGCGCCGCTTCGCCGAGCCCGACCGGCTCGACCTCGGCCGCGACGCCACCGGGCACCTGGCCCTCGGGCACGGCATCCACTACTGCCTGGGCGCACCGCTGGCCCGGCTGGAGACCGAGATCGCCCTCGGCGCGCTCCTCGAACGCTTCCCCCGCCTCGAACTCGACGTCCCGGTCGACCGGTTGGAGTGGCGTCCGTCGATGCGCACCCGCGGACTGCGCGCCCTGCCCGTGCGCTACTGAGCAGGCCGGCGGGCACGCCGCGGCCCCCCGGATGCCGCCGCGTGGACGTCTCCGGGGGGCCGCGCTCCGGCGTGAACCGCCGTCAGGTGCTGCTGCGCCGGCGGGCCGGTGCGCGGGAGGCGGACTTCGGCTCCCGGGGCAGGGGCTTCGGCGGTGCGGTGTCCCTGGCGTCGAGCACTTGGTCGCCGTCCCTGGCGTCGAGCACCCGGTCGCCGTCCCCGGCGTCGGGCACCCTGTCGCCGTCCTCGGTGGCCAGCACCTGGTCGCCGTACAGGTCCTGCAGCCAGTTGGTCTGGTAGATGGTGTCGAGGTAGCGCTCGCCCAGGTCCGGTGCGATGGCGACCCCCGTGAGGTCACGGGCGTCGTGCCGCTTCAGCCAGTCCGTCGCGCCACTGACCACGGTCCCGGTGGAGCCTCCGAAGAGGAAACCGTGCCGGGCCATGCGGTGGCACATCCGGATGGTGTCCGGCTCCTCCACCCGGATCACCTCGTCCACGAAGGCCTCGTCGAGCAGCGGCGGGCGCATGCTCATGCCGAGGCCCGGGATCATCCGGCGGCCCGGCTCGCCGCCGAACGCCACCGAGCCGGCCGCGTCCACCGCGACGATCCGCACCGGACGGTGCCACTCGCGGAAGTAACGGGCGCAGCCCATCAGGGTTCCGGTGGTGCCCGCCCCGACGAACAGCACGTCCAGTTCGGGGAACCGGCGGGCGATCTCCGGGGCGGTGGTGCGGTAGTGCGCCATCCAGTTGCCCGCGTTGGTGTACTGGCTGAGCCACACGTACCGGTCGTCCGACGCGCACAGCGAGCGGACGTACTCGATCCGCGTGCCCAGGAACCCGCCATTGGTGTCCTGGTCGGCCACGATGTGCACCTCGCTGCCGAGCGCCTCCATCAGGAGCCTGGTCGACAGGTTGCAACGGGAGTCCGTCACACACAGGAACCGGTAACCCTTGCTCGCGGCGATCATGCTGAGCGCGACGCCGAGATTGCCGGAGGAGGACTCGACGAGGACGGAGTCCGCTTTCAGGATTCCGTCCCGCTCGGCCTTCTCCACCATCTCGTTCGCGGCCTTCAGCTTGATGGATCCGGCGAAGTTGAAGGCCTCGCACTTCAGGTAGAGCGGGTGTCCGCAGATCGACTCCAGGTCGACGTAGAGATCGCCCTCGTTGAAGGCGTAGGGAGCGGAGATGACAGGCACGGCGGGCCTCCTGGTGCCGGGCCGAGGACGACGGCCTCAGCCGTAGCGGCGCAGTTCGTGGAAGAAGTCATCGATGAGACAGAGGTCCCCGGCCCGGGACACCTCGTCGTAGACGTACTTGCCGACGGCGAGGTCGAGGACGCCGAGTCCGAAGGGCGAGAAGATCACCGGGCGGTCGGGCGGTGGTGCGGCCCGGCCCGACATGACGTCGCCGAGGGTTCCGTTGAGGAAGTCCCGGTTTCCGGTGAGCTGTTCGGCCAGATGGGGTGACGTGTCGGCCTTGAGGCAGTGGTCGACGTCGTCGACGAAGTTGGCCGCGCCCATGAGGACCTCGGGGGCGAGGTCGCGCAGGGACACGTGCAGGACCAGCGGATTGTGGGTGAACCAGGCCGGGTCCGTGACATGGGGTTGGCCGGCGATGGTGGCGAAGACCACGAGGTCGCTGCCGCGGACCAGGTCCTCGGCACTCTCGTGGACGGTGATCCGCGCGCCGGTGCCGGTCTGCTCCAGGTAGCCGCGGAAGCCGCCGGCGCTGTCGGCGGACAGGTCGTGCACGCCGATCTCGTCGAAGTCCCAGCCGGTGCCGGCCAGGAACGTGTGGATGTAGCGGGCGATCAGGCCGGTGCCGAGGAATCCGACCCGGGTGGGGCGGGTGCGGTTGCGGCTGAGCCAGTCGGCGGCCAGGGCGGCGGAGGCCGCGGTCCTGGTGGCGCTGATGATCGAGCTCTCCAGGCAGGCGAACGGGTAGCCCGTGTCGTGGTCGTTGAGGACGAGCACCGCGGAGGCCCGCGGCAGCCCGGCGCCCACGTTCTCCGGGAAGCTGGAGATCCACTTCAGGCCGTCCACCTGGACCGTCCCGCCGAGGGAGGCCGGCAGCGCGATGATCCGCGAGGTCGGCCGGTCCTCGAAGCGCAGGAAGTACGAGGGCGGGTTGACCGAGTCCCCGGCGTCGTGCAGCCGGTAGACGGTCTCGACCAGCTCCACGAGGTCCTTCTCGCGGCCGCTCAGGGCGCGCTGCACCCGCTCACCGGTGACCACCGCGAAGGTCGGCGCGGATCCCCGCTCGGGGCCGGCCGCCCGGGCGGCCGACGACAGTACATCGGTCATCGCTCGCTCGCCTCCAGTGCCGGGCAGTCATCGGTCGGCCGGACGGGCTCGCCCATGCCGACCAGCACCTGCCGTTCTCCGCTGAACGCCTCTCTGCTGTGCGCGGTGCGGATGTTGTCCACGAGCAGCAGGTCGCCCTGGTGCCAGGGGTCGCGCCGGGTGTGTGCCTCGTAGGTGCTGTTGATCAGCTGGACGACGTCCTCGCCGATCGGGGTGCCGTCGCCGTGGCGGGTGTTGAACGGCAGTCCGTCCGCGCCGTAGACGTCGACCAGGTACTCGCGCACCTCGGGTGCGAGGGTCCACTCGTTGAGGAAGGCGATCTGGTTGAACCAGCAGCGGCGGCCGGTGCGGGGGTGCCGGACGACGGCGTTGCGGCGCTGTTCGGTGCGCAGGGTGCCGTCGGGCTGCCAGGTGAAGTCGATGGCGTTGGCCCGGCAGTAGCGCTCGATCTCGGCGTGGTCACCGGTGCCGAAGGACTCCGTGAGGCTCGCGCCGATCTCGTCGGTGTAGGAGCGGGTCAGGATCCAGCCCTCCCGCTCGAACCGTTCGACGAGCCCGGCGGGCAGCGCCCGCAGCACCTCCTCGGCGTCGGCCACCGCCGTCGCCCCGCCCTGCTCGGGCGCGGTGAGACAGGCGAACAGCATCAGGCCGGGCGCCTGGAGCCGGTAACTCAGCTCGTGGTGCATGCACATGGGCTGGTTGGCCGGCCAGGGCGTGGACGCGTACACGCCGGGCCGGTGGGTCTCGCGGGGGGCGAAGGCCTCCCGCTCCGTCATGAGTTCCCCGGCCAGGTGTCCGAAGACGGCACCGGCCTGGTCGGTGTCGCGGAGTCCGAGGCCGCGGACGACCAGTGCCCCGTGCTCGGTGACCTGGGCGCGCAGCGACTCGCGGTGCTCGGCCGCCCACTTCGGTGGGTCGTCGGGGGGATCGACGCACAGCAGTGCCGGCTTGTCCGGCCGCAGCTCCACATCGAGCGGTGATGCCAGGGAGGAGAACGGCATCTCGGGTTCCTTTCGGTCGACCGCCTGGGGTGTGACGGGTCAGGAGGAAGTGACGGGGAGGACGGTGGTCAGGACGGCCTGCGCGGCCTCGGCGGGGCGGGTGCGCAGGAAGTGGTGGCCGCCGTCGGCGAGTTCGTGCACCTCGACGCGGTCGGCCAGGAGCAGCCAGTCCCGGTGGTGTCGGGCGTGGCCGGCGGTGTGCGGGTCGTCGGCGGCGACGACCACCGAGACCGGGGCGGACACCTTGACGGGCGGCGGGGCTTCCAGGGCCGTGCCGAAGTAGCGGTGGGCCGCGTCGCAGTCGTGCCGGTAGGCGGCGGCGATGTGCGCGGCGTGCCGCGGGTTCAGCTCGGCGAGTTCGGGGTGACCGCCGTCCGCGGCGAGGCGTGCCGCGATCTCGGCGTCGCTCAGGTGCGCCAGTTCGGTGACGGCGGTGTGCCGTTCGGCGGCGGTGCCCAGCAGTTGCGCGGCGAGGAACAGCCGCTCCACGGGTACGCCCCGCTGCTGGAGCCTCCTGGCCGTCTCGACGGCCGGTGCGGCTCCGGAGGAGTGGCCCCAGAGCATGACCCGGGTCAGTCCGCGTGCCGTGATCTCGGCGGCGACCTGCTCGGCCACCTCCTCGACGGGCGCGAACGGTTCGGGGGGTGCGGCGAGGTTGTGGCCGGGCGGGTCCACGGCGAGGACGGTGAGGCCGCTGCCCGTCAGGGCGCTCGCCATGGGCTGGTAGTTGACCGCGTTGCCGCCCGCGTACGGGAAGCAGACCAGGGCGCACTCGGGGGTGCCGGTCCCGTCCGCCAGGGTCAGCAGCAGTTCCGGGTGCTGCCGTGCCGGGCCGTCGAGGAGGGCGGCCAGGTCGGCGAGGACGGGGTGCCGGGTGATGTCCTTCAGGGACACCGCGCGGTCGAGGGCGAGGCTGAGCTTGACCGCGGTCAGGGAGGTGCCGCCGGAGTCGAAGAAGTGGTCGGTGCGGCCGACCTGCTCCTCGGGCACACCCAGCAGGTCGGCCCAGGCCGCGGTCACTCTCCGCTCGGTCGCGCTGAGTCGACCCGCGGCCGCCCGGTGCGGGGCGCCGGTCGCCCGGTGTGCCTCGCTGACGGGGGCGGCTTCGGCCAGCTTGGTGAGGGCCTTCTTGTCGATCTTGCCGTTGGCGGTCAGCGGAAGGCTGTCCTGCCAGTGGAAGGCCGAGGGCACCATGTAGACGGGCAGCGCCGCGCCGAGCGCCTCGCGCAGGGCCTCCGGCCGCTGCCGGCCGCCGGAGTAGAAGGCGATGAGCTGCTTGCCGCCGCCGGACCGCTCGGCGACGACCACCGCGCCGTCCCGTACGCCGGCCGCCCGCAGCAGGCAGTTCTCGATCTCGCCGATCTCGATCCGGAACCCGCGGATCTTGACCTGGCTGTCCCGGCGGCCGAGGAACTCCAGCTTGCCGCCGGGGTGCCAGCGACCCCAGTCGCCGCCGAGGTAGAGCCGTTCACCGGGCCGGTACGGGTCCGTGCGGTACGCCTCCCGGGTGCGCTCGGGGTCGTTGACGTATCCGCGGCCCACGCAGACTCCGGAGAAGGCGATCAGTCCCGGGGCGCCCAGCGGTACCAGTGACAGGTGCTCGTCGACGACGTGGACGCGGACGTTGTTGACGGCCCGGCCGAGCAGCACCCGGTCGGGCACCTCCCTGAGGAGTTCGTGGTTGGTGTCGTCGGAGGTCTCGGTCAGTCCGTAGGCGTTGAGCAGGCCGATGCCCGGCTGGACCGCCAGCCAGCGCTGGACCAGTTCCCGTTTGAGCGCCTCGCCGGTCACCGACACGTACCGCAGGTCCGGCAGGGTGCGCGGGTGCTGCTCCAGGTAGGAGACGACGACCTCCAGGTACGACGGCACGAGCTGGGCCACGCCGACCCGGCCGCGCTCCAGGGTGTCGGTGAACCGTGCCACGTCCGTGATGACGTCCTGCTCGACCAGCAGGGTCCGCCCGCCCGCCAGCAGCGGGGCGACGAGCTGCCACAGGGAGATGTCGAAGCACTGCGGGGCGGTCTGCGCGACCACGGTCCCCGCGCCGATCTCCAGGTCGTCGATCTTGGCGTGGAGGTGGTTGAGCAGGCCCGCGTGCTCGCACATCGCGCCCTTGGGCTCGCCGGTGGAGCCGGAGGTGAAGTAGATGTAGGCGAGTTGACCGGCGTCGACGCGGATCCCGGGGTCGTCGTCGGCGTGCGGTTCGGCGTACGCCGTGTCGAACGGCAGCTTTCCGACGTCCGGCAGGGCGGCCAGCGCCTCGTCGAGGGTGCCGGTGCTGCCGGGCTCGGTCAGGGCGATCCGGCATGCGGCCCGGGAGAGGGTGGCCTCGATGCGCCTGGCCGGGAAGTGCGGTTCGATCGGCAGGTACACGCCGCCCGCCTTGAACACCGCCAGCACCGCCGCCAGCCAGTCGAGGGTGCGCTCGGAGACGACGGCGACCACGTCCTCCCGGCCCAGGCCCCTGGCCAGCAGGGCGCGGGCCAGCCTGTTGGCGCGGCGGTTGAGTTCGTCGTACGTCCACTCCCACGTGCCGTGGACGGCCGCCACGGCCTGCGGATGCGCCCGCACCCGCTGCTCGAAGAGTTCGTGCGCGCGGGCGTCCGGCAGCGGGCGGTGCGGCCCGGCCAGGCCTTCCAGCTGCTCGTGCCGTTCCTCGGCGGAGAGCAGGCTCTGCCGGGTGTGGTCGGCGTCGGGGTCCGCCGTCAGCAGCCGCAGCGCGGTCAGGTGGTAGCCGCCGATGCGGGCGGCGGCCTCGGCGTCCAGGACGTCGGTGCGGTACCGCAGGCGCAGCGTCAGCCGGTCGTCCCGGTCGGACCAGCGCACGTGCAGGACGCCGTCGTCGGCGTGGCTCTCCTCGGTGCCGAGGGGACCGCAGACGACCTCGTACGGCGGCTCGGTCAGCCCGAGTTCGCGCCGCAGCTCGGCCACCGAGTGGTCGCGGTGTGCCAGCACCTCCGCCTCGGCGTGTGCGGCGGCCGGGAGCAGGGCCGCCCAGCTTCCGGAGGGGACGGACACCCGGCACGGCAGCGGTTCGCCGCCCGAGCCGGTGGCGTGACCCGTGACCACCTCCGGCTCGCCGGAGAGCGCGGCCAGCACCTTGAGGTGGGCGGCCAGCAGCACGGTGCCGGCCGACAGGCCCTGCCGCGCGGCCAGTTCACGCACCTCCCGCGTCACGTCGTCCGGCAGCGGTATGTCGTGCCCGGCCGTTCCCGGCGCCGGTTCCCGGGCCCACCGGGGTACGGCGGTGGCGCCGCCTGCGGTCAGTGTCCGGGTCCAGAACTCCCGGTCCGTCTCCACGCGCGTTCCCATCGAATGGCCTTCCTCAACTCACCGTCGCCGTGGCGGCGTCGGCTGCTGTCGTGACCCGGGCGGCGCCGGCGGTCCTGCTGCCGCCGTCCGGCATGTCCACCGCGGGATTGCCGCCCCACCGGGCGTTCGGCGGGACCTCCTCGCCCTTCATGAGGAAGGAGTCGGCCTCGAGCACCGCGCTGTCGCCCATGGTCACGCCGTAGTGCACATGGGCGGCGACGCCCAGCGTGCAGCCGGCGCCGAGCGTGGTGACGTCGGACTTGAAGGTGCCGTCCTCCTGCGAGTGGCACTGGATCTTGCTGCCCGCGTTGAGGGTGCAGTCGTCGCCGATGGTGGCGAGGGTCCGCTCGGTCAGGTAGCAGCCGTCGTCGAACACCCTGCGGCCGATGCGTACCCCCAGCAGCCGCCAGACCAGGCTCTTGAACGGGGTTCCGTTGAAGATATTGAGGAAGTGGTCCGGCACCTTCCACAGCCGTTCGTGCCACCAGAAGTACGGGTCGTAGATGGAGCACAGCCGGGGGCGCAGCGCGCGGAAGGAGGCCAGGCAGCGCTCCACCAGGACGAAGTAGGCGGCGGAGAAGGCGAGGGTGAGCGCCAGGTAGCCGCCGATCACCACGTGGCCGACCACGCCGTACAGGTCCACGGAGGCGAGACCGAACAGGGTGAGCGCGAAGGTGTGCAGCCAGCGCGCGAACAGCATGAGCGCCATGGAGCACAGGTTGTAGCGGTTCTTCGCGGCCAGCCGGCGGCGGAACGTCTCGCCGGTCCGGAGATGGTCGAAGCCGGCGTCGCGGTCCACCGAGCGGGGGATCTCGAAGCACGGTGAGCCGAGGAGCCCCACGCCTTCCCGGATCTCGCCGTCGAGGGGAACCATCACCTTCGTCGCGAGCAGGCAGTTCTCCCCGGTCCTGGCACCCGCCGGGTAGGCGATGTTGTTGCCCAGGAAGTTGTGCGCCCCGATCGAGGCCCGGGACAGCCGGAAGGACGTGCTGGAGAAGTCGGCGTTCAGGACGGAGAGGCCGTCGGCCACCATCGTCCCGCTGCCGACGCTGACCAGCAGCGGTGTCTCGTGCTGCACTTCGGTGCCGAAGTTCGACCCGGTCTGCTCGACCCGTGACAGGTCGTATCCGATGCCGCGGAGGTAGCCCACGATGTAGGAGCTGTCGCCGAAGAGCCAGGCGAAGAACTTGATGTTCGTCATGCGGGCCGTGGTCCGCTGCAGCGCGTAGTGGAATCCGTAGAGCGGATAGACCTTGTCGGGCTTGACCAGGAGGCCCAGCAGGCGCGGCAGGGTGCACAGGGCCGCCAGCCCCAGGACGAGGAACCCGAAGAAGAGCACGGCGGAGAGCAGCAGTGCGTCGGGGAGGAGTTCGGACCAGCCGAGCGCGACCGTGGTCGGGTCGAGTCGCTTGCCGATCACCGGTACTTCGGTGAACAGCATGTAGGCGCCGCCGACGGCCAGCGGGACGTACAGGAAGATCAGCTGAAGCAGCGTGCCGAGGGCGAACCAGGCGCGGCGCAGGGTGCCGCAGCTCGCCGGGGCGACCCGGATGTAGTCGGTGCGGGTGGGCTCCGCGGGGGATCCGTGCCAGCGCTCGCCGTCCGGGACCGCCTGGCCGCGGTGCAGGGCGGAGGAGTGGCCGAGCTGGGCGCCGTGGCCGAGGGCGGTGTCGATGTCCAGGACGGTCTTCTCGCCGACGAAGGCGTTCGCACCGAGGGTGATGCGGCCGGTCTGGATCTGTCCGGCGTGCGCCCGGTAGCCGAGGAAGAAGGAGTCCTTGCGGATCACCGTGCCCGCTCCGATGGTCAGCAGGTCGGTGCAGACGGGAACGGAGTGGGAGAGGATCGTGACGCCCTTGCCGATCCGTGCGCCGAGGGCCCGCAGGTACAGCACGTACAGCGGGGTCCCGGTGAGGAAGACCATCGGGTTCGCGTGCAGCAGCACCTTGACGAACCAGAACCGGAGATACGTCAGGCCCCAGACGGGGAACTCGCGCGGTCGCCAGCGTCCGACGAGCACCCATTTCGCGACGAGGGGGAAGACGCACATCGCCACGAACGCGCCGCCTCCGAAGAGCAGCGACCGCAGATAGACGTCGGCCAGTCCCTTGCCGGAGGCGATCCACTCGTATCCCGCGGCGGTGACGAATCCGGAGACCAGGGAGTAGCCCAGGAAGACCAGCAACTGGAGGGTTCCGCAGACCAGATGGTTCCACCGGGCGGCGCGCGGGCCGGGGGCCGGCGACGACTCGGGCGGGGGCGGGACGGGCACCGGATCGGCGGGAGCGGGGGTGGTCTGGCCGAGTGCCGCCGCCAGGCTCTGGATCGTGGGGTACCGGTAGATGTCCCGCATGGACGGCGACGGAAGGTCTGCGGCCTTGCGTATTCGGGCGCAGAACTGGGCCATGACCAGGGAGTTGGCGCCGAGGTCGGTGAAGAAGTGGCTGTCGACCGGGACGGTCTCGGCGTCGAGGAGGTCGGCCAGTGCCTGCGCGAGCCTCCGCTCGGTCCCCGCCCCCCTGGGGCTGGTGCCGGTGAGGGCGACGGCAGGTTCATCCGGCTCCGAAACGACCTCGGAGGACTGTTCCACCATGCGATCTCCTGGAGAACGTGGATGTTCCTGATCACGAACCGGCGGATTCAGTTTGTCCGGATAAGGGCGCTATCTGCCACTTGTCCCATGGGCAGGAACGAGTGCCCGGCATGAGCCGTCAGGCCTGCATTCCCTTGGTTTCACGCCCGGAAGGGGAGCGTGCGAATCACCCGAACGGCCGCCCCCCGGCCGGCAGCCCCCAGCGCGGGTACCGGCATCGGCCGAGGCATCGGGCCATGGCGTGCGGTGGTCGTCCCCGGATCCGTGCCGCGCCGGCGGGCGTCCTCACCGGCGGCGCATGGGCACGGATCCTCAGGTCACGTCAGTCGTGGGCACCGTCCGCCGCCGCGGCGGTCTCGTGCGCCGCGATGCCGACGAAGCGGCGCACGGCCTCCATGGGCATGTCGAGCCCCTCGGAGGCGGCGCGCTCGTCACCGAACACCTGCACCGCCTCGGCGACGGCCACCGCCAGTTCGGCCTCCGCCTTGCGGACCTTGACCTCGGCCTTGTCCACGGTGTCGACCACCGCCAGCTGGCGGCGCTGCTTCTCCTGGAGCCGCTGCTTACGGGACGGCGTTCCGCCAGAGTTCTGCACAGTCACGACCAAGATCATATGCGGGCCCGTGCACCCGCACGAAATCGGCAACCGCGGCCTCCCGAAGCCCTCTTCACTCCCGCGTCAGGCCGTCAGTGTCGCCCACACCGCGTGGCCGCTGGTGAGCCGCGACCGGTCGACGCCCCAGGAGTCGGCGAGCTGCTCGACGAGCAGCAGCCCCCTGCCGCCCTCGTCGTCGGGGCCGGGATCGCGCCTGGGCAGACCGCGGCCGGAGTAGTCGTGGTCGTGGATCTCGAGCCGCAGGCATCCGTCGGCGACGAGCCCCATGCCACACAGGATCCGCACGCTCAGCGTGTGGATGACGGCGTTGGTGGCCAGCTCCGACACGAGCAGCACCGCGTCCTCGCACAGCTCGCGGGAGAGTCCCCACTCGGTGAGCCGGGCTCTCACGGAGCGGCGGGCGACTCTGACGCTGGAACGGTGCGAGGGCAGCTCGATCCAGTGCGCACGGTCGGGCGCGTCTACGTCTAACAGGTCGCGGGGGGTAGTCGCGTGGGGGGACACGATGGCTGCCTTCCGTAAGGCGGGCGCGGCGGAGAGCGGGCTGAGCAGGCAGAACGGGCGGAGCAGAGCGGCAGTGCGGCCAGGACCGGGCAACGGCCGCACGGGGAGCGGGGCATCGCCGGTGATCGTGACCGCGATTTACTCAAGTAATCATGCGCGCATGCGAGTTCAGGCTGCAACCGACTCCCTGATAATTTCAGCATGCCGGTATCGGTCTGGCCGCTGCAGCAAGTGCCTGTCACACTCGACCGGGTGACAGTCCCTCAGGAGGTAGGGCGTGAGCGAAGGCCGTTCGAACGCTGGGAGCACCAGTGCGCCCACCGTGCTGCGCATGATCCTGGGCCGCAGGCTCCAGGAGCGGCGCCAGGGAGCGGGCGTGTCACTGGAGGACGCGGCGCGGGCGCTTCGGGTCACCCCCCTGACCATTCGCCGGCTGGAGAAGGCGGAGGTCACGCTCAAACCCCTCTACGTGGAGAAACTGCTCGAGACCTACGGTGCCGACCGGCAGGAGCGGGACGAGTTCGTCGCCTTCGCCGAGCGGGCCAACGAGCCCGGCTGGTGGCACACGTACCGGGATGTGCTGCCCACCTGGTTCAGCGCCTACGTGAGCCTGGAGACCGGCGCGACGACCCTGCGCACGTACGAGCCGCACTACGCCACGGGGCTGCTGCAGACCCGGGAGTACGCGCGCCACGTGCTCAGCGGTGGTTTCCCCAACGACAGCGACGAGGACCTGGAGCGGCGGGTGAACCTGCGGCTGCGCCGTCAGGTCCTGCTGGAGCGCTCCGACGCGCCGACGCTGTGGGTGGTGATGGAGGAGGCCGTCCTGCACCGGGTGGTCGGCGGGCCCGAGGTGATGCGGGAGCAGATCGAACGGCTGCTGGAGGCCTCGGAGCTGGCGCACGTCAGCGTCGACGTCGTCCCGTTCACCGCCGGTGCCCATGTGGGCGTGTGCGCCCCGTTCACCTACTTCCGGTTCGCGGAGCCCGAGCTGCCGGACGTGGTCTACACCGAGGTCCTCTCCGGCGCGATGTACCTGGACCAGCGCTCCGACGTCGTCGCCCACCTGGAGGCGCACAACCGCATGTCCCTGCTCACTTCGGACGCGCAGAGCAGGGCGCTCCTGAACCGCATGCGCAAGGAGTACTCATGACCACCTTCGACACCTCCTTCGACGGCAGTGTCCACGACGTGTACAACGGCATGCCCGCGTCGGACCTGGGGGAACAGGGCTGGGAGTCGCCCTGGAGCGGGCCCAACGGCGGTCAGTGCGTACAGACGAAGCAACTCGCCGACGGCCGGATCGCGCTGCGGCAGTCGACGGATCCGGCCGGCCCCGCGCTGATCTACACCCCGGAGGAGATCACCGCGTTCGTCGCGGGGGTCAAACGGGGCCTCGCCGACCACCTGACCACCGGCTGACCTCTCCCCCACGCTCCCCCCTCTTGAAAGGTTCAGGATGACCAACTCGCACGCGGCGCGGGACATCGACACCAGCAGGCCCCACTCCGCCCGCATGTACGACTACTACCTCGGCGGGAAGGACCACTTCGAGGTGGACAAGCAGGCGGCCGAGACCGTGGCGGCCGCCTACCCGGGCATCTTCGTGTGCGCTCGGGAGAACCGTGCCTTCATGCACCGGGCCACCCGTGTCCTCGCCCGCGAGCACGGCATCCGGCAGTGGCTCGACATCGGCACCGGCATCCCCACCGAGCCGAACCTGCACCAGGTGGCGCAGTCCGTGGTCCCCGACGCACGGGTGGTGTACGCGGACAACGACCCGCTGGTGCTCAAGTACGCCGAGCGCCTGATGCGCAGCACGGCGGAGGGCCGTACCACCTACATAGAGGCGGACGTCAACGACCCGCAGACGCTGCTCGACGCCCCCGAACTGGCGGAGGTCCTGGACCTCGGCCGGCCGGTGGCACTGTCCCTCAACGCCCTGATGCACTTCGTGACGGACGCCCAGGACCCGTACGGCATCGTCGGCCGGCTGCTCGACGTGCTTCCCTCGGGCAGCGCGCTCGCCCTGAGCCACTGCACGCCCGACTTCGACCCGGACACCTGGCAGAAGGTCACCGACATCTACAACAACGCCGGAACCCCGGTGCAGTTCCGCTCGCGGGCGGACGTGGCGCGGTTCTTCGACGGGCTGGAACTGCTCGACCCCGGCGTGGCCGTCGGCCACCACTGGCGCCCGGACACCGACCCGACCGCCACCGACGCGGAGGTCAGCCTGTGGACCGGGGTGGGCATCAAGCCGTAGGGCCACTGCGAGGGGGGAGCCGCCCCTGGGCTGTCGTACCGCATGGGGGTGCGGTACGACAGCCCGGGGGTGTCAGGCGATGTGGTAGCTGTCGCCGTACACCTTCCAGTCCAGCGGGGTGTTCAGGCACAGGTTGCCCTTGTTCAGGAAGACCCGCTGCTCGGTGTCGACCCGGGTGGTGTCGCTGTGCGCCTCCTCCTGCTTCATGGCCCACACCCGGGCGTCGAGGAAGGCGTTGAGGTACGTCGTCTCGTTGCCGCCCTGCGCCGGCGGCTTGGCCTTGCCGAGGGCGCGCTTGCGTATGTTGCGGAAGCTGGTGGCGTCGTCGCCGTCGCCGTGCATGACGATGGCGTCGTAGTAGGTGAACTGGCCCAGCGTGCCCAGCCCGTCCGTCTTGCCCTGCTGGACGGCCGGGTTGAAGTACACGCGGTCGCGTTCGTCGTTCTGCGCCTGCTGGAACGCGGTGTCCTGGGCCGCCTTGCGCCAGTCCGCCGGGAAGTTCGGGTCCAGGCCGCTGTGCGAGTCGGTGCCGTTGACCCGGCGCAGGGCGGGCAGGTACTTGGCGAGCACGTTGCCGGGCTTGCGGTCGGTGTAGAGCTGGACGAGGTCGAGCATGTCGCCGGTGCCGGAGCAGAAGCCGATGATCCCGGCGGTGTAGCCGCGGCCGTCGCCGATGTCCTCGATGTACTTGTACTGCGCCTTCCAGTCGAGCGAGGAGTTCTCCGCGCTCGACACCAGCTTCATGGCGATCTCCTTCTTCGCCGGGTCGTCGAGGCCCACGCAGCCCGCGGCCGTCGCGGCGGCGGAGGCGTGCGCCGGGCGCAGCAGCACGGCTCCTGCACCGACGGCGGACGCGCCGAGCAGGGCGAGCAGGGTGCGGCGGGAGGTCAGGACGGGGTTCGTCGTGGTGGTGTCGTTCGGGTTCCGCACAGCGGCTCCAGTGGGGGGTTGAGGTATTTCACCGATAGGAAGGTTTCCTATCAGTTGAGCCCACTGATGTGTACCCGTCACGCAGAAAGTTCGTAGAGTCGAACAAGTCCGCCGGTGCGGTCCGGCTCGGCCGACACGGGTCAGCCGGTGGCGGTCCAGGCCCTCGGGCCGATGCCGCGCCACTCGATCAGCTCGGGGTCGTCGACCGTCGTACTGGCCTCGGGCAGGCCCGCACGACGCAGGAACTCGACGATGTCGAGCAGGTGGTACGCGATGCCGACGTACTCTCCGCGAATGGTGACCCGCCGGCCGCCGTCGGGGCCCGGCGGCTGCACGATCACAGGCGCGCCTTCCATAGTGTCCGGATGCCCCCGAGCGGCACGGATCATGCGGCGGCCCCACTGTTGGACGCCCCCGAAAGGCGGAGCCCCGCAGACGGGGCCGGAATTCGGTGGTTGGCCGAGAGTTTCGGGGGGCGGAGTGACGGGAGGGTGTTTCGGTGCATCCGATACGCGCCAATAACCGCGGTGCGGGGCGCCGGGACGACGTCCGCCGCCGGGTCCGTGCGGCGGCCCCGACGCAGCACCGGGTACTTGCGTGTTTTGCCGGCCGATTACGCCTTCACGTGCCGGTTACACGATCTTCACAGCACGCGTGCTTTCGGTCACACGGCGTGTCGGGCCGGCCGCCCGGGGCAGACGCCCGTGCGCGGGGCTGCCTAGCCTCCCCGCCATGCGATCACCACTGATGAGACGCTTCGGCCTCGGCACCGTCCTCGCCCTCGCGCTCGCCCTGTTCGGCCTGGCCCCGAGCGCGAACGCGGACCCGGCGCCGGCCGAGCTCACCTTCGCCACCAGCGCCGCGACCACCACGCCCGGCGGCACGGTGAACCTGTCGATGACGATCACCAACAACAAGACCTACGACATCTGGTTCGTGTACCAGACGATCGACCCGACCTACCTGACCACCCAGCGCCCCGACCTGAAGTACAGCTTCACCGGCTGCAGCCTGGCCGCGTCCGACGGCACCGCCACCGCCTGCTCCGGCACCGGGCCCACCGACCTCGGCACCGACTACGGCGCCACCATCCCGCCCGGCCAGAGCCGCACCGTCACCCTGGCGCTCAGCGTGGCCGCCGACTCCGGCTGCAACGGCAACATCGGCTTCTACTCGTACTACTACGCCGAGTTCAGCGACTCCACGAACACGAGCGGCGGCCCGGTCTACACGCCCGAGACCCGCATCCTGTGCGCCTGACGGACTGTCGGGGATGACCTGAAAAGGCCCGCGATCAGCCGATGATCCGGGGCCGGGCCCGCTCGCCCCCGTCGAGGGCCCGGCCTGCACCGCGGACGGAAAAACGGCCAACTCGGTTCCATCTAAAGCCTGTTGGTCGTCTGCTCTTTTCCGTCATGTTTCGCAACGCGACCACGAAAGCTACACACAGACACCACTATGTGACGCGACGGATGCGTCGACGACTGGCCTCTCAGAGGGAAGCCGGCGCCGGCGCAAGGGGGTGCGTCCGCTCTGCGGAGCCGTACTCACCCCTGTCCGGGGAGGGGACTTCACCGCATGAAGCGGACCATACGCACGACCGTGCTCACGGTCGGTGCGCTCATCGCCGCGCTCGGCCTGCCGGCCGGCACGGCCCACGCGGACGACGCACCCAGAATCGACTTACGGGTACTGCTGGTCAGTGACGGCGGCCCGTCGACCGCCGCCATCGCCGCCGAACTGACCGACGAGGGCACACCGTTCACCGAGATCGACCTGACGCAGTCCGGGCGGCAGGTCATTGACGCGGGCTTTCTCGCGGACACCGTCGACGGACAGGCGCGCGCGAAGTTCCAGGCCGTGGTGCTGCCCAACGACAACCCGTTCGCGACCGGTTCGAGCGAGATGGCGGCACTCACAGCGTACGAACAGGTTTATCAGATACCCCAGGTCGATGCCTATACCTACGCACGTCCAGAAGCCGGCTTGCAGTATCCGGTCGGCAGCACCGGCTACTCGGGCAGCATCGACGGCGCCCGGGCCGACGTGACCGCCGCCGGCACGTCGGGCCCCTTCGGCTACCTCGACGGCACGGTCCCCTTCGAGGACAACGACCCTTCCGTCGCCGAGAGTTACGCCTACCTCGCGCAGCCGGCGGCCGGCGCCGACTTCACCCCCTACGTCGAGGCGACGATCCCGGGAACCTCCACCAAGGGCTCCCTGGTCGGCGAGTACCGGCACGACAACCGCCGTGAACTCGTCGTGACCTTCGTCTACAACGAGTACCAGGAGCAGTTCCGGCTGCTGGCCCGCGGCATCGTCGAGTGGATGACCGGCGGGGTGCACCTGGGCGCCTCCCGCAACTACTTCGCCGTGCACGTGGACGACGTGTTCGCGCAGGACGACCGCTGGAACAGCGAACTCAACTGCACGCCCGGCGACGTCGACTGCACCGACTCCGGCGCCACGGCCGACCCGATCCGGATGACGTCCGCCGACGTCGACTACGCGGTGGCCTGGGAGCAGAGCAAGAACTTCACCCTCGACCTCGCCTTCAACGGCTCCGGCAGCGTCGACCAGCGCGAGGACAACAACGGTGCCGACGAGCTCGCCGACAAGCTGACCGCGGACAAGAACGACTTCCGCTGGATCAATCACACCTACACGCACGCGTTCCTCGGCTGTGTGCAGAACACCACCGTGGTGCCCTGGGTCTGCGAGACCAACGCCGACGGCAGCACCAAGTGGGTCAGCGAGAACGACATCTCCGACGAGATCGCCAACAACCGGGTCTGGGCCGAGACCAACGGACTCCCCCTGGAGAACGACGAGTTGGTCACCGGCGAGCACTCGGGGATGCGGATCCTGCCGCAGCAGCCCGACGACAACCCGAACCTGGCGCCCGCCCTCGCCGCCAACGGCATCGACTGGCTCGGCTCGGACAACTCCCGTGACCCGCAGCAGCGTCAGGTCGGCGCGGCCGAGACCGTGCCCCGCTACCCGATGAACATCTTCTACAACGCCGCCAAGGCCTCCGAGGAGGTCGACGAGTACAACTGGCTGTACACCAGCCGTGCCCAGGGCGGCAGCGGTGTCTGCGAGGACAACCCGACCACCACGACCTGCCTGCCGGCGCCGCTGGACACCAGCACCGGCTACACCGACCAGATCGTGCCGCTGGAGACCCGGATCGACCTCGGGCACGTGCTGTCCAACGACCCGAGGCCGCACTACATCCACCAGTCGAACCTGACCGAGGACCGCATCGCCTACCCGGTGCTGAACGGCGTACTCGACGGCTACCAGGCCCTGTTCGCGGACAACACCCCCGTGGTGAACCTGCGGTTGAAGGACATCGGTACCGAGCTGAAGCGCCGGGCGGACTGGCAGACCGCGCTCCAGGCCGGCCAGGTCACCGCCTACCGCACCGGCGACACCGTGACCGTCGAGGCACCGGCCGGACTGGAGGTCACCGCGACCCTGCCGACCGGGACCACGGTGGGCGGCGCCGCGTTCGGCTCGGCGTACGCGGGCGCGGTCTCCGGCTGGACCCCCTCGGCCGGCTCCGCGCTCACCCTGACCCTGCCCGCCACCCCAACCGCCTCGGCGGAAACGGCGGGCAGCTCCACCGCCCCGGCCACCGATCCCGCGCCCGGCACCCGGGTCCCCGCGGGTGTGACCGAGTCGGTACCCGCCACCATCGGCAACTGAACGGCGCTCCGCAGCACAGACGACCGAACCGAGAACCGCACCGCGGTCCCGGCCGCCCACCCGGCGGCCGGGACCGGCACGACCACCCCACACC
This sequence comes from Streptomyces sp. NPDC001980, assembly GCF_040296885.1. Classification (NCBI taxonomy): domain Bacteria; kingdom Bacillati; phylum Actinomycetota; class Actinomycetes; order Kitasatosporales; family Streptomycetaceae; genus Streptomyces; species Streptomyces sp. NPDC001980. The sequence goes on along the minus strand of NZ_JBEOYD010000033.1, from coordinate 35,730 downwards.
TCGGCCGTGGAGCACACCGATGCCCGTTCCCCATGGCGCGCCCAGCATCCGTACTACGCGCGTCACCCTGCTCACCGAAGGCACCTACCCGCACAGTCACGGCGGCGTCAGCGTCTGGTGCGACCAACTGGTGCAGGGCATGCCCGACATCGACTTCGACGTGGTCGCCGTCACCGGCACCGGACGCGAGCCCGTCGTCTGGAACCTGCCCGCGCATGTCTCGCACGTGTGGTCCGTGCCGATGTGGGGCGACCCGCCCGCGGGCCGCGCGCCCCGGGGCCGGGCCCGCCGGGAACTCGCCGACGCCTACGGCCGGTTCCTCGCCGCGCTGCTCGACCCGCGGGAGGAGGACGGCTTCCCGGCCGCCCTCTACGCCATGGCGCGCGCCGCGGCGGACGGCACGCTCAGCCCGTTCCTGCGCACCGACCCGGCGATCACCGTCCTGACCTCGCTGTGGAACCGGCCCGGCGTCGCCGTCCGCGAGGCCCGGCCCACCCTGCACGACGCGCTCACCGCGACCGCGCTCCTGGAACACGCGCTGCGTCCGCTGACCGCTCCGCTGCCCACCACCGGCGTCGCACACGCGGTGAGCGGGGGCGTCGCCGCGCTGCCCGGCCTGGCCGCGCTGGAACGGCACGGGGTCCCGCTGCTGCTCACCGAGCACGGCGTCTACCTGCGGGAACGCTACCTCGGCTACCGCACCGCGCCCTACCGGTGGCCGGTCAAGGCGGTCGTGCTCGGCTTCTTCCGGCTGCTGGCCCACGAGTCCTACCGCAAGGCGGCCCTGATCACCCCGGGCAACCGCTACAACCGGCTCTGGGAGGAGGAGGGCGGCGCCGATCCGGAGTCCATCCGCACCGTGTACAACGGCGTCGACCCGGCCGCGTTCCCGGCGGCCGGACCGGAGCCGGAGGTGCCCACCCTCAGCTGGGCGGGCCGCGTGGACCCCATCAAGGACCTGGAGACCCTGATCAGGGCGTTCGCGCTGGTCCGTGCCCAACTCCCGGACGCGCGGCTGCGGTTGTTCGGCGGCACACCCCGGGGCGGCGAGGCGTACCGGGAGCGCTGCGAGGCGCTGGCCGCCGAACTCGGGCACGGCGACGCCGTCACCTTCGAGGGCCGCGTCGACGACATCAAGGACGCCTACGCGGCCGGCAACGTCGTCATGCTCTCCAGCATCAGCGAGGGCTTCCCGTTCACCCTGATCGAGGCCATGTCCTGCGGGCGGGCCACGGTCTCCACCGACGTCGGCGGGGTCCGGGAGGCCGTCGGCGACACCGGGCTGGTCGTCGCGCCCCGGGACCCGGCGGCGATGGCCGCGGCCGCCCTCGAACTGCTGGGCGATCCGGCGCGCCGCCGGGCGATGGGCGAGGCGGCCCGGCTGCGGGTGATCGAGCAGTTCACGCTCCGGCAGACCATCGACACCTTCCGTGCCATCTACCTCGAACTACCCGGCCGCGCACGGGAGCCGGCGGTCGAGCCGGCCCCGGCCGAGCGGTCCGCGGAGCCGGTCACCGGGAGCGTGGCCCGGTGAGCGGACCGATGTCCCTCGAACCCGGCGGCTCCGAACAGGAGACGCTCGCCCTGCGTCTGGCCGAGCCCCGGCCGCCACGCCGCCGCCGGCCGCGCTGGGCCCTCGACGACACCACGCTGACCATCCGGTTACCCCGGCGCGGCCCGGACGAGGACGCGGTCAGCGAACTCGCCGCCGAACTCGCCGACCGCATCGGCCCCGCCGTCCACCCCTACGAGGTGGCCGCCCTACTGGAGTCGGAGGGCCTGTCGGCCGCCGTGATCAACGAGCGGTACGGCCACCCGAACCTGTTCTCGCTCGCCTCCGCGCTCTACGAACGGGTGCCCAGGACCTTCCCGGAACCCGCGCCCGCGGCCGACCCGTGGCGCCCGGACACCGTGCGCTGCCTGCTGCGGGGCGTGCTGTTCGCGCTGCCCGGACTGGCCTATCTGCTGACCGCGCCGCTGTGGAACGCGGCCGGGCAGGCCCCGGCGCTGATCGTGGCGGGGCTGGTGTCCTGGGCCTGGGGGCAGGCCCTCGGCCACCGCGCCCATCTGCGGATGGCGACCGGCCGGCACGAGGCAGGCCGTACCCTGCTGCGCGGTGCCCCGGTGGGGGCGGTGCTGGCGACGGGGGCGGCCGCCGTGGTCGCCGGGGGCGGGCCGGTGGTGCTGGCCGCGGCGGCCCAGTCGGGCTACCTGGCCGCGGCGGGCGTGCTCCTGGTACTGGCCCGGGAGCGGCTGCTGCTGGCCGCGCTCGGCCCGCTGATCGCCGGTGCGGCCGTGCTGCCCTGGTGGGAGCCGGGCCGTCCGCTGCGGGCGGGGCTGCCGGCGCTGGCCCTGGCCGCCACGCTCGGCGTCACCGCCTGGGTCCTGCGGCGCACCCTCGCCGTCCCGGCCGCCGCCACGGCGGGCCGTCCCAGGGTGCTGTGGTCGCTGCCGTACGGCCTGTTCGGACTGGCCGCCGGGGTGCTGGTGCTGCTGGAGGGGCTCCGGGAGCCGCACGCGCCGTACGCGGTGATCGTGCTGACGGTGAGCATGGGGCCGGCGGAGTGGCTGCTGTACCGCTACCGCGGGCTGTCGGTCGCCGCGCTGCGCGCCACCGCCACCCCCGCCGCGTTCCTGCTGCGCTCGGCGGGCATTCTCGCCCTCTGCCTGCTGCTGTACCTGCTGCCGCTGCTGCCCGCCGCCCTGTTCACGGGCGCCGACCCGGCCGCCCTGCTGCTGCTCGCGGCCACCCTGTGGACCGCGCTGCTGCTCCAGGCGTTCGGCGCGGCCTGGCCGTCGGCCGCGCTCTGTCTCACGGCCGCCGCCGTCGCCGGCGCGGTCACCCTCCTCGGCCTCCCCGGGGCCGGCCTCGCCCTGCCGCTGTGCTGCGGTGCCACCGCGCTGTGTCTCGCGGTCTGCGCGCTGGCCCTGCTCGGCCGCCCCGCCCCGCACGGATAGTCACTCCCCCCACGCACAACCAATCGGAAGGACACCGCAGTTGACCTCCCAACCGCTCGCCGCCGTCACCGGGGCCGAGGGTTTCATCGGTTCGCACCTCACCGAGGCGCTGGTCGCCTCCGGGCACCGGGTGCGGGCCATGGCCCAGTACAACTCCTTCTCCTCGTACGGCTGGCTGGAGACCCTCGCCCCGGACGTCCTGGACCAGGTGGAGATCGTCCTCGGCGACGTCCGGGACCCCGGTTCGGTCCGCGGCCTGCTCGACGGCGCCGACACCGCCTACCATCTGGCCGCGCTGATCGCGATCCCGTACTCCTACCGGGCCCCGCACAGCTACGTGGACACCAACGTCACCGGCACGCTGAACGTCCTGGAGGCGGTCCGCGCGCTCGGCACGCCCCGGCTGGTGCACACCTCGACCAGTGAGACGTACGGCACCGCCCAGACCGTACCGATCACCGAGGACCACCCGATCAACACGCAGTCCCCGTACGCCGCTTCGAAGGCCGGCGGGGACCGGCTCGCCGACAGCTACCACGCCAGCTTCGACACCCCGGTGGTGACGCTGCGGCCGTTCAACACCTTCGGGCCCCGTCAGTCGATGCGCGCGGTGATCCCCACGGTCATCGGGCAACTCGCCGCCGGGGAACGGACGATCACCCTCGGGGACCTGCGCCCCACCCGGGACTTCATGTTCGTCAAGGACACCGCCCAGGCGTTCCTGACGGTCGGCACCGCGCCCGCCGAACAGGTGGTGGGCCGGACCTTCAACGCCGGTACCGGCGGGGAGATCTCGGTCGGTGACCTGGTCGCGCTGATCGGCAAGGTCATGGACACCGCCGTGGACGTCCGCGAGGACGAGGCCCGGATCCGGCCGGCGGGCTCCGAGGTGATGCGGCTGGTCGCCGACGCGAGCCGGCTCACCGCGGCCACCGGCTGGCGGCCCGCCCACTCCCTGGAGGAGGGCCTCGCGCAGACCGCCGGGTTCTTCCGCGACCCGGCCAACCTCGCCCGCTACAAGACCGGCATCTACAACATCTGACCCCGTCCGGCACATCTGCGCACGTACACGAAGGAGGAGCCCCATGCACGCAGTGATCCTGGCCGGAGGCAAGGGCGTCCGGCTGCGGCCCTACACGACGGCGCTGCCCAAGCCGCTCGTCCCCATCGGCGACCAGCACGCGATCCTGGAGATCGTGCTGCGCCAGCTCTCCACGGCCGGCTTCACCAGCGTCACCCTCGCCATCGGCCATCTCGGCGAGATCATCCGCGCCTACGTGGGCGACGGCTCCCAGTGGGGCGTGGCCGTCGACTACGCCACCGAGGAGAGCCCGCTGGGCACCATGGGCCCGCTGCTCAACCTGCGCCACCGGCTGCCCGAGTCGTTCCTGGTGATGAACGGCGACATCCTCACCGACCTCGACTACGCCGACGTCCTCGACCGGCACAGAGCCTCCGGTGCCCCGCTGACCATCGCCGCCTACGCCCGCAAGGTGCACATCGACTTCGGGGTGCTGACCACCGCCGACAGCAAGGTGGTCGCGTTCACCGAGAAGCCGAGCATGGACTACCGGGTCTCCATGGGCGTCTACGGCCTGTCCCGCGCCACGCTCGACGACTACACGCCCGGACTCCCGCTCGGCTTCGACGAGTTGGTCCTGGATCTGCTCAAGGCCGAAACTCCCCCGCACGCCTACGAGTTCGACGGGTACTGGCTGGACATCGGCCGCCCGGACGACTACGACCGGGCCAACGCCGAGTTCACCACCCGCAAGTCGCTTCTGCTCAAGGGAGCCTGACCGAGCCATGCGCATTCTCGTCCTGGGCCACACCGGTTATCTGGGCACCCATGTCGCCGCGGGACTGCGGGCCGTGCCCGGCGCGCAGGTCCTCGGCGGCGGTCGCTCGGCCACCGCGGACCACCGCGTCGACCTCGCCACCGTCCGCCCCGAACAGCTGGCCAAGACCCTGGCGGCGGTCGCGCCCGACGCCGTGGTCAACTGCGCGGGCGCGACCGGCGGCGACCCGGTCGCCCTCGCCGAGGTCAACGCCCGCGGCCCGGCGGTGCTGTGCGCCGCGCTGCGGGACGCGGCTCCGGCGGCCCGCCTGGTCCACCTGGGTTCGGCCGCCGAGTACGGCCCCGGCGTCCCGGACGCCCCGGTGACCGAGTCGGCGCCCACCAGCCCGGCGGGCCCGTACGGGGCGACCAAGCTCGCCGGCACGGCCGCGGTGACCGCGGCCGGCCTGGACGCGGTGGTCCTGCGGGTGGGCAACCCGGTGGGGCCCGGGGCGCCGGCCGCCTCGCTGCCCGGCCGGATCACCGCCCTGCTCCGCGAGGCGGGGCCGGACCCGGAGGCGGTGCTGCGGCTCGGCGACCTGTCGGCGTACCGCGACTTCGTGGACGTACGGGACGTGGCCCGTGCGGTGGTCCTCGCGGCCACCGCACGCGGACCGCTGCCACCCGTCCTCAACGTCGGCGGCGGCCGGGCCGTCCCGGTCCGTGAACTGGTGCACGCCCTGGCCGGCCGGGCCGGCTTCTGCGGCCGGATCGAGGAGAGCACGACCGGCTCGGTCCGCTCGGCGCGGGTGTCGTGGCAGTGCTCCGACATCGCCGCCGCCGAGCGGACCCTGGGCTGGCGCCCGGCCCACACGCTGGACGACGCGCTGGCCGCTCTCTGGGAGAGTGACGGTACGCGGTGAGCCTGCTGATTCCGCTGTATGTGCACCCGGCCGAGGACCCGGGCGCCTGGCACCGCCTGATCACCGCCGCGCACCGCACCTACGGCGTGGTCCTCAACCCGGCGAACGGCCCCGGCGACCGCCCCGACCCGGCGTTCGCCGCGGCGGCCGACGCACTGCGCACGGCCGGGGCGCTCCTCCTCGGGTACGTCGACACCGACTACGGCATGCGCGGACCGGCCCAGGTCACCGAGGACCTGCGCCGGCACGAGGAGTGGTACGCGACCGACGGCTGCTTCCTCGACCGGGTGACGGCGACCCCGCAGGGCCTGCCCGCCTGCCGCAGACTGGTGCGCGCCGTACGGAAGTCGGGCGCCGGGACGGTGGTCCTCAACCCGGGCGTCCACCCGGCGCCGGGATACCTCCGGCTGGCCGACCTGACGGTCACCTTCGAGGGCCACTGGTCGACGTACGTGTCGGCCTTCACCCGTCCGGCGTGGGCCGGCCGGCAGCCGCCGGAGCGGCTGTGCCATCTCGTCTACGGCGTGCCCGAGGCCCTGGTCCCGCTCGCCGTGCGCACCGCGCACGAGCGGGGTGCGGCGGTGTGCGGCCCCGTGACGGGCGAACCGCCCAATCCCTGGGCCGAGTTGACACCGGCGCTGACCGGGGCGGAGGCCGAACGATGAGGACACCCGCACGGCCACCGGCCCGGATCCTGCTGCCCGCCGCCCTGACCGCGGCACTCCTCACGGGCTGCTCCACAGCACACCCGGACGCCTCCACCCCGCGGTCGGACGCCCCGTCCACGACCACGAGGTCCTCGGCCGCGGGCAGGAACTCCCCGAGCCCGACCACGAACCCGGGCCCGACCCCGAGCAAGTCCTCTCCTGCCCCCACCCCTTCGGACTCCCCCGAGGCGAGCCCCGTCGCGGCCGTCTGGAAACCCGGGCCCGGCCTGGCCTGGCAGTGGCAGCTGGACGGGGAGGTCAAGCCGACGGTGGACGTGCCCGTCTACGACATCGACGGCTTCGAGAACACCAAGGCGGACGTGGCCGAGCTGCACCGCGCCGGCCGGAAGGTCATCTGTTACGTCAACGTCGGCGCGTGGGAGGACTTCCGGCCCGACAAGGACAACTTCCCCTCGTCGGTGCTCGGGAAGAACAACGGCTGGGCGGGCGAACGCTGGCTGGACATCCGCAAGCTGTCCGTCCTGCGGCCGATCATGGAGCGACGCTTCGACATGTGCCGCGACAAGGGCTTCGACGCGGTCGAGCCCGACCTGGTGGAGGGCTACGCCAACGACACCGGTTTTCGGCTCACCGCCGCCGACCAGCTCCGCTACAACCGCATGATCGCGGACATCGCCCATGAACGCGGCCTGTCGGTGGGCCTCAAGAACGACCTCGCGCAGATCCCGCAGCTGCTCGCGGACTTCGACTTCGCGGTCAACGAGGAATGCGCCCAGTACGACGAGTGCACGAGCCTCACCCCGTTCATCAAGGCGGGCAAGGCGGTGTTCCACGTGGAGTACAAGGAGCCGACCAGTGCCTTCTGCGCCGAGTCCCGGCGGCTGGGCCTGTCGTCGATGCAGAAGAAGCTGGAACTGGGGGTGTGGCGCAAGCCCTGCTGACGGCTGCGCGGCGCGGTCCGGGGTGGTCCGGCGTGGTGCGGGCTCAGCGGACGACGTCGAAGACGTTCTTCTGCACGCCGTTGGCGTAGACCTCGTGCTCGACCAGCTTCAGCTGCTGGGTGTCCTTGTCCGTGGCGCTGAACAGTCGCTTGCCCGCGCCGAGCAGCAGCGGGTAGACGAGCAGGTGGTAGCGGTCGATCAGGCCCGCGTCGGACAGGGCGTGGTTGAGCGCGGCGCTGCCGTGCACGATGACCGGGCCGCCCTCGGTCTCCTTGAGGGCGGCGACCTCGTCGAGCGAGCGCAGGATCGTGGTCTCGCCCCAGTTCGACACCAGGTCGCCCTCGGTGAGGGTGGTGGAGACGACGAACTTCGGCAGCGTCTTGTAGTGCGCGAACTCCGCCATGTCCGGCCAGACCGGGCTGAACGCCGCGTAGCTGGCCCGGCCCATCAGGACCGCGGCCGACTCCTTCTGTTCCCGCTCCTTGATCTCGAACGCCTCGGGGACGAACTCGACGTCCTTGAAGGTCCACCCGGAGTTCCGGTAGCCGGGCTCGCCGCCCGGGCCCTCGACGACACCGTCGAGAGAGATGAAGGCAGTGCTGATCAGGGTACGCATCGGGGTTTCCTCGCCGTCCGGGGTCCGCCGCGGTCGTCCGCGGTGTCTCCCACCCTCTAACCGACAACTAATATTGTCAAGAAAACTAAACTTGTCGGTTGCACTGCTCTTCTGCCTGGGCCTGGCCGTCACGACCGGCGGCGCGGTCCATCACCACCGTGGCCCGCGCGCGGGCAGCACCCGTACCGCCTCCGGCCGCTTCACAGGGCCCGCCGCCGGGGCCCGACCTCACCGGAGGCCGGCGCGCTCCCGGCGTAGCCTGCGGGCCACGACCAGCAGGTCCACGGCCGCCGCCACAGCGAGGGCCGCACAGACCGCGGCGAGGGTGACCAGAGGACCGCGGCCGGGACTGTCACCGGCTCCGGAGCCGGCGGCCCAGGCAGCGAACAGGACGGCCGCCGCGGCGAACAGGGGCAGGAAGAGACCGCTCAGCAGCCGGCGCAGACGCACCGGGCTGCGGGCGGTGACCGGTTCGGTACCGGTCCGCGGGCGGCGGCCGCCGGTCATCGCGGAGCGCTCCCGCGGCGCCGGCCGCCGGGCCCGCTCCGGCTCGGGAGGTTGGTGGTCCACGGCTCTCCCCTTCCTCGGCGATCGGGCATCCGTCCACAGTCGCGTTGCCCGCACCGGCACCGCCAAACCAGCCACTCCGCCGAGTTGGTGGAATTTTCAACCACCTCGGTCTGTTGTCGGCGTCGAAGGAGGTCACGAGTGGACACGACGTACGACACCACGTACTACGACCAGGGAACCGCCGCCGAGCGCTGGGCCCGGGCCCAGCTGTTCTTCGACGCCAAGGACTACGCGGGCGCCGCGCAGGTGCTCGCCGGGCTGGTCGAGGAGGCGCCGGAGCAGACCGGACCCCGGCTGCTGCTGGCGCGCGCCTACTACCACTCGGCCCAACTGCGCCGCGCTGAGGCCGAGTTGCGCAAGGTCGTGGAGCGCAACCCGGTGGAGCACTACGCCCGGCTGATGCTGGGCCGTACGCTCCAGCGGCAGGCCCGGCACGAGGAGGCGGAGCCGCATCTGCGGATCGCCTCGGCGCTGGCCGGGGACTTCCCGGAGGAGTGAGCAGCCGCTGACGAGGAGGGGCTCCCGGCATGGCCGGGAGCCCCTTTCGCCGTCGTACGGGCGGCCGTCACAGCGGTGCGGCCGCGCGCAGGATCAGGAACAGGGTCACCGCCGAGTTCGCCGAGGACATCGCCGATACGAGGGTGCCCGCGGCGGCGCCCCAGACGGCGAGGCCGGCCGCGGTGAACGCGGACGGCCAGCTGCGGGCCACCGGGGCGGGGCCGAGCAGCGCGGCGACCCGGCGCGGCACCGGACCGGTGGCGGCCACCGCGGCCAGCGTCGGCGCCGGGGTGCCCGCGGAGAGCAGCGCGGCCTTGCCGATGGCCCGCGCGACCGTGCGCCGGTCCCCCACCGTGCGGGCCGCCTCCTCGTCCGCCCAGCGCTCGGCCGTGCAGCGGACGGCGGTGCGCAGGGGCCGTAGGAAGGGGTTGGCGCGTGCCGCCAGGTGGACGGCGAGCAGGTGCCGGTGGTGCCGGGCGGCGAGGTGGGCGCGTTCGTGGGCGAACAGGGCCCGGCGTTCGCCCGGGGCGAGGCCGTCCAGGAGCGCGGTGGTGACGACGATCCGGTCGGGGAGCGCGTACGCGTAGGGGGTGCTGTCGGGCAGCACGGCGACCGCACGGCCGGGCAGTGCGGTGAGCGTCCGGCGGGCCTGCCGGGTGACCCGGCGGTGCAGGCGGAGGGTGCGGCCGCCCAGGACCGCGACCGCGGCGAGGGCGGGGATGGCGGCGCGGCCGGCGATCTCGTCGTGCGGGACGGCGGCCCGCACCTCCGGGTCGGACCAGCCGTCCGGGAGGGGGTTGCCGGGGAGCTGGGCGGTGCCGACCACCATCAGCAGGGCGAGGCACAGCGTGCTGCACCCGGCCATGACCACGGCCACCGCGGTGAGCAGCCGGGTGGCGGTGCGCGGATGCAGCCGCCCCTCGGCCAGCCGGGCGACCGGCCACGCGGTCAGCGGCAGGACCAGCGGCAGGAAGACGAAGACCCCCATGGGCGGTCAGTCTTCCGTACCGCCGTGGTCCGCGGGCGGAACGTTCCGAGTGTTCACCGGGCCCGGCCCGGCGGCCTCCAGCAGGGCCCGCAGCACCTGCTCGTCACCGGGCGGCAGGGCGGTGACGAAGCTGGCGAGCACCGCCTCGCGGTCCCGTTCGCCGTCGAGGAGCCGGCGCATCCGCAGGGCGGCGAGCCGGGCCACGTCGGCGGTCGGCGTCCACAGGAAGGAGCGGCCCTGCCGTTCGCGGGCGACGACGTCCTTGGCGAGCAGCCGGGTCAGGATGGTCACGACGGTGGTGTAGGCGAGGTCGCCGCCGAGCCGCTCCTGCACCCAGGCGGCGGTGACGGGACCGCCGGCCTCGCGCAGCGCACCCAGCACCTGGCCCTCCAGCTCCCCCTGCCCCCGCCGGGCCCGCGCCATACCCGTCTCCCTCCGGCGTCAGCATGTGGTGACACCCGCATCGGCGTGTCTGACCACGCTACTTCACGCCGGCCCTGCCCCCGTACGTCCGCCGGCCGCGACGGTGCGCGATCTCGCCGAGCATGATGTCCACGGCGAGGAAGGCGGCCAGCGGGATCCCGAGCAGCGGCACGAAGTAGCCGAGGACCGCGACCACCGCCATCGCCGGGACGAGGAGGTACGGCGGGACCTCCGCCCAGGCCCCGCGCGGGATCGGCCGGCCGAAGGCGGAGCCGCGGCCGCGCTGCCACCACATGCGGTAGCCCCACACGATCAGCAGGATCAGGGCGAGCGCGAGCAGGGCCAGGGCGAGCTGGTTGACCAGGCCGAAGAGGATGCCGGTGTGCAGGTCGATGCCCCAGCGGGTGAGTTTGGCGAGAACCGGGTAGTCGGCGAAGCGCAGGACGTCGGTCACCTCGCCGGTGCCCGGGTCCACGGCGACGGAGTCCTGCTTCTCGGGCCAGCTGCGCTGGACCTGCCGCACCACGTAGGCGCTGTTCGCGTCGGCGGGCGGGACGATCTCGACGGGGTCCCCGAGTCCCTCGGCGCGGGCGGCCGCGAGCACCTTGTCCAGGCCGACGCCGTGCTCGGCGTCGCCGCCGGTCCCGGCCGCCGTGCCGTGGCCCGCGTGCTCGCCGCCGCTCGCGGCCGCCGAGACGGACGGGGTGGCCTGGCCGAGCGAGGTGCGCAGCTCGTCGATGTTGGCGCCGGCGTAGGTGGACCAGGTCAGGCCGGTCGCCGAGAGGAAGACGAAACCGGCGGCGGCCCAGACGCCGACGGTGCCGTGCAGGCCCAGCGTGCGGCGCCGCCCGCTGGTGCCGCGCACCTTGCGCAGCGCCCGCCGCCGGGCGAACCACAGCACCAGGCCGCCGCCCGCGATCACCCACAGCCAGCTCGCCGCGAACTCGCTGTAGAGCCGACCGGTGTCGCCGAGGTGCAGGTCGCGGTGGAGTTCGTCGATCCAGGTGCGCAGCGGGAGCGCGCCCGTCGAGCCGTACTGTTCGAGCGCGCCGCGCACCTTGCCGGTGTACGGGTCGACGAACACCGCGAGGGTGTGGTCCGGGTTCACGCCCTTCACACCCGACAGCAGCACCCTGGTCGTCGCGTCCGCCTCGGGCGACGGCCGTATCGCGGAGACCGTGCCCTCGGGGTGGGCCTTGCGGGCGGCGGCGACCTGCTCGGAGATCGGCAGCTCGGTCCCGCCCACCGGGACGGTCAGCTCGTGGGCGTACACCAGCTTCTCGGCCTGGAAGGAGAAGGCGTACAGCAGGCCGGTGGTGGCGGCGACGAGCAGGAACGGGGCGACCAGGACGCCTGCGTAGAAGTGCAGACGCAGGACGAGCGGGCGCAGCGGGGCCCAGCGGCTCGGGGACGCGGCCGGGACGGTGGGTTGCGGGGCCTCGTCCGTGGAGGTCGAGGGGGCGATGGACATCGAGGGCTTCTCCGGGGGGCTTCTGCGGGGCGGGGACGGTCCAGTAGTCGGAGCGCGCCCGGGCGGAGTTCCCCCCAGTCGAAGTGACCTGAGTCACACGCCATGCCATGGCATGCTGGCTCGATGGCATCTCCCAGTGATCGCGCGCCCCTTGCCGAGCGGATCGAGGAACTCCTCGCCCCCGGCGGCCCGTTGCCCATCGTCGCGGCCGGCGACCCGGTCCTGCGGCGCGGAACCGAGCCGTACGACGGACAGCTGGGCCCGGCCCTGCTGGCCCGCTTCGTCGAGGCGCTGCGCGTCACCATGCACGCGGCCCCGGGCGTGGGCCTGGCCGCGCCCCAGGTCGGCGTCCCGCTGCGGATCGCGGTCATCGAGGATCCGGCACCGGTGCCGGAGGAGGTGGCGGCGGCCCGGGGCCGGGTCCCGCAGCCGTTCCGGGTGCTGGTCAACCCGGTCTACGAACCGGTCGGCACCGCCCGCGCCGCGTTCTTCGAGGGCTGCCTGAGCCTGCCGGGCTGGCAGGCGGTGGTGGCCCGGCCCGCGAGCGTCCGGCTGACCGGCGCGGACGAGCACGGGCACCCGCTGGACGAGGTGTTCACGGGGTGGCCGGCCCGCATCGTCCAGCACGAGACCGACCACCTCGACGGCATGCTCTACCTGGACCGCGCGGAGCTGCGCTCCCTGTCCTCCACCACGGCGATGGCGGAGCGCTGGGCCCAGCCGACCCCGGCGACGGCGGCCGAGGCCCTTGGTTTCGAACTGCCGTGACAACAGCGCCCCGTAAGGGGCGCTGGGGGTACCCCCGGCCGAAGGCTGGGGGAGGAACTGCGCGACCAGCCACGACGGCGCCGCAGCCGACCGACGACCGACCGCGCAGTACCCTCCTAAGGCTCAGCCGCGATACGCCTCAAGCAGCCGCAGCCAAACCTCACTCAACGTCGGATAAGACGGCACCGCATGCCACAACCGGCTGATCGGCACCTCCCCTGCCACGGCGATCGTCGCCGAGTGGATGAGCTCACCCACCCCCGGCCCCACGAACGTGACCCCGTGCAGGATCTCCGTCTCCAGGTCGACCACCATCCGGGCGCGCCCCTTGTAGCCGTCGGCGTACAGCCCGGCCCCGGCGACGGAGGAGAACTCCACGTCGACGGCCCGCACCCGGTGGCCCGCCTCCTCCGCCTCGGCGAGGGAGAGCCCGACGGCCGCCGCCTCCGGTTCGGTGAAGACGACCTGCGGTACGGCGTGGTGGTCGGCGGTGGCCACGTGCGCACCCCACGGCGCGTCCAGGAGCGGCGTGCCCGCGACGCGCGCCGCGATCGCCGCGCCCGCGATCCGGGCCTGGTACTTGCCCTGGTGGGTGAGGAGCGCCCGGTGGTTCACGTCCCCGACGGCGTACAGCCAGTCGGTGCCCTCGACCAGGAGGGTGTCGTCGACCAGCAGCCAGGACCCCGGCTCCAGACCGACCGTGTCGAGACCGATGTCGTCGGTGTGCGGGACGCGCCCCGTGGCGAAGAGGATCTCGTCGGCCTCGATGCGGTCGCCGCTGTCGGTCACGGCCACGACCGTGCCGTTCTCCCGGGTGACCGACCGGACGGACGTACCGGTGCGGACGTCGACGCCGGCCTCCTTGAGGGCGTCGGCGACGAACTCGCCGGCGAACGGCTCCATGCGGTTGAGCAGGCCCTTGCCGCGGACCAGGAGGGTGACCCGGGAGCCGAGGGCCTGCCAGGCGGTCGCCATCTCGGTGGCGACGACACCGCCGCCGACGACGATCAGCCGGCCGGGTGCCTGCTGGGCGCTGGTGGCCTCGCGGCTGGTCCAGGGCTTCACCTCGGCGAGGCCGGGCAGGTCGGGCAGCTGGGCACGGGTGCCGGTGGATACCGCGACCGCGTGCCGGGCGGTGAGGGTGGTGAGGGTGCCGTCGGGGCCGGTCACGGTGACCGTGCGGGGTCCGGCGAGGCGGCCGTGGCCGCGGTAGAGGTCGGCACTGATGCCGTCGAGCCAGGCGACCTGGCCGTCGTCCTTCCAGTCCGAGGTGAAGTAGTTGCGGCGGGCGAGGACCGCGGCGGTGTCGAGGGGGCCCTGGACCGCCTGGGCGAGGCCGGGCAGGCGGAGGGCGTCGGCCTGGGCGATGACCGGGCGCAGCAGGGCCTTGCTGGGCATGCAGGCCCAGTACGAGCATTCGCCGCCGACGAGTTCGCTCTCCACGACCGCGGTGGTGAGGCCGGCCGCACGGGTGCGGTCGGCGACGTTCTCCCCCACGGGCCCGGCCCCGAGCACCACGACGTCGTAAGCGATGGATTCCGTTTCCGTCATGGGGCCAGTCTTGCGGGTGGTGTGCGCGGGGGCCACACGGGTAGGCAGGCGGAATACCTGCCCGGTCGGACATGTTGTCGCGAGCGGTTCCGCCCCGCCCCGGGGTGCCCCCCACGTCAGGAAGAGGGAAGCACGCATGAGCAGCACCGTGGAGCTCACCAAGGAGAACTTCGACCAGACGGTCACCGAGAACGAGTTCGTCCTCATCGACTTCTGGGCGTCCTGGTGCGGCCCGTGCCGGATGTTCGCGCCGGTCTACGAGAAGGCCGCGCAGGACAACCCCGACCTGGTCTTCGGCAAGGTGGACACCGAGGCGCAGCCGGAGCTGGCGCAGGCCTTCGGTATCCAGTCGATCCCGACCCTGATGATCGTCCGCGACCAGGTCGCCGTCTTCGCCCAGCCGGGTGCCCTGCCGGAGGCCGCCCTGACGGACGTCATCGGCCAGGCCCGCAAGCTGGACATGGACGAGGTCCGCAAGAGCATCGCCGCGCAGCAGGGCAGTGCGCAGAGCGAGTGAGACCCGGTAAGTCGAGTTATAGCTTCTTAAAGATCACTGGAAAGCCGGACTCGCCGCCGAACCGGGCACCGGTGCCGGGGGGCGGCGGCTCCGCCGACGGGGGCCACGGCTCTCGTGCACGGCCCGCTCGCCGGTGTGGACGATGCCGTTCCGGGTCCGCCGCGGCAGGATCAGCTGGACTCGCGCTGCACCACCGAGGCGCCGAGCACCCGGTGCGTCTCCGGTTCGCCGCCCGGGTCGCGCACCACACGGTCGACCAGCTCGGCGAGGTCGCGGCCGGAGGGCAGGTCGATGTGGATCGTGGAGAGCCGGGGCCGCAGCAGCCGGCCCAGCATCAGGTCGTCGGCGCCGAGCACCGCGGTGTCCTCGGGGATGCGCACGCCCTCGTCCTGGAGGGCGCGCATTAACAGCATCGCGTACTCGTCGTTGTACGCGAACACCGCGTCGATCCCCAACTCCGGCCAGCGCGCGGCGAGTTCGGCCGCCGCCTGTTCCGTGTAGCCGAGCGGCACCCGGGTCACCGCCGCGTCGGTGCCGCGCAGGGCCTGGCGCACGCCTTCGAGGCGGGGCCGGGAGTAGGTCTCCAGGCCGGTCTCCTCGGGGACGACCACACCGATCCGGCGCCGGCCACGAGCGTACAGGTGGCGTCCGGCGCAGTGGCCGACGGCGTCGTGGTCCATCAGCAGGGCGTGGGCGCCCTCGACGCGTTCGGGGCCGAAGGTGACCACGGCGCGGGCGCCCGCCCGCTTGAGGACCGCAACTCCCTCGGGGCCGAGCTCGGAGCCGGGGACCAGCACGGCCACCGGCCTCAACTCGGCCCAGGCGCGGGCGGCTTCGTCACCGCGCAGGCCCGCGGTGCCGTACTGGACGACTGTGTAGTCGAGGCGGCTGAGGGCCCACTGGAGATCGTTGATGAACTGCCCGTACAGCGGGCCCATCGCGATCGCCGGGGCGGGCATCAGGACCATCCGGCTGTGTCCGGCGCGCAGGCTGCGGGCGGCCGCGTGCGGGACGTACCCGAGTTCCTTCGCGGCCTCGTGGACCCGGCGGCGGGTGGGCTCGCTGATCCGGACGGCACTGGTGTTGTTGAGGACGTAGGAGACGGTCGCGCGGGAGACGCCCGCCAGGCGGGCCACATCGGCGCTCGTGGGGACCGAGCGCGGGACCGGCGACGCTGCCGAGGGCGGTTTCGGGATGTGCACCATGACGTACGGCATCTTGGCAGAAGCCCGGGGAGGGGGGACCGGCGGGGCAAGGTGGTTGACCGTTCGACGAGTTGGGCCCTCGACCACCCGACCTGAGGGGCGGCCCTGGCGGTCGACGAACATGTTCGTCACGAACTTGTTCTCAACGAACATGTTCGTTACGCTGGACGCATGCCAGCCACCCCCCGCTCCCGCCGGGAGCGTCCCGCCAAGCCCGCCCTGACCAGGGAGGGCATCGTGGCCGCCGCCGTGGAGATCCTGCGCGCCGAAGGTCTGCAGAAGGTCACCATGCGACGCCTGGCCCAGGAGCTCGACACCGGACCGGCCTCGCTGTACGTCTACGTCCGCAACACCGCAGAGCTGCACGCGGCGGTCCTGGACGAGCTGCTCGGCACGCTGGCCCCGGCCCCGGCCGAGGGCGACTGGCGGGAGCGGCTGGAGCGGGTGCTCATCGCGTACACGCAGATGCTCCTGGAGTATCCGAGCCTCGCCCGCTCCGCGCTGACCGCATGGCCGAGCGGCCCGCACTACCTGGACCTGATCGAGACCCTGCTGGGCCTCCTCGACGAGGGCGGGGTGCCGCGCGAGCGGGCCGCCTGGGGCGTCGACCTGCTGCTCCAGCGCGCCACCGCGACCGCCGCCGAGCACGCGGGCGAGGCGTCCCAGGAGGACTGGGACGCCCTCGGCCGGGCGCTGAGCCAGGTGTCGGACCGTACCCACCCGCACATCGCCGCCGCCTCCGGGGTGCTCCTGTCGGGCGCGCCCGAGGCCCGCGTGTCCTGGGCCTTCCAGGCCCTGATCAACGGCATCGAGCACACCGCCGTACCCGAACCCCGAGACTAGGAGCTCTTCATGCCCACTCCCCACCACCCCGTCGCGATCGTCGGTGCCGGTCTCGGCGGACTCACGCTCGCCCGGGTGCTGCTGGTGCACGGCGTCGAGGCGGCCGTCTTCGACCTCGACGCGTCCGCCGCGGCCCGCACCCAGGGCGGCATGCTCGACATCCACGACGACTCCGGTCAGGTGGCGCTGCGCGCGGCCGGGCTGTACGACGCGTTCCTGGCGCACGTCCACGCGGGCGGCCAGGCGACGCGGATCCTGGACAAGGACGCCCGGGTCCTGCTGGACCTCCCCGACGAAGGCGCCGGCGGACGGCCGGAGATCGACCGGGGCGATCTGCGCCGACTGCTGATCGGCTCTCTGCCGGAGGGCGTGATCCGCTGGGGCGCGAAGGTCACCGGCGCCCGCCCGCTCGGTGCCGGCCGGCACGAGGTGACGTTCGAGGACGGCGGCTCCTTCACGACCGATCTGCTGGTCGGCGCGGACGGCGCCTGGTCCCGGGTGCGACCGCTGGTCTCGGACGCGCGACCCGCGTACACCGGGGTCTCGTTCGTGGAGGCGGACCTGCCGGACGCGGACGTACGGCATCCGGTGAGCGCCGAAGTGGTCGGCGGGGGCATGCTGTTCGCGCTCGGCGCGGGCCGGGGCTTCCTCGGCCACCGGGAGAGCGACGGCAGCCTGCATGTGTACACGGCGGTGGAGGCGCCCGAGGAGTGGCTGGACGGGATCGACTTCACCGACGCCGAGGCCGCCAAGCGGGCCGTGCTCGACCACTTCGGCGACTGGGACAAGAGCCTGCGGGCGCTGGTCGCGGACGCCGAGGGCCCGCTGGTGCCGCGGCGGATCCACGCCCTGCCGGCCGGCCACCGCTGGGACCGGGCACCCGGGGTCACCCTGCTCGGTGACGCGGCACACCTGATGTCGCCGTTCGCCGGCGAGGGCGCCAACCTGGCACTGATCGACGGCGCCGACCTGGGCCTCGCGCTCGTCGCGCACCCCGGCGACACCGAGGCCGCCGTGGCCGCCTACGAGGAGAAGATGTTCACGCGCGCCGAGCGGTCCGCCGCGGACTCCGCGGCGAGCGGCGCCATGCTGTTCCGCGCCGACGCGCCGCAGGGCCTGGTCGACATGTTCACCGCCGCCGGGCCGGACGTCAGCGGGGCGGCGCCGTCCGCGTGACGCGGTCGACCAGGTCGGTCCAGCCGGCCTCCAGGCGCTCCATCGGCATCCCGCACTGCCTGGTCAGATGATGGATCTGGGCGGGGTCGAGGTACGCGAGCAGCGTCTGGGCGAGCAGTTCGCAGTCGGCGTCCGGCTCGATCTGCCGCAGCAGCATCATGATGTGCGTGCGCAGCGCCTGGATCGGCGGATTGGCGTAGCGCCGGGTGGGCTCGGGCTGGGCGGCCAGCTGCAGGTCCAGCTGCTCCGCCGAGCGGTAGAGCACCGCGACGCCGAACGCCCGCAGCCGCTCGACCGGCCGGGCGCCGGGGCCCAGCGGTGGCGGGCCGCCCAGGAAGTCCGCCTGGAGCTGCCGCGAGGAGTGGTCGAGCAGCGCCATCAGCAGTCCGGTGCGGTCGCCGAAGCGGCGGAAGACCGTGCCCTTGCCCACCTCGGCCGCCGCGGCCACCGCCTCCATGGTCACGCCGGCCACCCCGTGCTCGGCGATCAGCCGGGCGGCGGCCTCCAGCAGCCGGGCACGGTTGCGGGCCGCGTCGGCACGCAGGCACGGCTCTTCGGGAGCGGGTCCGACTTCGAGCAACTGCGGGGTGTCGAAGGGCTCCTGGGGCTGCGGGAGGGGCGGCAGGACGCTGGACATGAAGACAGCGTAAAGCATCGGGAACAGAACTGGACCGAGGTCCGTTTAGAGTGTTAGAAATTAACCGGACCTCGGTCCGGATTCGTTACGGCAGTGTTTCACCCCCTTGGAGTTCCCCATGTCTGTCCGCATCCTTGCCCTCGTCGGCAGCCTTCGCGCCGGTTCGCACAACCGCCAGCTCGCCGAGGCGGCCGTCAAGCTCGCCCCCGAGGGTGCCGTGGTCGAGGTCTTCGAGGGCCTGGCCGACATCCCGTTCTACAACGAGGACATCGACGTCGCGGGCAGCGTCCCGGCCGCCGCCGCGAAGCTGCGCGAGGCCGCCCAGGCCGCCGACGCCTTCCTGCTCTTCTCCCCCGAGTACAACGGCACCATCCCGGCCGTCCTGAAGAACGCCATCGACTGGCTGTCCCGCCCGTACGGTGCCAGCGCCTTCGGCGGCAAGCCGGTCGCCGTCATCGGCACCGCCTTCGGCCAGTACGGCGGCGTGTGGGCGCAGGACGAGGCCCGCAAGGCCGTGGGCATCGCCGGCGGCAAGGTGATCGAGGACATCAAGCTGTCGATCCCCGGTTCGGTGACCCGCTTCGCCGAGACGCACCCGGCCGACGACACCGAGGTCGCCGCCCAGCTGACCGAGGTCGTCGCCCGCCTGCACGGCAACGTGGGCGTGGCCGCCTGAGGCACCCCCTGAAAGGGGCCGGCGCTCGCCGGCCCCTTTCGCGTTTTCGGCGTCCCGCCTCGTCACTCCATCCCGGCGAGCCGCTGGACGGCCGGGGCCACGAAGCTCTCCATCCACCCCGAGGTCTCCCCCAGGCGCGGGCCGACGATGACGGTGTCCACGCCGAGCTTGGCGTACCCCTCGATGTCCCGGGTGAAGGCGTCCAGGTCTCCGTCGGTGGCCGAGTCCCCGGTGTACGCGATGGTCTTGCGGATGGTGTCGTAGTCGCGACCGACGGTGTCGCAGTGCCCGCGCAGCACCTCCAGCTTGTGCCGCAGCTCCTCGGGGGAGGCCGGGATCAGGTTGCAGGCGTCCGCGTACTGGGCGACCAGCCGCAGGGTCTTCTTCTCGCCCCCGCCGCCGATCATGATCTCCGGGCGCGGCGAGCTGACCGGCGCCGGATTGCACAGCGTCTCCGCGAGCCGGTAGTACGTGCCCTCGAAGGGGCCGTTGTTCTCCGGGTCCCACATCTGCAGGCAGATCCTGAGCGTCTCCTCCAGCCGCTCGAAGCGCTCCGCGAGCGGCGGGTAGGGCACGCCGAGTCCGTGGTGCTCGCGGTCGTACCAGGCGGCGCCGATGCCCAGGGTGGCCCGGCCGCCCGACACCACGTCCAGGGTGGTGGCGATCTTGGCGAGGAGTCCGGGGTGCCGGTACGTCACTCCGGTCACCAGGGCGCCGAGCTGCACGGTGGAGGTGCGGCCGGCGAGGTAGCCGAGGGTGGTGTAGGCCTCCAGCATGGGGTCCTCGGCGCCGCCGTTGAACTCCATCTGGAAGTAGTGGTCCATCACCGAGACCCAGCTGACGCCCGCCGCCTCGGCCGCGGCACCGGCGGCGGCGAGTTCGGCGCCGAGTGCGGGTCCGCCGCCGGGGTGGTTGAACCGGTTGATGTGCACGCCCACGCGCATGGCCGTTCTCCGTTCCGCCCTGATGTCCGCGCGGATCGTCTGTTCCGCTGTTCCGCGCTGATCGTCGCCTGCCTCCTCGACGCTAGGTCCTGGAGTGCGCTCGAAGTCAAGCCTCGGCACCGGCGGCCCGACGTGTCCGGGCACGTTTCCGGACAGGCACCCGCCGGATGGCGGGGAGCTTCCGCCGTCCGGCGGCCTCCGGGGAGCGCACGACCGCGCGGATCATGGGTGCACGAGCCGCAGCGCACCACCGTGAGGAGCCGCCATGACCTCCGTACCGCCCCCGTTCGACCCCGAACTCTCCGCCGCCCTGGAGCTGATCAAGGACGTGATCTCTCCGTCGTTCACGATGGCGGACATCACCACGATCCGGGAGGGCGCGGGGATACAGCTGCTCGCCGAGCTGGACCTCACGATGGACGGCGCGTTCGAGGTGCAGGACCGCACGGTGCCCGGACCGGCGGACGCCCCCGAGATCTCGCTCCTCATCTGCCGCCCGGTCGCCCCGGCCGTCTCCGGTCCGCTCCCGGTGATCTACCACGTGCACGGCGGCGGCATGGTGCTCGGCAACAACCGGGTGGGCGTGGACGTCCCGCTGGGCTGGGCGAAGGAGCTGGGCGCGGTGGTGGTGTCGGTGGAGTACCGGCTGGCGCCCGAGCATCCGCATCCGGCGCCGGTGGAGGACGTGTACGCGGGCCTGCTGTGGACCGCGGAGCACGCGCAGGAGATCGGCGGCGACCCGGAACGGATCGTGATCGCCGGCGCCAGCGCGGGCGGCGGCCTCACCGCGGCCCTGGCCCTGCTCCTGAGGGACCGTCAGGGCCCGTCCGTGATCGGCCAGATGCTGCTCTGCCCGATGCTCGACGACCGCAACGACACCCCCTCCAGCCACCAGATGAAGGGCCTCGGCATCTGGGACCACACCTCCAACGAGACCGGCTGGACCGCCCTCCTCGGCGACCACCGGGGCGGCCCCGACGTCTCCCCCTACGCCGCCGCGGCCCGCGCCACCGACCTCACGAGCCTCCCCCCGGCCTTCCTCGACGTCGGCTCCGCCGAGACCTTCCGCGACGAGACCGTCACCTACGCCTCCCGTATCTGGCAGTCCGGCGGCATCGCCGAACTCCACGTCTGGCCCGGCGGCTTCCACGGCTTCGACGGCTTCGCCCCACAGGCCGCCGTGTCCCAGTCGGCACGGGCGGCACATGTGGACTGGCTGCGGCGGGTGCTGGCGCGCTGAGAGCCGGTCGGCCCGCGGTCAGCGCGGTCCCAGGCCCAGTTCCCCGCGGTACGGCGGCCGCGGTGCCAGTGCGGCCGCCACGGCCAGGGCGGCGGCCGCACTCCCCCGTGCTGTCCTCACGTCTCGTACCTCCCGCTCGTCGGATGGACCCCATCGTCGGGCGGGAGTGGTTGCGGGCGCGTCGGCCGATCCTCTGTGCCTGGGCGTCCATGGTCCATGCCTCGGTACCTTTGGTCGCCGTTCACGCGTCAGCAGGAGAAGGAGTGGGGCCGGGGCTCAACCCCCGTTCGCCGACGCCTTCTTGATCGCCTCCCTGATCCTGGAGTAGGTGCCGCAGCGGCAGACGTTCTCGATGGCGTCGATGTCGGCGTCCGTCGGGTGCGGGGTGCGTTTCAGGAGGGCGGCGGCCGCCATGATCTGGCCGGGCTGGCAGAAGCCGCACTGGGCCACGTCACAGTCCAC
This sequence comes from Streptomyces sp. NPDC001980, assembly GCF_040296885.1. NCBI lineage: Bacteria > Bacillati > Actinomycetota > Actinomycetes > Kitasatosporales > Streptomycetaceae > Streptomyces > Streptomyces sp. NPDC001980. Next base: position 13,878 of record NZ_JBEOYD010000033.1, on the reverse strand, counting down.
CCAGGCCTGTTGGACGGGGTGCAGGGTGTCGCCGTCGGCCAGGCCCTCGATGGTGGTGACCGCGCGGTCCGCGCAGTCGGCGACCGGGACCGTGCACGGCTGGATCTCCTCGCCGTCGAGGTGGCTGGTGCAGGCGCGGCAGACGCCCACCCCGCAGCCGTACTTGGGGCCGGTGACGCCGAGCAGGTCGCGCAGGACCCAGAGGAGGGGCATGTCGGCGGGGGCCTCGACCGTCACCGGTTTGCCGTTGAGGACGAAGGAATACGAACGCATCGGTGCCTTCTGGGAGTTGGGAACGGCAGGGTCAGAAGTCGAGGGGGAAGCTGCGGGGCTTCGTGCCGGTGGCGCGGGCGTAGGCGTTGGCGACCGCGCCCGCCGCCGCGGGGACGCCGAGTTCACCGGCGCCGCCCGGATCCCCGCCGGACGGGATGATGTGGGCCTCGAACTCCAGCGGGGCGTGCCGCTGGCGGGCGTAGTGGAAGTCGGCGAAGCTGCCCTCGCGGACCGCGCCACGGTCGATGTGCAGCCCGGCGCGCAGCACGGTGGAGATGCCGTCGACGGCGGTGCCCATGAGCTGTGCCTCCAGGCCGCGCGGGTTGACGGCCGTACCGACGTCGGCGGCCATCACCACCTTGGTGACCCGGGGGTTCTTCGGGTCGGTGGCGTCGATCTCGGCGAGGCAGGCGACGGCGGACCCGTACTCCTCGTGGACGGCGACGCCCTGCGCGGTGCCCGCCGGCATCCGGCGCCCCCAGTGCCCGGCGGCGGCCGCCTTGGCGAGGACCGTCCGCACCGTCTTGCTGCGCAGGGTGGTACGGCGGAAGGCGACCGGGTCCCGGCCCAGCGCGCGGGCGATGTCGTCGACGACGATCTCCTCCGCCGTACGCATGGTTCCGGAGTCCACCGAGCGCCAGGCGCCGAGCGGTACCGGCAGTTCGATGCCGCCCGAATCGCCGCCCACCCGGCCGAAGTTGTACAGCCCGCTGTCACTGGGCAGCGGACGTACCGCACCGGACTGCGCGGTCAGGCCCTGCTCGTCGGACGACTCCCCCACCGAGGCCGACATGTGCTGGAAGGCCACCACCCGGCCGCCGGCGACACTGGCCCGGATCCGGTGGTGGTCGGCGGGGCGCATCCTGCCGTGCCGGATGTCGTCGTTGCGGCTCCACATCAGCTTCACGGGCCGGTGGGCCGCCTTGGAGACGAGGGCCGCCTCGATCGCCTGGTCGAAATTGAGCCGCCGCCCGAACGAGCCGCCGCCGCGCGTCACATGGACCCGTACGACGGTCTTCGAGAGCCCCAGCAGCTCGGCGACGGCCTCGCGGGCGTCCATCGGGGTCTGGGTGGCGAACCACAGCTCGGCCCGGTCGGAGCGGACGTCGGCGACGGCCGTGAGCACCTCCATCGGGGCATGGCTGACGAACGCGAACGCGAACTCGCCCTCGATCTGCGTCGATCCGCGCGGCGGGCTGCCGGGCCGGGGCACCGCGGCCCGCAGCCGGGCGCGGATCTCCTTGTCGGACAGGGGCACCAGCGGGCCGTCCGCCCAGGTGATCCTGAGCGCGTCCCGGGCCTGGAAGGCGTGGTGGAAGGTGTCCGCCACGACGGCGACCCCGCCCGGGATCTTCACGACCGCGTGGACGCCGGGCAGAGCGCGGGCCGCCGTGTCGTCGAGGGAGACCAGCTTGCCGCGCAGGGTCGGCGGCCGGGCCACCACGGTCGGCTTCGCGCCCGCCACCGCCAGGTCGCCGGCGTACTTCGCGGCGCCCGTGACGATGTCCCGCGCGTCGATCCTGGTCGTGGGCTTCCCGATCACCCGGTGCCGGGAGGCCGGCTTGGGCTTGCTCGACACGTCCGGGGTACGGATCCGGGCCGCGCTCGCGGTGAGGGAACCGAAGGTGGCCGTCCGGCCGTCGGGGGCCACGACCATGGTGTTCCAGGTGCGCAGGATGCGCGCGGGGAGCCGCCAGCGGCGGGCGGCCGCGGTCACCAGCCGGGCGCGGGCGGTGGCGGCCAGCTGCCGGGCCGGGCCGTACAGCGAACTGACCGAGCTGGAGCCTCCGGTGTACTGGTTGCCCTTGCCGCGGGCGTCGGCGAGCGGGATCCGGACATCGGCGAGGCGGGCGTCCAGCTCCTCGGCGATCATCATGGCGACGGCGGTCGTGATGCCCTGGCCGACCTCGACCCGGGGCAGCCGTACGACGACCTCGTTGGCCGCGGTGACCTCCAGGACGAGCATCTCCTCGTCGGTGCCGGTGACCAGGACGCCGGGGGCCGCGGTGGCGCCGTCGGCCCGTGGAGTGTCGCAGCCGAGCGGGGCGGCGACCGTGAGGGTGGTCGCGGCCACCGTGTACACCATGAATCTCCGGCGGGACGGTCCGGCGGCGGCCCGCGGGGGTTCGTTGCGGTCCAAGCGGGGCTCCTGTCGGTCGGTTCCTGTGCCGGCGCTGTGGGACGCCGGGTCTCGACAGCTAGGAGGGGCGGGGGCTCGCGCGGGTTGCCTGCGGTGCCGGGCTCTCCTCGCCGTACCGCCGGATGGCGCATCATGGCCGTATGAAAGAGCTGGCGGGGCGGCTGGCCGCGGTGGACCCGGATGCCGGGGCCGCCGTCGCGGTCATCGCCTACTTCGACCGGCTGGCCGAGACCAGGGCCGGTCTGGAGGCGCTGGTGCGCGGGGCCGCCGTGCTCGCCGGGTGTCCGGCGCGGCTGACCGACGAGGAGCGGCGGGTCCGCCTGCGGGTGGAGCCGGACGGCCGGCGGACGGACGTGGTGGGTGCGTCCGAGCCCGGGTGGCCGTGCGCGCCGCTGGTGCCGGGCGGGCCGCCGGCGCTGTGGCTGGAGCGGGCCGGGGCCGAAGGCCCGAGCGTCGTCGACGCGGTGATCCTGGAGCGGGCCTCGGCGGCCGTACGGTCCGTGCTCGACCGCACCCGGGGGCGGGCCCCGGGGCCGCCGGTGGACGACCCCGCGCTGGTCGAGACGGTCCTGGACGGCGGCGCCCCGCTACCGGCCCGGCTGCACGCGGCCCGCAGGCTCGGCCTGGACACCGCCGACCCGGCGGCCCGGTACCGGGCGGTGGCGGTGGCCGACGGGCCACCCAGGATCGTGACCGACGGACCGTCACGGATCGCGGCCGAACGGCCGCCCGGGATCGCGGCCGACGGGACGCCCCGGATCATGGCCGACGGCCTGCCGCCGGTGCTGCCGACGGGACGCGCGGGCGTGGGGACGGCCGTGGCCGTCGCGGACCTTCCCCGGTCCTGGGCGGCGGCCCGTACCGCGCTGCGGTTCACCTCCGACGGCGGCGCCCCGGAGTCCGGCGGCCCGCCCATCGTGCACGCCGACGAGCTGGGCGGGGTCGCGCTCCTCGCCGACCTCGTCGTACCCGGTGCGGAACCGGCGCCGGACGTCCGCGCGGTGCGGGCCGCCGCGGCGGACGCGCCCTGGATGCTGCGTACGCTGCACGCGGTCGCGTCGACGGCGAGCCTGCGCGCGGCGGCCGCCGACGTCAACGTCCATCACTCCACGCTCCAGGACCGGTTGACGCACGCCGAGCATCTGCTGGGCTGGTCGGTGCGCTCCCCGCAGGGCCGGTTCCGGCTGCACCTCGCCCTCACCATGCACCACCTGATGACCAGCCGGTAAGGGTCAGTAGACGTCCCGGACGTAACGCTTGTCCGCGGTCAGCTGCTTGACGAACCCGGTCGCCTCGTCCTCGGTCAGTCCGCCGTGCACGGTGGCGATGTCCTTCAGGGCCCGGTCGACGTCCTTGGCCATCCGGGAGGCGTCGCCGCAGACGTAGAAGTGGGCGCCGTCCTGGAGCCAGGACCAGAGCAGTGGGCCGTGTTCGCGCATCCGGTCCTGCACGTAGACCTTGGCGCGCTGGTCGCGGGAGAAGGCGGTGTCGAGGCGGGTCAGGGTGCCCTCGGCGAGCAGGGCGGTGAGCTCCTCCTCGTAGTAGAAGTCGGTGGCCCGGTGCTGTTCGCCGAAGAACAGCCAGTTGGGGGCGCGGTGGCCGCGGGCGCGGCGCTCCTCCAGGAACCCGACGAACGGCGCCACGCCGGTGCCGGGGCCGACCATGACCATGGGGGTCGCCGGGTCGGCGGGCGGCCGGAAGTGCGGGGAGCGCTGGACGTGCACCGGGACCGGCGTGCCGGGTTCGGCGTCGGCGAGGAACGGCGAGCAGACGCCCTGCCGGGGCGTGCCGCGCAGGTTCTCGTAGCGGACGACGGAGACGGTGAGCGAGACCTGGTGGGGGTCGGTCAGCGGGCTGGACGAGATGGAGTACAGGCGCGGCTGCAGCCTGCCGAGGACGCCCGCCCACTCCTGGGCGCCGGCGCGGATCCCGAACTCGCCGACGACGTCGACCGCCTGCCGGCCCCAGGACCACTTGGCCAGCTCGTCCTTGTTGTCGGGGCGAAGGAGTTTCCGCAACTCGCGAGGATCACGGGTGCGTTCGGTCGCGAAGCGGAGCAGGTCCGGGGTGACGCGGGTGATGTCCAGATGGCGGGAGAGGGCTTCGGCGAGGGGGACTTCGCCGACTCCGTTGATCTCCACGCCGGTTGCGGCGTCGAGGCCCGCGGCATCCAGCCATTCCGTCACCAGGGCAGGGGAGTTGAGAGGACGGACGCCGAGCGCGTCGCCCGCCTCGTAGACCAGGGGGGTCTCGCTGTCGCGGGTGTCGAAGGTGAAGCGGCGGACCTCCTTGCCGGCGCCGGGCAGGCTGAGCGGCCGGTTGCCGACGAGGCGGGCGGTGGTGGGGGCGGGGCGCCGGGACCTGGCGGGCACGGGGGCCGGGGCGGGGGCTGCCGCGGAGGAAGACGGGGCCTCGTCCTTGAGGGCGGCGAGCACCTGGTCGAGCCAGGACTCCGCCTGGGTCCCGTAGTCCGGTTCGCAGTCGGTGCGCGGCGCGATCCGGACCGCGCCGAGCTCGTCCATCCGGCTGTCCAGGCGCCGCCCGTGCCCGCAGAAGTCGTCGTAGCTGGAGTCGCCGAAGGCCAGCACGGCGTACCGGCGGCCTTCGAGGCGCCCGGCGTCGAGGGCGGCGAGGCCGTCCCAGAAACCGGCGCCGTTGTCGGGGGCGTCGCCGTCGCCGAAGGTGCTGGTGATCAGGAGCAGGTCGGCGCCCGTGGGCAGGGCGGCCGGGTCGGCCTGGTCCATGGCGAGGAGGGAGGCGGCGTGGCCGCCCGCGGTGAGGCGCTCGGCGGTGGTGGCGGCGAAGTCCTCGGCGTTGCCGGTCTGCGAGGCCCAGAGGACGACCACCTGGCGGCCGGGCGTGGGCAGCGGAGCCGGGGTCGCGGCGGACCGGGAGTACATGCCGGCGAGGGTGCCGTTGACCCACAGGGCGTGCTCGGGGCTGAACGGCGCGTCCGGCGGCAGCACGGGGACGCCGGGGGCGCCGACCGGGATACCGGCGAGGAAACCGACCAGGTACTGCCGCTCGGGTGCGGTGAGGACCGGCGGCGGGGCGGGGTCGAGGCCGAAGACGGAGGCGGCGGAGGGCAGCACGGCGGTCGGCGCGACGGCACCGGCACCGGCACCGGCACCGGCTACGACGGCGGTAGGCGCGGGTACGACGGCGGCCCGGGCCTCCTCCGCACCGGGCACCTGCACACTCACCGGCGTGGACACCTTGGTCAGCGACACCGCGCAGACCTTCAGCTCGGGCTGGAACGACAGCGGGTCGACCGCGTCGCTGGTCACCGCGTTCACGCTGAGGTACTCGCCGAACAGGTCGTTCCAGTGGAACGGCGCGAAGCAGGAGCCGGGCAGCACCCGGTCCGTGACGACCGCGGGCAGCACCGCACGGCCGCGCCGTGAGGCGACCTCCACCGAGTCGCCGTCGGCGAGTCCGAGCGCGGCCGCGTCCTCGGGGTGGACCTCGACGAACGGGCCGGGGTTGAGCCTGTTCAGCTTGGCGACCTTCGCGGTCTTGGTCAGGGTGTGCCACTGGTGCTGGAGGCGGCCGGTGTTCAGGACGAACGGGTAGTCGTCGTCCGGCATCTCGGCGGGATCGAGGTGCGGCCGGGCGTGGAAGACGGCGCGTCCGGAGGCGGTGGCGAAGGTGAGGGAACCGTCGGCGTCGCGGTAGCGGACGGGGTTGCGGTCGGGGCCGTCGGCGGTGGCGGCCGGCCACTGGACGGGGGTGGTGCGCAGCCGGTCGTAGGTCACGCCCCGCAGGTCGTAGCCGGTCTGCGGGTTGTGGAAACGCTTGATCTCCTCGAAGATCTCCTCCGCGCTGTCGTAGGAGAAGCCGTCCTCGTATCCCATCGCGCGGGCCACGCCGGCGATCAGCCGCCAGTCGGCGGTGGCCTCGCCGGGCGGGTCGGCGGCGGGGCGGGCGAGGGTGAGGTTGCGCTCGCTGTTGATGAGGACGCCCTCGGTCTCGGTCCACAGGGCGGCGGGCAGGACGACGTCCGCGTAGGCGTTGGTCTCGGTGTCGGTGAAGACGTCCTGGGTGACGACGAACTCGGCGGCCTCCAGGCCTTCGATGACGGTCCGGCGGTTGGCGACGGAGGCGACGGGGTTGGTGCAGATGATCCAGCAGGCCTTGACCTCGCCGTCGGCCATCTTCCGGAACATCTCCACCGTGCCCTTGCCGACGCCGTCGGCGCGGATCGAGCCCGGCGCCAGCCCCCACTGCTCCTCGACGAACGCGCGGTCGGCGTCGACGAGCACCGACCGCTGGCCGGGCAGCCCGGGGCCCATGTAGCCCATCTCCCGGCCGCCCATGGCGTTGGGCTGGCCGGTGAGGGAGAGCGGGCCGCTGCCGGGGCGGCAGATCTTCCCGGTCGCGAGGTGCAGGTTGACCAGGGCGTTGGTGTTCCAGGTGCCGTGCGTGGACTGGTTGAGGCCCATGGTCCAGCAGCTGGTCCACTCCCCCGCCTCGCCGATCAGCCGGGCCGCCGCGCGCAGGTCGGCCTCGGGGATCCCGGTGATGTCGGCGACGGCGGCGGGCGGGTAGTCCGCGAGGAACTCCGGCATCGCCTCCCAGCCCTCGGTGTACGCGTCGACGAAGTCGGGGTCGGTGTGCCCGTTCTCGTACAGGAGGTGGAGCAGGCCGTTGAGGAGAGCGAGGTCGGTGCCGGGCCTGACCTGCAGGAACAGGTCGGCCTTCTCGGCGGTGGCAGTACGGCGTGGGTCGACGACGATCAGCTTCGCGCCCGCCTTCACCCGGTCCATCAGGCGCAGGAAGAGGATGGGGTGGCAGTCGGCCATGTTGGCGCCGATGACCAGGAAGACGTCCGCCTTGTCGAGGTCCTGGTACGAGCCGGGCGGGCCGTCGGCGCCGAGGGAGAGCTTGTAGCCGGTGCCGGCGCTGGCCATGCACAGCCGGGAGTTGGACTCGATGTTGTTGGTGCGGAGCCAGCCCTTGGTGAGCTTGTTGGCGAGGTACTGGGCCTCCAGGCTCAGCTGGCCGGAGACGTAGAGGGCGACCGCGTCCGGGCCGTGCTCGTCGACGATCGCGCGCAGCCGCCGCGCGGTCTCGGCGACCGCCGCGTCCACGGCCGACGGCACCGCCTCCGCGCCCCGCTCGGGCCGCAGCAGGGCGGTGGTCAGGCGGCCGGGAGCGGCCAGCATGTCGGCGGTGGTGGCGCCCTTCGTGCACAGCCGGCCGAAGTTCGCCGGGTGCTCCTTGTCGCCGGACGCCTTCAGGACGGTACGGCGGCCGTCCGGGCCCCTGCCGATGTCCAGGACCATGCCGCAGCCGACCCCGCAGTACGAGCAGACGGTCCGCACCCGTCCGGTGTCGGTGCTGCGCGAGTCCGGCGCGGCCACGGGCGCCCCCTGTTCCTGCTGGTCAGCCTCTTCCATTCGACCCCGACGGTATGTACGGCTGATTACACCGGCGTCACCGCTCCTGATCAACGGGGGTTAAGGCCGCCGCACAGCCGCGCTCCGGGCGATGTGAGCGACGGCGCCCGGGATGCCGACCGGAGCCGTCCCGGGATGCGCCGTGCCGGGACCTGTTGCACGATGAGGGCGGCCGAGGGAGGGGGCAGGCGAGGAGGACCGGGTGGACAGGGACACCTCCTCACGACGACCGGCCGCACCGGCGGCGGCGACCGCGCGGGACACACCGACGTCACGGGGCGCGCGGGACACCCCGACGCCACCGGACGCGCGGGACACCCCGACACCACCGGACGCGCGGAAGACACCGACGCCACCGGACGCGCGGGACACCCTGAAGACGCCGGTCGCGCCCGTCGCGCGGGGCACACCGGCTTCGGCCGCGGCGGACGCACCCCCCGTCGGCATCGGCTACCTCGACATGCTGCGCGGCATCGTCGAGGACGCGGCCGTGGGCTTCGCCGTCCTCGGCACCGATCTGCGCTACCTCTACGTCAATCCGCACATGGCCCGGGCGACGGGCCTGCCCGCCGCCGCCTACCTGGGCCGCACCCAGCACGAGGTGCTGCCGCACATCCAGCGGCCCGACCAGGTGCTGCGGGACGTCATCCGCGACGGACGGCCGCGTGAGGCCATCGTCACCGGACGGACCTGGGTGGACTCGCCGTACCAGGTCCGGGAGTGGCGGTGCGTCTACCACCGGCTCGTGGACGGCACGGGCAAGGTGGTGGGCGTCGCCGGGGTGGGCCTGGAGATCAGCGAGCCGCAGCAGTACGTGTACGAGCTGGAGCGCGCCCATCGGCGGCTGGCGCTGCTGGACTCGGCCGCGTCCCGGATCGGCACCGGCACCGACGTCGCCGGGACCTGCCGGGAGCTGGCGGAGTTCGTCGTACCGGAGCTGGCGGACGCGGCCGGCGTGGAGCTCAGTCCGCCGGACACCGTGTCGGCACGGCGGACGCCGACCAGGCTCGCGGCGTACGCCACGCGTCCCGGGCTGGTCACCGGGCTGGCGGCCCTCGACGCGCGCGGCAACCTGGTCGGCTGGCCGCGCGGCACCGGGACCCGGCGGAACCTGGCGGCGGGCCGGATCTGGCGCCGCAACGCGATCACCGCGGCGCAGTGGCGGTCGCTGATCCCGCGCTGGGCGCCCGCCCAGGCGTGTCTGACCGCCCGGGTCCACTCGGTGCTCCTCGCCCCTCTGGTCTCGGACGGCCGGGTGCTCGGCATCCTGCTGCTGGCCCGTGCCGGGGACTCCGCGCCGTTCTCGAACGAGGACGCCACGGTGGCCCGCGAGCTCGCCGCCCGCGCCGCCCGCGCCCTGGACCGCGCGGTCCGCTTCGAACGCGAGCACACCATGGCCCTGGAACTGCAGCGGGCCCTGCTGACCGAGCCCGGCCAGCTGCGGCGGCACGGCGGTGTGGAGACCACCGCCCGCTACCGTCCCGCCGACGACGGCTCGATGATCGGCGGCGACTGGTACGACGTCCTGGCCCTGCCCGACGGCCGCACGATGCTGGTCATCGGGGACGTGATGGGCCACGGGGTGGACGCGTCGGTGGCGATGAGCCACTACCGTTCGACGCTGCGCGCCCTGGCCCTCGCGGGGCTCTCGCCGCGCCGCATCCTCCAGCACGCGGACCGCATGGTCGCCGACTCCGGCTTCGAGCGGGTGGCCACCTGCTTCCTCGCGCTCGGTGACGCGGACGTCGCCACCCTCACCTACGCCAGCGCCGGCCATCTGCCGCCGGTCTGGCTCACCCCGCAGGGCGAGATACAGCTGGTCCCGGTGCCGGTCGGTCCGCCGCTGGGCAGCGGGCTCGGCCGCTACGAGCAGCGCGTCAGCCCGGAGCGCGGCGGTGTGCTGCTCCTGTACACGGACGGGCTCGTGGAGCGGCGCGGCGAGGACATCGACCGCGGTCTGGCCCGGCTGACGGGACTGTCGCTGTGTCCCACCGATCCGCTGGACAAGATCCTCGACACGGTCCTCGCGCGCCTCGGCGCCGGTTCCGAGGACGACATCGCGCTGCTCGCGGCCCGCGCGGTACGCGGCTGAGCGCACGGCTGTACGCCGGGGTACGCGCCCGCCGTGCCTCCGGCAGCCTTGTGACACCGCCGTGCGTGGCTCGTTCACCGCCAGGGAAGCGATCAGCAGTGAGGACCGGGTATGCGGCACGAGGAGAACGGCACGGCGGCCGCCGTGGAGCAGGCGCTGCGGGACTGGCTGTCCCGGGACGCCGAGGGTCCGCTCACGGAGGTGCACCGCTGGGCGCTCCATCCGCCGGGCAAGCTGCTGCGACCGGTGCTGCTGCTGGAGTCGGCGGCGGCCGTGGGCGGGTCGTACGAGCGGGTCATGCCCGCGGCGGTCGGGGTGGAGCTGGTGCATGTGGCGAGCCTGCTGCACGACGACATCCTCGACGACGACCAGCTGCGCCGCGGCAAGCCGTCGGGGCATGCCAGGTTCGGGCCGGGCGCGGCCGTGCTGGGCGGCGACGCGCTGATGTTCGCGCTGTTCGAGCAGGTGGTGGAGTGCGGTCGGCGCGGGGTGCCGGAGGCGGCCGTGAACCGGGCCGTGGGCGTGCTGGCGCGGGCCGGCCGGCGGATGGCGCAGGGGGTGGCCCGGGAACTGGACCCGGTCCGGGCGCCGGACGCGGTCGGCGGGTACCTGGAGATGGTCCGGCTGAAGACGGCGGCGCTGCTGAGCGCGTGCTGCGAGACGGGCGCGGTGCTGGGCGGCGGCTCGCCGGGGCAGGCCCGGGCCCTGGCCGGCTACGGCAACGCGCTCGGGGTGGCGTTCCAGATCCGCGACGACCTGCTGCCGTACGGCCCGGAGGCCGGGCGGGAGGGCAAGCCCGCCGACAGCGACCTGCGCAACGACCGGCCCAGCCTGCCCCTGCTGCTGGCCGGGCCGGTCTCGAAGGACCCGGAGAAGGTGGGGCGGCTGCTGGCGGAGACGGGCGCGCTGGAGGAGTGCACGCGGCTGGCGCGTGTGTACGCGGAACGGGCCCGCCGGGAACTGGAGGCGCTGCCGCAGGGCCCGCACCGGGCCGCGCTGTGCCGGACGGCCGAGGCGCTGGCGCCCGAGCCGGGGCGCGCGGGCGGTACCGGTTGACGCTGAGGCGGCTGTCCGGCCATCTGGAGACGCTGCGCCCGTACGACCTGGTGGTCACCCCGGTCGTCACCGCGCTCGGCGCCGCGCTGGCCGCCCCCGCCGGTGCTGCTGGGCGTGCAGGGCACCTTCGGCAATCTGCTGCTCGCCGTCGACGACCGCCCGCACGACGTGCGCGCGGGCTGCCGGACCCTGCCGGTACGGCAGGGTCCCGGCCGGGCGCGGACGGTGCTGGCCGCGCCGGCGGTGGCCGGGTACGCCGGGGCGCTGCTGCTTCCGGGCCGGCTCGGGCCATCCACCGCACCGGTGTTCCTGCTGCTGGTCCTGCCGGAGCGGGTGTTGCTGCCCGCGGCCCTGTGGGCGCTGACCGGCCGGACCGCCCTGGCCGTGGCGGTGGTCGGTGCGTGACGCTCGGTCGTAGGTTCAGCCGTACGTTCTCAGTCGTAGGTTCAGTCGTAGGTGAGGACCATGCGGAAGCGCGCGGCCCCGGTGAGCATCTTCTGGTACGCCTCGTCCGCCTGCTCCAGCGGTACGGTCTCGATCGTCGGGCGGATTCCGTGCAGGGCGCTGAACTCCATGGTGTCCTGCACGTCCTGGGCGGTGCCGGACGGATGGCCGCGGACCACCCGCGCGCCCGAGAGCAGCTGGAACGGGCTGATCCCGAGCGGCTCGGGGTCGATGCCGATCACCACCAGTTCGCCCCGGGGCGCCAGCCCGTCCACGGCCGCCGTGATCGCCTGGGAGTTGCCCGCGGTGGCGAGCACGACCTTGGCGCCGCCGAGCGACTGGAGGGCCTCCGCGACCGGGGTCTCGGTCGTGGAGTCGACGTAGTGGTGGGCGCCGAGCTGCTTGGCGAAGTCGGCCTTCTCGGCGCCGCGGGCGACGGCCACCGTCTCGAAGCCCATGGCCACCGCGTACTTCACCCCGAGGTGGCCGAGTCCGCCGAGCCCGACGACGGCGACCAGGTCACCGGGCTCGGCCGGGCTGCGCCGCAGGCCGTTGAAGGTGGTCACGCCCGCGCAGCCCAGCGGTGCCGCGTCGGCCGAGGTCAGCCCGTCGGGGATGCGGGCCAGGGCGTCGACCGGCGCGATCACCTGCTGGCCGAAGCCGCCGTCGTAGGACCAGCCGGGCACCTTCAGGTTCTCGCAGACGATGAAGTCGCCCTGGCGGCAGGGCTTGCAGTGGCCGCAGCTGCCGCCGAACCAGCCGACTCCCACCCGGTCGCCGAGCTGCCAGCCCCAGTCCTCGATGCCCTCGCCGAGCTCCTCGATCCGCCCGGCGATCTCGTGGCCGGGCACCACCGGGAACGTGACACCCGGCAGTGCGGCGGTGACGAAGAAGGTGTCGCTGTGGCAGATGCCGCAGGCCTCCACGGCGATCCGCACATGGCCGGGGCCCGGCCTGGGCACCTCCCGCTCGACGATCTCGAACGGCCCGCCCAGGGCGGGCACCTGCGCGACTCGGTAGATACTCATGCGTCTCTCCCGGAACGGGTACGACGGGTAGGGTCCGAAGCCCCCTCACCCAGCACACCAGCTCCGCGCCGATCGCGCGCGTCGAGCCCCGGGCGGCACCCTCGCCCCGGTCCGGCGGTCAGCTCCCGAGGTACTTCCGCAGCCACGGCAGCATCAGCGCCCGGGTGGCCTTCGTGCCGATGTTCACCGAGGACTGGTCGTAGGCGTGCTCCAGGAACGGGAGCTCGACATAGCGGTGCGTGACGCCGGCCGCGGTCAGTTTGTCGGCGAACGCCTTGGTGTGGTCGGCGAAGACGAGGTGGTCGCGGGAGCCCTGGAGGATCAGGGTGGGCGGGGCGGCGGGGCCGATCTGGTTCGCGGCGTCGACGGCCCGGAAGCGCTCCGGGTAGCGGGCGGGGCTGCCGCCGACGTACTCGTCGGCGACCTGGCCGCCGTACGCGGAGTCCGGCACGGAGGCCGTCATGTCGACCACCGGGTACGAGCCGATCGCGGCCTTCACCTTCGGCAGTTGCGCGGCGGAGCCGCAACTCGGCTTCAGCGTGCCCGCGTCGGCCTTGTAGGCGACGTTGATGGCCAGGTTGCCGCCGGCGGATCCACCGAAGGTGGCCACCCGGTCCATGTCCAGCCCGTACTCGGAGGCGTGCGCGGTGGCCCAGGTCAGGGCGCAGCCGACGTCGGCGTCCGCGGTGTTCCAGGTGTGCCGGGTCTTGGTGGCCAGCCGGTAGTCGACGTCGAGGACGGCGTAGCCCTGGTCGGCCAGCCAGCCCGTGTACGGGGTCGGGCCGCGGGAGCCGGAGATGAACCCGCCGCCGTGGATGCTGACCACGAGCGGCGCGGCGGCCTTCGTCTTCGGCAGGTAGAGGTCCGCCTTCAGCTGCTCGCCGCCGACCGTGGCGTACGTGACGGTCCGGTCGGGCCCCCGGCCCGCGGCCTTCGCCGGAGAGGCCGGCGAGAACACGAACCAGTCGCCGGTCGCGCCGTGCACCGAGAACACCTGCACGGTGGTGGTGACCAGGGTGAGCAGCAGCGCGGTTCCGCTCAGCGCGGTGACGGCGACGGGGAGCCGCCGCCCGCCCCGGCGGCGCAGGGTGAGGATGCCGACGGCCAGGGCCAGGGCCGCCAGCACGATGTTCCAGGAGCCGAAGGTGTCCCGGACGATGGAGAGCAGGAGCATCGGCAGCTGGAGCGCCAGGACCGACAGGACCGGCGACCAGAAGCCGACGGGCAGCACCGCCGTCAGCTGTCCGAGGAGGACGAACAGGGCGACGGCGACGGCCACCACGAGCAACGCGGCGCGGGCGGTGCGCCGGGCCCGGGTGGCTGGGGGGTTGTTGTGCATGGAGGTGCGTGTCTCTCGTTCGGGTGCGGGCCGGTGGGGGCCGGTCGCCGCAATATACTCTCTTGGCGTTTTACTCGAACTCGTTTGTGTTTTAAACTTTCGAATAT
>NZ_JBEOYD010000032.1:0-131285 GCF_040296885.1 Streptomyces sp. NPDC001980 | reverse complement strand
GCCCGGTTACATTCCGAACCCGGAAGCTAAGCCTTACAGCGCCGATGGTACTGCAGGGGGGACCCTGTGGGAGAGTAGGACACCGCCGAACAAATTTTGAAAGGGTTGGATCTGGAACTTCGGTTCCGGGTCCAACCCTTTTTTGGTTTGCGTAACGTGTCGTTCACGTTCCGCGCCGAGCATCCCAGCATGGGTACTGCTGCAATGCTCAGGGCCGCCGGTGTCGGAGTCGGCGACGAGGTCATCGTGCCGGCCTTCGGGAACGTCGAAGTCGCCCAGGCCGTGACACTGGCCGGTGCGCTTCCGGTGTTCGCCGACATAGATCCGCTGACCTACTGCCTCGACGTGACGGCGGTGGAGGCGGCCGTAACTGCCCGTTCCGCAGCGGTCGTTGTCGTGCACCGGTTTGGACGGTGGGCCGACATCAGGCGGTTGCGTGAGCTGGGGCAGCAGCACGGGCTGCTGGTGCTGGAGCAGGGCGAGTCCGAGGCTCCGTACGACGAGATCGCGCAGCGCCGGCAGCGGGCCTCCTATCTCGACGCGAAGCTGCGCGGCGTGCGGACGCCGGACGGCGGCGACGGGCACACCTACCAGCAGTACGTCGTGCGGGTGCCGGGGAACGGCCGGCCCGATCGGGACGCCTTCGCTCGGGCCCTGCGGGGCAAGGGAGTTGACTGCCGGGTGCCGGTGAAGACGCCGGTGCACCGGCTGCCGGAATTCCGGCGCTGTGTCTCGCTGCCGGAGACCGAGGTGGCCGCGGACGAGACGCTGGCGCTGCCCGTGGACGCCGCGTTGACGAAGCGGGAGATGCAGCGGATCGTATCCGCCTGCAATGCCCTCGGCGGACTGCTTCAGCCCGCCTTCTGAACGAGTTTGGGAACTCAAGCCTGTTCGGGGTATGATCTATTCCGTTGCCGCGGGGGAAACCTCGAAAAGGCAACAGGCCCCTATAGCTCAGTCGGTAGAGCGTCTCCATGGTAAGGAGAAGGTCAACGGTTCGATTCCGTTTGGGGGCTCCAACAAGAAAAGCCCCGCCCTTTCGGGCGGGGCTTTTTTGTGCTTCCTTCCGGCCGTTCCCCCTCCGGTCCCCGCTCTCAGTCCTTCTGGAGACCGGGGACCCGCATCGCCAGGATCGCCATGTCGTCGGACGGGGCGTCCGACGCGAAGCGCTCCACCGCGCGCATGATGCGTGCGGCGACCGCGCCCGCTGTGAGGCCTGTACAGGTGGTCAGGACGTCCGCGAGGCCGTCGTCACCGAGCATGCGCGTGCCCTCCCGGCGTTCCGTCACGCCGTCCGTGACGCAGAGGAGGACGTCGCCCGGGTCGAGGGTGACCGTCTGCTCGTACAGTTCGAGGTCCTCGATGACACCGAGGAGCGGCTGGGGTTCGGCGGCGGCCTCGACCGTGCCGTCCTGACGCAGGCGCAACGGGAGCGGGTGGCCGGCGCAGACCACCTTCATCTCCGCGCTGCCGTCCTCCTGGGGACGCATCTCGCCGTACAGGAGGGTCAGGAAGCGGCTGCGGGCTCCCTCGTCCAGGATGGCCGAGTTGAGGCGCTCCAGGACCGCGGGACCACTGAGGCCCTCCCGGGCGAGCAGGCGCAGCGCGTGCCGGGCGAGGCCGGTCACCGCGGCCGCGTTGGGGCCCGTACCGCAGACGTCGCCGATGGCGAAGCCGTACGCGTTGTCGGCGATGGGGAAGACGTCGTAGAAGTCGCCGCCGACCTCGTTGCCCTCGCCGGCCGCGCGGTAGATGACCTCGACCTCCATGCCCTCGATGTGCGGGGTGCCCGGGGGCAGGAGGCTGCGCTGGAGGGCCTGGCTGATGGCCGTGCGCTCCGAGTACAGGCGGGCGTTGTCCAGGGCCAGGGCGGCCCGGCGGGAGAGGTCCTCGGCCAGTTCCAGGATCTCCTGGCGGAAGTGTTCGTCGGTGGGCTTGCCGAGGGTGAGCATGCCGATGACGCGGTTGCGGGCGACCAGGGGGAGGACGACGGTCTCGCCGCCCACCGCGGAGGCCGTGGCGAGCGTCGGGCCGATGCCGGAGGAGACCTGGCGGGTCGGGCCGCCGGTCAGGCCGAGGCTGCGCATGGAGCTGCGCAGGGCGGCCTGGTGGGCGTGTTCGCCGGGGGCGGTCCAGACGCGGGCGCCGGGCGTGGGTACCGGGTCCGGCGGGGGCACCTTGGCGAGCAACGACTTGATGCCGTCGATGAGTTCCTCGTCCTCGTGCAGGACGTACGACAGGTACGGGTCGGAGGCCTGGTCGGCGATGGTGTAGACGGCGCACCAGGTGGCGAGGGTCGGGACCGTCATCTGGGCCATCAGGGCGAGGGTCTGGTCGCGGTCCAGGGTGCCGGCGAGCAGGTCGGAGGCCTCGACGAGGAAGCTGAGCGAGCCGCGGCGCAGCCGTTCCAGCTCGCCGAGGCGGGCCGACTCGACGGCCAGGGCGATGCGGTCGGCGGCGAACTGGAGGCGCAGTGCCTCCTCGTTGGAGTATCTGCCCGCTGCTTCGGCCGCGACGCCCAGGGAGCCGGTGAGGCGGCCCTCGACCTTCAGCGGGACCGTGACGACCGAGCGCATGCCGGTGCCGGCCAGGAGGGGGACCGCGCCCGGAACGGCCGCCAGATCGTCGTGTACGGCCGGCATGCGGGCCGAGCCGTAGCGGCCGGGGCCGGCTTCCACGGGGACGCGTGCGAAGCGCTGGCGGGCGGACGGGAGGCCGGTCGAGGCGCGGACCTCCAACTCGGTCTCGTCGTCGGTGGCGAGGAGCAGGAACGCGGAGTCGCCGTCGAGCATGTCGCGGGCACGCTCGACCGTGCGCTGGAGCAGGCCGTCGAGGTCGTCCGGGGCCGGGGAGCCGATGAACACCTCGAAGGGGTCGCTGTTCTGGCCGTCGGAGGCGCCGCCGGCGTCGGAGGCGGGGACGCGCAACGGGGTCTGGAGGACGGCCCGTTCGTGGTCGCGTACGAGCAGGCAGACGGTGGAGGGCTCGCCGCCGGTGTCACGGACTCTCAGATGCGAGGCGTAGACGGAGGTCACGCGGCCGTCGGCGCCGCGGATGCCGTAGCTGCCCTCCCACCGGGAGAGCTGGAGTGCCTCGGCGATACCGGTGCCGGTGCCGGGGGTGTGCGGCCAGGCGGCGAGGTCGGTGAGCGGTTTGCCGGTGACTTCGGCGGCGGTGTGGCCGAAGATCTCCTCGGCGTCCTCGTTCCAGGCCGAGATGGAGCCCTTGCGGTCGATCTGGACGACCGCGACCCGGACCCGGCCGTCGGCGAGGGGCAGCAGGTCGGCGGGGAGGGACGGGCCGGCCGCGCGGGTGCCCACCGGGCGCTCGGGGAGATCGAGCTGGAACCAGACATTTTTGTGCGTGGACGTGTACTCGACACCCCAGCGGGCGGCGAGAGCCGCGCAGAGCTGGAGTCCGCGGCCGCCCTCGCGGTCGGGGCTGCCCATGTTGACGGCGGAGCCCTGGAGCGGGACCTCGCGTTCCGGGTAGCGGTCGGCGACCTCGATGCGCACCCCGTCGTCCGTGCGCAGGCACAGCACGTCGGCGTGGGTGCCGGCGTGCACCACGGCGTTGGTCACGAGCTCGCTGGTGAGGACCACCGCGTCGTCGACGACGTCGGCGAAGCCCCAGCCCTGGAGCGTGTCACGGACGAAGGCCCGGGCGGTCGCGACCGATCGCCCCACGGGCTCGAAGGTGGCGTCCGCGCGCGCGGTGATCACAGAACTCCTCGACCGGGTCTCGACATGCGGGCTTGCCTGGCCGGGCTGGTGCCGCTGGTGCGGCATGCGCTCGCCCGTGGGCCGTGGCTCCGGGTTGTGTCCCCCGGGGATCACTCCGGTGGTCATGGTCTGCGGCCGCCCCTCCGAATGCCCGCTCGTTCTCGTGCCACCGCCCAGGCCGGACGGACCGGTGCGGCTGGACAGCCGCATGCAAGGTTACTTACCTTCGCCGTCCGAGCGGATGCCGGTCGCCAGTGTTTACGCCCCCAGGGTGTGCGGACGATGTGCGAAGCTGCCGAACTGTTATGGCCTGGTTCGGCGAGGGTGAAACACTGGGCAAGCTTGTGATGAAGGTCCGGTCAGCCCGAATGCGTTGTGTGTGCGGCGGGCACCAGCCCTTGGTGTGGCCGGATCTCGTCTGGCAGAAATACGCAGCAGTAACCGGTACGCCGGAGTAAGCGGTACGCCGAGTATGGCGGTGTCCGAGCACAGCAGTAACGGTCGACCCCTGCGGGAGGGACACAGTGGAGTCTGGCGCAGCGGCGCGGGGCACTAAGGCGCGCGCGAAGGGCGGACCATCCCTGAGCAGGCAGCGGGGCGGTGACGGGACCACCGTGGTGGACACGGCTTCCCTGAACCGGTTGCTGGTGGCGCTCTTGGCGATGCGGGACGGCAACTTCCGCAAGCGGCTCACGGTGTCCGGGGACGGCGTGATGTCGGAGATCGCGGCGGTCTTCAACGAGGTGGCCGACCGCAATCTCCACCTCACGGGTGAGCTGTCCCGGGTACGGCGTGTCGTGGGACGTGAGGGAAAGCTCACGGAGCGGCTGGAGACGGGTGCCTGCGAGGGCTCCTGGGCGGCTGCCATCGACAACTCCAACGCCCTCGTAGACGACCTGGTGCGGCCGGTCTCCGAGGTGGGCCGGGTGCTGACGGCGGTGGCCGAGGGCGATCTGTCGCCGCGCATGGAGTTGCGGTCGCCGTCGGCTGACGGGGCCGGGCATCCGCTGCGCGGTGAGTTCCTGAAGGTCGGCCGGACCGTCAACAACCTGGTCGACCAGTTGTCGACGTTCACCGACGAGGTCACGCGCGTGGCCAGCGAGGTGGGCACCGAGGGCAAGCTGGGCGGTCAGGCCCGGGTGCGCGGTATGTCCGGTTCGTGGCGGGACTTGACGGACTCGGTGAACACGATGGCGTACCGGTTGACGGCCCAGGTGCGGGACATCGCGCTGGTGACGACGGCGGTCGCCAAGGGTGACCTGTCGCGGAAGGTCACGGTCCAGGTCGCCGGCGAGATGCTGGAGCTGAAGGAAACCGTCAACACGATGGTGGACCAGCTGTCGGCGTTCTCCTCCGAGGTGACCCGGGTCGCCCGCGAGGTGGGCACGGACGGCATCCTGGGCGGCCAGGCGAACGTGCCCGGTGTGGCCGGTACGTGGAAGGAACTCACCGACTCCGTCAACACCATGGCCGGCAACCTGACGGCCCAGGTGCGCGGGATCTCGGAGGTGACCACCGCGGTCGCCAACGGTGACCTGTCGCGCAAGGTCACCGTTCCGGCGCGCGGCGAGGTCGCGCAGCTCGCCGAGACGATCAACCAGATGACCGAGACGCTGCGGATCTTCGCGGACGAGGTCACGCGCGTGGCCAACGAGGTCGGCGGCGAGGGGCGGCTCGGCGGGCAGGCGAACGTGCCGGGCGCGGCGGGCACCTGGAAGGACCTGACGGACTCCGTCAACACGGTCTTCCGGAACCTGACCACCCAGGTGCGCGACATCGCCGCCGTGACGACGGCCGTGGCCAACGGTGATCTGTCGCAGAAGGTCACGGTCGACGTGGCCGGCGAGATGCTGGAGTTGAAGAACACCGTCAACGGCATGGTTGATCAACTGTCGTCGTTCGGTGCCGAGGTCACCCGCGTGGCCCGGGAGATCGGGGTCGAGGGTGAGCTTGGCGGTCAGGCGCAGGTGCCCGGAGCCGCCGGTACCTGGAAGGACTTGACCGACTCCGTCAACACCGCGTTCCGCAACCTCACCGGCCAGGTCCGCAACATCGCCCAGGTGACGACGGCGGTGGCCAACGGTGATCTGTCGCAGAAGGTCACGGTCGACGTCTCCGGCGAGATGCTGAAGCTGAAGAACACCGTGAACACGATGGTCGACCAGCTCTCCAGCTTCGCCGACCAGGTGACGCGGATGGCCAGGGACGTGGGCACCGAGGGCCGGCTGGGCGGCCAGGCGCGCGTGGACGGCGTCTCGGGCACCTGGAAGGAGCTGACGGACTCCGTCAACTTCATGGCCGGCAACCTGACCTCCCAGGTGCGGCAGATCGCCCAGGTGACGACGGCGGTGGCGCGGGGCGACCTGTCCCAGAAGATCGACGTCGACGCCCGTGGCGAGATCCTCGAACTGAAGAACACGATCAACACGATGGTTGATCAACTGTCCGCCTTCGCCGACCAGGTCACCAAGGTGGCCCGGGAGGTGGGTACGGAAGGACGGCTGGGCGGTCAGGCGCAGGTGCCCGGTGTGGCCGGGGTGTGGCGGGACCTGACGGATTCCGTGAACGGCATGGCCGGCAACCTGACGGCCCAGGTCCGCAACATCGCCCAGGTGGCCACCGCGGTGGCCCGCGGTGACCTCTCCCAGAAGATCACCGTGGACGCGCGCGGTGAGATCCAGGAGCTGAAGAACACCCTGAACACGATGGTCGACCAGCTGTCGTCGTTCGCCCAGGAGGTCACGCGCGTGGCGCGCGAGGTGGGCACCGAGGGGATCCTCGGCGGCCAGGCCGAGGTGCAGGGGGTCGCGGGCACCTGGAAGGACCTCACCCAGTCCGTGAACTTCATGGCGAACAACCTGACCATCCAGGTGCGCAACATCGCCGAGGTCACGACCGCGGTCGCCAAGGGCGACCTGTCGAAGAAGATCACTGTTGACGCGAAGGGCGAGATTCTTGAGCTCGTCACGACGGTCAACACCATGGTTGATCAACTGTCGAGTTTCGCGGAGCAGGTGACCCGGGTGGCCCGTGAGGTGGGCACCGAGGGCATCCTGGGCGGTCAGGCGCACGTTCCGGGTATCACGGGTATCTGGAAGGACCTCAGCAACAACGTGAACCTGATGGCCAACAACCTGACCACGCAGGTGCGGAACATCTCCCAGGTCTCGGCGGCGGTCGCCAACGGCGACCTGACCCGGCAGGTCACCATCGAGGCGAGCGGCGAGGTGGCCCAGCTCGCGGACACCATCAACCAGATGGTGAAGACGCTGAGTTCGTTCGCCGACCAGGTCACCAAGGTGGCGCGCGAGGTGGGCACGGACGGCATCCTGGGCGGTCAGGCGCACGTACCGGGTGTGGCGGGTACGTGGAAGGACCTCACCGAGTCGGTGAACCAGATGGCGTCCAACCTGACCGGCCAGGTGCGCAACATCGCGATGGTCACCACGGCCATCGCGAAGGGTGACCTGACCAAGAAGATCGACATTGACGCGCGCGGTGAGATCCTCGAACTCAAGACGACGATCAACACGATGGTTGATCAGCTGTCCAGTTTCGCCGAGGAGGTCACCCGGGTCGCCCGCGAGGTGGGCACCGAGGGGGCGCTCGGCGGGCAGGCACGCGTGCGGGACGTCGACGGCACCTGGCGGGACCTCACCGAGTCCGTGAACGAGATGGCCGGGAACCTGACCCGGCAGGTGCGTGCCATCGCGCGCGTGGCGACCGCGGTGACCCGCGGCGACCTGAACCTGAAGATCGACGTGGACGCGTCCGGCGAGATCCAGGAACTCCAGGACTACATCAACAAGATGATCGCCAACCTGCGCGACACCACGGTGGCCAACCAGGAGCAGGACTGGCTCAAGGGCAACCTGGCCCGGATCTCCGCGCTGATGCAGGGCCGCCGCGACCTGGTGGACGTGGCCTCCCTGATCATGAGCGAGCTGACGCCGGTGGTGACCGCGCAGCACGGCGCGTTCTTCCTGGCGATGCCGCTGGTCGACGGCAAGGACACGAACGCCGAGAACGAGGACGCGTACGAACTGCGCATGCTCGGGTCGTACGGCTACTCGATGGGCTCCATGCCGACGTCGTTCCGGCCCGGTGAGGCGCTGATCGGGACGGCCGCCCAGGAGAAGCGCACGATCCTGGTGGAGAAGGCGCCCACGGGCTACCTGAAGATCTCCTCCGGGCTCGGCGAGGCCCCGCCGGCGCAGGTGATCGTGCTTCCGGTGCTGTTCGAGGGCAAGGTGCTCGGTGTGATCGAGCTGGCGTCCTTCACGCCGTTCACGCAGATCCAGAAGGACTTCCTCAACCAGATCGCCGAGATGATCGCGACCAGCGTCAACACCATCTCCGTCAACACCAAGACCGAGGTGCTGCTGAAGCAGTCGCAGGAGCTGACCGAGCAGCTCCAGGAACGGTCGGCCGAGCTGGAGAACCGGCAGAAGGCCCTCCAGGCGTCCAACGCCGAACTGGAGGAGAAGGCCGAGCTGCTGGCCCAGCAGAACCGGGACATCGAGGTGAAGAACACCGAGATCGAGGAGGCCCGGCAGGTCCTGGAGGAGCGTGCCGAGCAACTGGCCGTCTCCATGCGCTACAAGAGCGAGTTCCTCGCCAACATGTCGCACGAGCTGCGCACCCCGCTCAACTCGCTGCTGATCCTGGCCAAGCTGCTCGCCGACAACGCCGAGGGCAACCTCTCGCCGAAGCAGGTGGAGTTCGCCGAGACCATCCACGGCGCCGGATCCGACCTGCTCCAGCTGATCAACGACATCCTGGACCTGTCGAAGGTCGAGGCGGGCAAGATGGACGTCTCCCCGACGCGTATCGCGCTCGTCCAGCTCGTGGACTACGTGGAGGCCACCTTCCGGCCGCTGACCGCGGAGAAGGGCCTCGACCTGTCGGTGCGGGTCTCGCCGGAGCTGCCCGCCACCCTGCACACCGACGAACAGCGGCTCCTCCAGGTGCTGCGCAACCTGCTCTCCAACGCGGTGAAGTTCACCGACTCCGGCTCGGTGGAGCTGGTGATCCGGCCGGCGAGCGGCGACGTCCCGGTGGGCATCAGGGAACAGCTCCTGGAGGCCGGTTCACTGACCGATCCGGACGCGCCGCTCATCGCGTTCTCGGTGACCGACACCGGCATCGGGATCGCGGCCAGCAAGATGCGGGTGATCTTCGAGGCGTTCAAGCAGGCCGACGGCACGACCAGCCGCAAGTACGGCGGTACGGGCCTCGGGCTGTCGATCTCGCGAGAGATCGCGCAACTGCTCGGCGGTGAGATCCACGCGCAGAGCGAGCCGGGCCGCGGCTCCACGTTCACCCTCTACCTGCCGCTGCACCCCAGCGAGCTGCCGCCGCAGGGCTACCAGCAGTCCGTGCCCCAGTTGGAGGCCGGGGATCTGGTCGCCTCGCAGCACTACGCCCTGGAGATGTCCGGAGTGGAGATCGAGACGCCGGCCGAGGTGAAGTCGTACCAGGAGACCCAGAACGGCGCCGCGGCGCTCTTCCGGCGCCGCCGCCGGGGGGCTCCGCTGGCCGAGGCGTGGCCGGTGCTCGCCGAGCAGGAGGCGACGTCCCCGCAGCCGCGCCGGGGCATGCGGTTCGGCGGGGAGAAGGTGCTGATCGTCGACGACGACATCCGTAACGTCTTCGCGCTCACCAGCGTCCTGGAGCAGCACGGCCTGTCGGTGCTGTACGCCGAGAACGGCCGGGAGGGCATCGAGGTCCTGGAACAGCACGACGACGTCGCCGTCGTCCTGATGGACATCATGATGCCCGAGATGGACGGCTATGCGACGACCAACGCGATCCGCCGGATGCCGCAGTTCGCCGGGCTGCCGATCATCGCGCTCACCGCGAAGGCGATGAAGGGCGACCGGGAGAAGGCCATCGAGTCGGGCGCCTCGGACTACGTCACCAAGCCGGTCGACCCCGATCACCTTCTGGCGGTGATGGAGCAGTGGATGCGCGAGGAGTGACCGGAACGGTCGGGTGTGATGTGAACGTTACGGGAACGTTCCGTGTGCACGGGGAGTTGCTGACTCAGGGTGGCGGAACCCGTGTAGAAGTGCGGGATTGGGGGAACCTTCTGGTCCCCGGCTGCGTTTCTGCTACGTGCACAGTGACATCGCGGTGACAGGGTGTGGCGACAGGCGGGGTGCGGCTACCATGACCGGCACAAGGACGGGCGGCGAAAGGGAGTCGTCCCCTGGGGCGGCGCCCGGTGCACATCCGGGGCGAGGAGGGCGGGCCATGGTGCAGAAGGCCAAGATCCTCCTGGTCGATGACCGGCCGGAGAATCTGCTGGCGCTGGAGGCCATCCTCTCTGCGCTCGATCAGACACTGGTGCGGGCATCGTCCGGGGAGGAAGCGCTCAAGGCACTGCTCACGGACGACTTCGCGGTGATTCTGCTGGACGTCCAGATGCCGGGCATGGACGGTTTCGAGAC
This sequence comes from Streptomyces sp. NPDC001980, assembly GCF_040296885.1. Taxonomy (NCBI): domain Bacteria; kingdom Bacillati; phylum Actinomycetota; class Actinomycetes; order Kitasatosporales; family Streptomycetaceae; genus Streptomyces; species Streptomyces sp. NPDC001980. The sequence continues at coordinate 121,111 of NZ_JBEOYD010000032.1, read as the reverse complement.
CGCGGCGCACATCAAGCGGCGGGAGCGGACCCGGGACATCCCGATCATCTTCCTCACGGCCATCAACCACGGCCCGCATCACACCTTCCGGGGCTATGCCGCGGGCGCGGTGGACTACATCTCCAAGCCGTTCGACCCGTGGGTGCTGCGCGCCAAGGTCTCGGTCTTCGTCGAGCTGTACATGAAGAACTGCCAGCTGCGCGAGCAGGCGGCGCTGCTGCGGCTCCAGTTGGAGGGCGGCGGCAAGGGCGCGGTCGCCGGCAAGGAGTCCGCGGGGCTGCTCGCCGAGCTGTCCGCCCGGCTCGCGGCCGTCGAGGAGCAGGCCGAGGCGCTGTCCAAGCAGCTGGACGACGAGTCCGCGGACGCGGCGGCGGTGGCCACGGCGGCCCACCTGGAACGCAAACTCACCGGCCTGCGCCGGGCGCTCGACGCCCTCGAACCGGGCACGGGCGGCGCCGCACCGTCGCTCCCGTCGCAGAACTGACCGCGACCGCGGACGCAGTTGCCCATGAGCGTGCGTCAGTTCTGCGCCCTGCGAAGGGCGACACGAACGGGTGAAGCTGTGGGCACACGTGTCCCCTGTCGCATCCCCCGGTAACCTCACACCCATGGCCTCACGTCCCTCGGCAGCCAAGAAGCAGCCCGCGAAGAAGGCCGCTGCCTCGAAGGCTCCGGTGAAGAAGGCCGCCGCGAAGAAAGCCCCGGCCAAGAAGGCGCCCGCCAAGAGGACCGCGGCGAAGAAGTCCGCGCCGGCACCCAAGCCGGCGCCCAGCCCCACCGGGGGCGTGTACCGCCTGGTGCGCGCCCTCTGGCTCGGCGTCGCGCACGCCGTCGGGGCCGTCTTCCGCGGCATAGGACAGGGAGCCAAGAACCTGGACCCGGCCCACCGCAAGGACGGCATCGCCCTGCTCCTGCTCGGCATCGCCCTGATCGTCGCCGCCGGCACCTGGGCCGACCTGCGCGGTCCGGTCGGCGACCTGGTCGAGATCCTCGTCACCGGCGCCTTCGGCCGTCTCGACCTGCTGGTGCCGATACTGCTCGCGATGATCGCCGTGCGGTTCATGCGCCATCCCGAGCAGGAGGACGCCAACGGGCGGATCGTGATCGGCCTGTCGGCGCTGGTCATCGGCGTGCTCGGCCAGGTCCACATCGCCTGCGGCTCGCCCGCCCGCAGCAACGGCATGCAGGGCATAAGGGACGCCGGCGGCCTCATCGGCTGGGCGGCGGCGACCCCGCTGACGTACACCATGACCGAGGTCCTCGCCGTACCCCTGCTGGCGCTGCTCACGATCTTCGGGCTGCTCGTCGTCACCGCGACCCCGGTGAACGCCATCCCGCAGCGGCTGCGGGCGCTCGGTGCGCGCCTCGGGCTGCTGCACGACCCCGAACCCGACGACGATTACCCGGAGTACGGCGAGGACGACGAGCGCTACGACGACCAGTGGCGCCAGGCGCTGCCCGCGCGCCCCCGCAGGCGCTCCGGCGCCCCCCAGGAGTACGACCCCGACAGCGCCGAGCAGGAGGCCCTCGCCAAGCGCCGGGGCCGCCCGCGGCGCTCCGCCGTGCCGCAGCCCGAGCTGGGCCGCCAGATGGACGCCGTGGACGTCGCGGCGGCGGCCGCCGCCGCGCTCGACGGCGCGGTCCTGCACGGCATGCCGCCCTCGCCGCTCGTCGCCGACCTCACCCAGGGCGTCAGCGTCGGCGACCGCGAGGACACCACCCCGACACCCGTGCCGGCACCGAGCCCGAGTCCGGTCCCGGCCGCGCGTCCCAAGCAGGAGAAGCTCAAGGTCGAGTCCGTCGTCGCGGACCTGACCAAACCGGCGCCCGAGGAGCCCCGCGACCTGCCCCCGCGCGCCGAGCAGCTCCAGCTCTCCGGCGACATCACCTACTCGCTGCCGTCGCTCGACCTCCTCACCCGTGGCGGCCCCGGCAAGGCGCGCAGCGAGGCCAACGACCGGGTGGTCGCCTCGCTCACCAACGTCTTCTCCGAGTTCAAGGTGGACGCGGCCGTCACCGGTTTCACCCGCGGGCCGACGGTCACCCGTTACGAGGTCGAGCTCGGCCCCGCCGTGAAGGTCGAGCGGATCACCGCCCTCACCAAGAACATCGCGTACGCCGTCGCCAGCCCGGACGTGCGGATCATCAGCCCGATCCCCGGCAAGTCCGCGGTCGGCATCGAGATCCCCAACACCGACCGCGAGATGGTCAACCTCGGAGACGTGCTGCGGCTCGCCGAGTCCGCCGAGGACGACGACCCGATGCTGGTCGCTTTCGGCAAGGACGTCGAGGGCGGCTACGTCATGCACTCGCTGGCGAAGATGCCGCACATGCTCGTCGCCGGCGCCACCGGCTCCGGCAAGTCGTCCTGCATCAACTGCCTGATCACCTCGGTCATGATGCGGGCGACCCCGGAGGACGTGCGGATGGTCCTCGTCGACCCCAAGCGCGTCGAGCTGACCGCGTACGAGGGCATCCCGCACCTGATCACGCCGATCATCACCAACCCGAAGCGGGCCGCCGAGGCGCTCCAGTGGGTGGTGCGCGAGATGGACCTGCGCTACGACGACCTGGCCGCCTTCGGCTACCGGCACATCGACGACTTCAACAAGGCCGTCCGCGAGGGCAAGCTCAAGACGCCCGAGGGCAGTGAGCGCGAGCTCCAGGCGTACCCGTACCTGCTGGTGATCGTCGACGAGCTCGCCGACCTGATGATGGTCGCCCCGCGTGACGTCGAGGACTCGATCGTGCGCATCACGCAGCTCGCGCGGGCGGCCGGCATCCACCTGGTGCTCGCCACCCAGCGCCCGTCGGTCGACGTGGTCACCGGTCTCATCAAGGCGAACGTGCCCTCCCGGCTCGCCTTCGCCACCTCCTCGCTCGCCGACAGCCGCGTCATCCTCGACCAGCCCGGCGCCGAGAAACTCATCGGCAAGGGCGACGGGCTCTTCCTGCCGATGGGGGCGAACAAGCCGACCCGTATGCAGGGCGCGTTCGTCACCGAGGAGGAGGTCGCGGTGATCGTCCAGCACTGCAAGGACCAGATGACGCCGGTCTTCCGGGACGACGTCGTCGTGGGCACCAAGCAGAAGAAGGAGATCGACGAGGACATCGGCGACGACCTCGACCTGCTCTGCCAGGCCGCTGAGCTGGTCGTCTCCACCCAGTTCGGCTCCACGTCCATGCTCCAGCGCAAGCTGCGCGTCGGCTTCGCCAAGGCCGGCCGGCTCATGGACCTCATGGAGTCGCGCGGTGTGGTCGGGCCGAGCGAGGGGTCCAAGGCGCGCGACGTTCTGGTAAAACCTGATGAGCTGGACGGGGTGCTTGCTGTGATCCGTGGGGAGTCCGAGGGGTAGACCTGAGGGGTAGACCTGTCTGAGGGCTGCGGGTGCCTGCGGGCCGGGTGGAGTCGTCACCGTGATCCACCCGTTAGGGACCGTCGGGCAACCGTTTCCCTTTGACGTACGTCAAGTTGAGCGAGAGGAAAGGTGTGTACCCCATTCTGGGGCGCGCACCTGACCCGTCATCGGGATGTCCGGCCATACCGATGGCGTACAAAGTCGTACCGCCCGGTTGCCTCACCCTTTCGCACCCCCCATAGACTGAACCTCCAGCACAGGTGGCTACACGCTCGAAAGGCGCCCCCGTGTCCATCGGCAGCAACTCCCCTGAAGACGAGCGTCCGTTCTCAGACGTGTCCGAGGAAAACCGCCCCTCCGTAGGCCGAGCCCTCAAGCAGGCCCGCATCGCCGCCGGGCTGACCGTCGACGACATCAGCGGGAGCACCCGGGTCCGTATCGCCATCGTGCACGCCATCGAGGCCGACGACTTCGCCCCCTGCGGCGGCGACGTCTACGCCCGCGGGCACATCCGGACCCTGGCGAAGGCCGTCGGCCTCGACCCCGAGCCACTGCTCGCGCAGTTCGCGGCGGAGCACGGTGGTGGGCGGCCCGCGCCGACGCCCGCCGCGCCGCTGTTCGAGGCGGAACGTATCCGCCCCGAGCGGCGCGGACCCAACTGGACGGCGGCGATGGTCGCCGCGATCGTCGTCGTGATCGGTTTCGTCGGCTTCACCGCCTTCAAGGGCGGCGACGGCGACGACGCCAAGCAGTCGGTCGCCGAGGGCCCCGCCCCGACGACCAGCAAGCCGGTCTCGCCGACCCCGAAGGAAAGCAAGCCCGACAAGACCCCCGAGCCCTCCGACAGCGCGATCGCCGCCGCGCCCCAGGACAAGGTCACCGTCCAGGTCAGCGCGATCAACGGACGCAGCTGGATCTCGGCCAAGGACCACAACGGCCGGATGCTCTTCGACGGGCTTCTGAAGAAGGGCGAGTCCAAGACCTTCCAGGACAGCTCCAAGATCAACCTGATCCTCGGTGACGCCGGAGCCATCCAGCTCTACGTCAACGGCAAGAAGATCGAGGACCAGTTCCGGCCCGGCGCGGTGGAGCGTCTGACGTACACCAAGGGTGACCCGGAAGTCGGATAATCGTTCGGATCATGCACGTACACAAGGGGTTGGCCATGATCGGCCAGCCCCTTCGACGTGGGCTGTCGGTGAGACAAAGTAGTCTTGAGCCCATGCCTGAACGCCGTACCGTCGCACTCGTCACTCTCGGCTGCGCCCGTAACGAGGTGGACTCGGAGGAGCTGGCAGGCCGTTTGGAGGCGGACGGCTGGCAGCTCGTCGAGGACGCATCGGACGCGGATGTCGCCGTCGTCAACACCTGTGGATTCGTCGAGGCCGCCAAGAAGGACTCGGTCGACGCCCTCCTGGAGGCCAACGACCTCAAGGGGCACGGCAGAACCCAGGCCGTCGTGGCGGTGGGCTGCATGGCCGAGCGGTACGGCAAGGAACTCGCCGAGGCGCTGCCCGAGGCGGACGGCGTGCTCGGCTTCGACGACTACTCCGACATCTCCGACCGCCTGCAGACCATCCTCAACGGCGGCATCCACGCCTCGCACACCCCGCGCGACCGGCGCAAGCTGCTGCCCATCAGCCCCGCCGAGCGGCAGGACTCGGCCGCGGCGGTGGCTCTCCCGGGGCACGGCCCGGCCGACCTCCCCGACGGCGTCGCGCCCGCCTCCGGCCCGCGTGCGCCCCTGCGCCGCCGCCTGGACGGCGCCCCCGTCGCCTCGGTCAAGCTCGCCTCCGGCTGCGACCGCCGCTGCTCCTTCTGCGCCATCCCGTCCTTCCGCGGCTCCTTCATCTCACGCCGGCCCAGCGACGTGCTGAACGAGACCCGGTGGCTGGCCGAACAGGGCGTGAAGGAGATCATGCTGGTCTCCGAGAACAACACCTCCTACGGCAAGGACCTGGGTGACATCCGTCTCCTGGAGTCCCTGCTGCCGGAGCTGGCCGAGGTGGACGGCGTCGAGCGGGTGCGCGTCAGCTACCTCCAGCCCGCCGAGATGCGCCCCGGCCTGATCGACGTACTGACCTCCACCCCGAAGGTCGTCCCGTACTTCGACCTGTCCTTCCAGCACTCCGCCCCGGGCGTGCTGCGGGCCATGCGCCGCTTCGGCGACACCGACCGCTTCCTGGAGCTCCTCGACACCATCCGGAGCAAGGCCCCGCAGGCGGGTGTCCGCTCCAACTTCATCGTCGGCTTCCCCGGCGAGTCCGAGTCCGATCTCGGTGAGCTGGAGCGCTTCCTGAACGGCGCGCGCCTCGACGCCATCGGCGTCTTCGGCTACTCCGACGAGGAGGGCACCGAGGCGGCCACGTACGAGAACAAGCTCGCCGAGGAGGTCGTGGCCGAGCGCCTCGCGCACATCTCCCGGCTCGCCGAGGAGCTCGTCTCGCAGCGGGCCGAGGAGCGCCTCGGCGAGACCGTGCACGTCCTCGTGGAGTCCGTGGACGACGAGGACGGTGTCTACGGCCGGGCGGCCCACCAGGCGCCCGAGACGGACGGACAGGTGCTGCTCACCAGCGGCGCGGGACTGCGTGTCGGTCGTATGGTCGAGGCGAAGGTGGTCGGTACGGAAGGTGTCGACCTGGTGGCCGAGCCGCTGCAGGGCTCGCCCGCATGGAGTGAGGAGGCCGGCAGATGACCGGAGTCCCGGCGTCCGCCGCGGGCGGCTCCTCCGGCGCGCACGGCGCCCCGGGCTCCGCCGCCACCTCCGGTGCCGCCCCGGATTCCGGTTCCCGCGATCCCGGTTCCCGTGACTCCGGTTCCCACGACGGCGAGCGGCCCGTACGCGGCGGGAAGATCGCCGCTGCCGCCGTCAACCAGGCCAGCCTCTGGAACGTCGCCAATCTGCTGACCATGCTCCGGCTGGTCCTGGTGCCCGGCTTCGTCGCCCTGATGCTGGCCGGCGGCGGATACGACCCGGCGTGGCGCTCGCTCGCCTGGGCGGCCTTCGCCATCGCCATGATCACCGACCTGTTCGACGGGCATCTGGCACGCACCTACAACCTCGTCACCGACTTCGGGAAGATCGCCGACCCCATCGCCGACAAGGCGATCATGGGAGCGGCGCTGATCTGTCTCTCCGGACTGGGTGATCTGCCCTGGTGGGTGACGATCGTGATCCTCGCCCGGGAACTCGGCATCACGCTGATGCGTTTCGTGGTCATCCGCTACGGCGTGATCCCGGCCAGCCGCGGCGGCAAGCTCAAGACCCTCACCCAGGGCGTGGCCGTCGGGATGTACGTGCTGGCGCTGACGGGGTGGCTGGCGACCCTGAGGTTCTGGGTGATGGCCGCGGCTGTCGTCCTGACCGTCGTCACCGGCCTCGACTATGTGAGACAGGCCATTGTGCTGCGGCGGCAGGGAATCGCCGAGCGCGCAGCAGCGTTGGAGGAGACGGAAGCGTGAATTCCACGGCCGCCGAACTGGTGCGACTACTGACGGTGAGGGGCCAGACCCTCGCTGTCGCCGAGTCGCTGACCGGCGGTCTGGTCGCGGCGGAGATCACCACGGTGCCGGGGGCGTCCAAGGCGTTCCAGGGCTCCGTCACCGCCTATGCCACCGAGCTGAAGCACGACCTGCTCGGCGTCGACGCCACCCTGCTGGCCCAGCGGGGAGCGGTGGATCCGCAGGTCGCGGCCCAGATGGCCGCCGGAGTACGCAAGGCGTTGGGCGCCGACTGGGGCGTCGCGACCACCGGAGTCGCCGGACCGGAACCGCAGGACGGCCAGCCGGTCGGGACGGTCTTCGTGGCCGTGGACGGGCCGTTCGGCCCTGGTTCCGGTTCTGCCGCTGGCGGAAAAGTGGAGGCCCTGCGGTTGAACGGCGACCGCGCGGAAATTCGTAGAGAGAGTGTACGGAGCGTACTCGCACTGCTTCTGAGGGAGCTTGCGAGCGAACAGACCGGGAATGAGCGGACACAGGATACGGAACAGAACGGGGGGTTTTGATGTTTGCAGCCCTGAGTGAACACGACATCGCTCCCCGCACGGCCGCGGCGCAAGGCGGTACGGTGGGGCGTGAAGGATGCGGCTACGCGGTCCGAGGAGGGAGCCACCGATGATTCTGCTCCGTCGCCTGCTGGGTGACGTGCTGCGTCGGCAGCGCCAGCGCCAGGGCCGTACTCTGCGCGAAGTCTCCTCGTCCGCCCGAGTCTCACTCGGCTATCTCTCCGAGGTGGAGCGGGGGCAGAAGGAGGCTTCCTCCGAGCTGCTCTCCGCCATCTGCGACGCGCTGGACGTACGGATGTCCGAGCTCATGCGAGAAGTGAGCGACGAGCTCGCCCTCGCCGAGCTGGCCCAGTCCGCCCGGGCCACCGAGCCCGTGCCCACGCCGGTTCGCCCGATGCTGGGTACCGTCTCGGTGACCGGCGTGCCACCGGAACGGGTGACCATCAAGGCGCCCGCCGAGGCGGTGGACGTGGTCGCCGCGTGACGCCTGCGCGGATGTAGACCGACGCGGCGCCGACCTGGCGTCGAAGAAGTGCGTGAGGCCCCGGCCGGGGCCCTCCCGGGAGACCCGGGAAGGTGCGGCCGGGGCTTTCGTGCGCCTGTGGACGGGATGCGTCCATTTGCCGGTATCCACGGGCCCGGTCATGGTGGAGGGACATGACAGGGGGCCGACGACCGGAGACAACGCATGTACGTCGTGAAGAGCCCGCTGTCCGACGCGGACCCGAAGACCGTGGCCGAGGCGGTGCAGGGCGGAGCACGGATCGGCGCCGGGCGTCCCGCCCGACGGGCGCGCGACGGCCACCGTGGCCGCCGACAGCGGCGTCCGGCCGGTCCGCGGCCGTTGCATCCGTGAGCCCTCGGTGCGCCTCCCCGGTGGGCCGGGCGGCGTTCTAGCGTCCGGCTGGAGGTGACGGCCATGGTGGGGCGGATAGTGCGCTGGGGGGTTGCGTTGGGGTTCGCGGCGGTGTGGTGGTGGGCCGTGCTGCGGATCACGTTCGCCGACGGCGCCGGGGCGCTGGAAGGGACCGTGGCGGCCGGCGGGTGGGGACTGAGCCTGCTGCCGGTGAACTGTGTGCCGAGGGCCCGGGCGGCGGGGGCCCTGGGGCCGGCGCGCTGGCGGACGGCCTGGCGGACCCAGGGGGCTACCAGGGCATCGCCACCCCTCCGTTCGGGCGCAGGATCTGGCCCGTCGTGAACGAGGAGGCGTCGGAGGCCAGGTAGAGCACGGCGTGTGCGACGTCCGCCGCCTCGCCGACCCGGCCCAGCGGCGACATCCGGGCCATCCGGGCCTCCGTCTGCTGCTGCTCCGCGCTGTCGTCGCGGTCGGTCATGGGGGTGCGGGTCCAGCCCGGGGCGACCGCGTTGACGCGGATGCCCTGCCGGCCGACCTCGTTGGCGAGCGTCTTGGTCAGCTGGACCACGGCCGCCTTGGCCGCGCCGTAGCAGAGCAGGCCGGGGCCGCCGGTGTCGATGGCGCCGGAGGCCATGGTGATGATGCTGCCCCCGCTCCGCCCGGCCAGCATCAGCCGGGCCGCCTCCTGGCAGGCGTACAGCACGCCCTTGAAGTTGACACCCAGCACCCGGTCGAGGTCCTCGTCCCTGGTCTCCAGGACCGGGCTGCGGTGCATGATCCCGGCGATCGCCGCCATCACGTCCAGCCGCCCGCAGGACCGCACGGCCTGCCCCAGCCGTGCCCGGTCGGTGACGTCGAGGACGTGGGTGCGGGCGGTGCCGCCGCAGTCCTTGATCAGGGTCGCCGTCTCGTGCAGGCCGTCCGCGTCCCGGTCGGCACAGTGCACGGTCGCGCCCGCCTCGGCGAGCAGCACGGCGGACGCCCGGCCGATGCCGCCGGCGGCGCCGGTGACGAATGCGGTGCGTCCGGTGAGGTCGTACGCCTTGAGGGACATGAAGGGACGGTACGAGCGTTTCTGACGGGTCGTCAATCAGTTGTGCGGGGGCGGGTTCCGTGGGCGCGCCGGGAACCCGGGGCCGGGCCGGTCTGGCAGGTGGGGCACCAGTAGGTGGGGCGCTCGCGGGAGCCGTCGCCCTGGTCGGCGAGCCGGATCGGGGTGCGGCAGCGCAGACAGGGGCGGGGTGCCCGGCCGTAGACGTAGAGGTCGTGGTCGCGCAGGCCGGTGGTCCGGCGGACCACGCGGTCGCGGTTGGCCTCCAGGAGACGCTGGGCCAGGCCGGGGAGGATCGCGGCGCGCTCGGCGGGGAGGGCGCCGACCGGGAGCCAGGGGGTCGCGCCGATCAGGAAGCAGAGCTCGCTCTTGTAGATGTTGCCGATCCCGGCGAGGTTGCGCTGGTCGAGCAGGGCCTCGCCGAGCGGGCGGGCGGGGTCCGAGAGGAGGTTGGCGAGGGCGCTGTCGGGGTTCCAGTCGGGGCCCAGCAGGTCGGGGCCGAGGTGGCCCACGGTGCGCTCCTCCTCGCCGGTGCGCAGGAACTCCAGGACCTGGAGTCGGTATCCGACGGCCGTGTGGTCGACGGTGGAGAGGACCGCCCGGATCTGGTGCGCGGGACCGCCCCGCCAGCGCTCACCGGTGCCGTAGACCTTCCACGCGCCCTCCATCCGCAGGTGCGTGTGCAGGGTCAGGCCGCCCTCGAAACGGGTGAGCAGGTGCTTGCCGCGCGGGGTGGTGTCGAGGACCCTGCGGCCGCTGAGGTCGACCGTGGCGTACTTGGGCACCCGGAAGTCGCTGCGGGTCAGCACCTGGCCGGCGAGCGCGTCGTGCAGGCGCCTCGCGGCCTGCCAGACCGTGTCACCTTCGGGCATGGGTCAAGGGTGGCACGAGGGGACGGGCGGTGAGGCGCGCACCGTGCTTCACGCCCGTAGGCGCAGGCCGCGCGGGGTCGCGATGAAGCCCGCTCCCTCCAGGAGAGTGCCCAGCGGGGAGGTCAGGGCCGAGGCGCCGTTGACGCGCTCCACCGTCACCGTGCCGAGGGTGCCCGCGCGGGCGGCCGCCGCGAGGGCCTCCGCCGCCGTGCAGAGCCGGGTGTCGTCGGTGGCGGCCGTGTCCGGGGCGGCGGGCCAGGCCAGCAGGGTCTTGCCACCCCGCTCCATGTAGAGCGTCAGCTCGCCGTCGACCAGGACCACCAGCGAGCCCGCCTTGCGGCCCGGTTTGTGCCCGGCGCCGGTCGGGGGTTCGGGCCAGGGGAGGGCGGCACCGTAGGCGTTCGCCGGGTCGGCGGCGGCGAGGACCACGGCTCTGGGGTCGGGGGCGGCGGGGGTGCTGGTGCGGTGATTGCCGTAGGCGTAGGGGTTCGGGCCGTAGGGGTTCGCGGGGCCGCCGCCTCGGGGGCCGCCGTAGCCGGGGGCGGCGAACGGGTCGGCGGGGGCGAGGTCCTTGGGGGAGACGTAGTCGCCCGGGGCGGTGGGCGGCTCGGGCGGCCAGGTGAAGTCGCCGTCCAAGTCGGGGAAGCCGGCCGCGTCGAAGGGGCCGAGGGGATCGAGGGAGTCGAGGGAGTCGAGGGGTTCACCGGGGGCGGCGGTGCTGTGGCCGCCGTTCGGGTCGGCGAACGCCGAGGCACCGGTGGCTCCGGTGGTTCCGAAGCCGCTGCCCGGCAGGGCCTCGCCCCGCTCGCGGGCGTTGGACACCGCGCGCAGTCGGTCGACCGCGCCGTCCATCGCGAACTGGGCCGCGCCCAGGCCCTCCACGACGTAACCCCGGCGTGCCTGGCCGCTCTCCTCGAAGGCCGACAGGATCCGGTACACCGCCGAGAAGCCGCCCTCCACGCCCTCCGCCGCGACCGCGCCCCGGGTCACCACCCCGTGCCGGTCGAGGAGGGTGCGGGCCAGGGCGTGGGCGCGCACGGTGGTGTCCGGCTCGCGCTGCGGCAGCAGGGACCAGCGCCCGGCCACGGTCGGCGGGCCGGTACGGGAGGCGGGGCGGGCGGCGGCCGTCAGGGAGCCGTAGCGGCCGCGCGGGACGGCGCGCTTGGCGCGGTGGGCGGTGGAGCCGGCGGTACGGCCCGACCCGAGCAGGGAGCGCATGGGAGCCAGCGTGTCGTTGGTGAGCCGCCCGGACCAGGCCAGGTCCCAGACGGCGTCGGCCAGTTGGGGATCGGTGGCGTCGGGGTGCGTGGTGGCGCGGACCTGGTCGGCGATCTGACGGAAGAACAGGCCGTAGCCCCCCGAGAGGGCGTCGAGGACGGACTGGTGGAGGGCGGTGAGCTCCAGCGGGTGCGGCGGCGGGAGCAGCACGGGGGCCGCGTCCGCCAGATACAGGGAGACCCAGCCGTCCTTGCCGGGCAGGGCACCCGCGCCGGCCCACACGAGCTCGCCGGCCGCGGTGAGTTCGTCGAGCATCGCGGGCGAGTAGTTCGCCACGCGCGACGGCAGGACCAGCTTCTCCAGCGCCGACGCCGGAACGGACGCGCCCTGCAGCTGCTCCACGGCGCGCACCAGTCCGTCCACGCCGCGCAGCCCGTGTCCCTTGCCGATGTGCTGCCACTGCGGCAGGAACTGGGCGAGCGCGGCCGGTGCCACCGGCTCCAGCTCGTGCCGGAGCGCGGCCAGCGAACGGCGGCGCAGCCTGCGCAGTACCGTTGCGTCGCACCACTCCTGGCCGATGCCCGCCGGATGGAACTCGCCCTGCACCACCCGCCCGCCCGCGGCGAGCCGCTGCAACGCGCCCTCCGTGACCGCCACCCCGAGCCCGAAGCGGGCGGCCGCGGTGGCCGACGTGAACGGGCCGTGGGTGCGCGCGTACCGCGCGAGGAGATCGCCGAGCGGGTCCTTCACGGGCTCGGTGAAGGCCTCGGGGACGCCGACGGGCAGTGCGGTGCCGAGGGCGTCGCGCAGCCGGCCCGCGTCCTCGATCGCCACCCAGTGATCGGCACCGGCGATCCGGACCTTGATGGCCCGCCGGGCGCCCGCCAACTCCGCGGCCCACTGCGGCTCGGCGCCCCGCTCCACCAACTCGGCGTCCGTGAGCGGTCCGAGCATCCGCAGCACGTCGGCGACGCCCTCCGGGTCCTTGATCCGGCGGTCCTCGGCCAGCCACTGCAGCTCGCGCTCCAGCTCGGTCAGCACCTCCGCGTCGAGCAGCTCCCGCAGCTCCGCCTGGCCCAGCAGCTCCGCCAGCAGCCGGGAGTCCAGGGAGAGCGCGGCCGCGCGGCGCTCGGCGAGCGGGGAGTCACCCTCGTACAGGAACTGGGCGACGTACCCGAAGAGAAGGGAACGGGCGAACGGGGACGGCTCCGGGGTGGTGACCTCGACCAGGCGGACCTTGCGCGATTCCAGGTCGCCCATCAGCTCGACGAGCCCGGGGACGTCGAAGACGTCCTGGAGGCACTCGCGGACCGCCTCCAGGACGATCGGGAACGAACCGAACTCGCTGGCCACCTGGAGCAGTTGGGCGGCGCGCTGACGCTGCTGCCAGAGCGGGGTGCGCTTGCCGGGGCTGCGGCGCGGCAGCAGGAGTGCGCGGGCGGCGCATTCGCGGAAGCGGGAGGCGAACAGGGCCGAGCCGCCGACCTGGTCGGTGACGATCTGGTCGACCTCGCCCTTGTCGAAGGCGACGTCCGCCGCGCCCACGGGGGCCTGTTCGGAGTCGTACTCCGTACCGGCCTGCGCCGGGGCCTGGTCGAGCAGGTCGAGGCCCATCAGGTCGGCGTCCGGAAGCCGCAGCACGATGCCGTCGTCGGCATGCATGACCTGGGCGTCCATGCCGTACCGCTCGGACAGCCGGGCACCGAGGGCGAGCGCCCAGGGGGCGTGCACCTGGGCGCCGAAAGGGGAGTGCACGACGACCCGCCAGTCGCCCAGCTCGTCGCGGAAGCGCTCCACGACGATCGTCCGGTCGTCCGGGACGTGGCCGCAGGCCTCGCGCTGTTCGTCCAGGTACGACAGCACGTTGTCCGCCGCCCAGGCGTCCAGGCCCGCCGCGAGGAGGCGCAGCCGGGCGTCGTCCTTGGGGAGCGCGCCGACCTCGCGCAGGAACGCGCCGACCGCGCGGCCCAGTTCGAGCGGGCGGCCCAGCTGGTCGCCCTTCCAGAAGGGCAGACGACCCGGGACACCGGGGGCGGGGGAGACCAGGACGCGGTCGCGGGTGATGTCCTCGATCCGCCAGGAGCTGGTGCCCAGGGTGAACACATCGCCCACCCGGGACTCGTACACCATCTCCTCGTCCAGCTCGCCGACCCGGCCGCCGCCCTTCTTCGGGTCGGCGCCGGCCAGGAAGACGCCGAAGAGGCCGCGGTCGGGGATCGTGCCGCCCGAGGTGACGGCGAGCCGCTGGGCGCCCGGACGGCCGGTGACCGTCCCCGCCACCCGGTCCCAGACCACGCGCGGGCGCAGCTCCGCGAACGCGTCCGACGGGTAGCGGCCCGCGAGCATGTCGAGGACCGCGGTGAACGCCGACTCCGGGAGCGCGGCGAAGGGGGCCGCGCGGCGGACGGTGGCCAGCAGGTCGTCGACCTGCCAGGTGTCCAGCGAGGTCATCGCCACGAGCTGCTGGGCGAGGACGTCGAGCGGGTTGGCGGGGACCTTCAGGGACTCGATGGAGCCGGTGCGCATCCGCTCGGTGACCACGGCCGCCTGCACCAGGTCGCCCCGGTACTTGGGGAAGACCACGCCGGTGGAGACCGCGCCGACCTGGTGTCCCGCACGGCCGACGCGCTGCAGACCGGAGGCGACCGACGGCGGGGACTCGACCTGGACGACCAGGTCCACCGCGCCCATGTCGATGCCCAGTTCGAGACTGGAGGTGGCCACCACGGCAGGCAGCCGGCCGGCCTTCAGGTCCTCCTCGACCAGCGCGCGCTGCTCCTTGGAGACCGAGCCGTGGTGCGCGCGGGCGAGGACCGGCGGGGCGCCCTGGGCCGCGCCCGAGCCGCCCATCAGCTCGGCCGGGGAGTGGTGCTCGTCCAGGGGCTCGCCGGTCACGCGCTCGTAGGCGATCTCGTTGAGCCGGTTGCACAGCCGCTCCGCCAGGCGGCGGGAGTTCGCGAACACGATCGTCGAGCGGTGGGCCTGCACCAGGTCGGCGATCCGCTCCTCCACATGCGGCCAGATCGACGGCTTCTCCGCGCCCTCGCTGCCGTCGGTGGCCGGGGAGCCGCCCAGCTCTCCCATGTCCTCCACCGGGACGACGACGGAGAGGTCGAACTCCTTGCCGGACTTCGGCTGGACGATCTCCACCTTGCGGCGCGGCGAGAGGTAGCGGGCCACCTCGTCGACCGGGCGGACCGTCGCCGACAGGCCGATCCGGCGGGCAGGCGCCGGCAGCAGCTCGTCCAGCCGCTCCAGGGAGAGCGCGAGGTGCGCGCCGCGCTTGGTGCCGGCGACCGCGTGCACCTCGTCCAGGATCACCGTCTCGATGCCGGTCAGCGCGTCGCGCGTGGCCGACGTCAGCATCAGGAACAGGGACTCCGGGGTGGTGATCAGGATGTCCGGCGGGCGGGTGGACAGGGCGCGGCGCTCGGCGGCCGGGGTGTCGCCGGAGCGGATGCCGACCCGCACCTCCGGCTCGGGCATGCCGAGCCGGACGGACTCCTGGCGGATGCCGGTCAGGGGGCTGCGCAGGTTCCGCTCGACGTCGACCGCGAGTGCCTTGAGCGGTGACACGTACAGCACGCGGCAGCGCTTCTTCGGGTCGGCCGGGGGCGGGGTGGCGGCCAGCTGGTCCAGGGCGGCGAGGAAGGCGGCCAGCGTCTTGCCGGAGCCGGTCGGGGCGACCACCAGCACGTCCGAACCCGCGCCGATGGCCTGCCACGCGCCCGCCTGGGCCGCCGTGGGCGCGGAAAACGCCCCCGTGAACCAGCCGCGGGTCGCGGGGGAGAAGCCGTCGAGGGCCCGGTGTGCGGATTTCGCCATGCGTCCATCCTGCACCCGGCCACTGACAAGCGGGTCTGACCTGCGGAGACGTGGGGGGACCGAGAGGCCTCGGCTTCGCCTTCGGCGATTGTGTTCCTACCCGCACCACTCGTGACGGTTTCGTCGTCGGGTGCGGGTGGCCCCTGTGGGGCGGATTCGCCGTCGGCGGTGCGCGAAGGGGCCGGGCGGGGGCGGTGGCCGTGCCGGGCGGCAGGGCGGGATGGTGGCCGAGGAGAGCCGGACGGGGACAGCGGCTCAGGAGAGTCGGCAGGCGGGTGCCAGTTCCGGGGGCCGGGCGGAATGGTGGCCACGCCGGGTGGCCGGGTGGGAGGCGGGGAGCGGGGCAGTGGCCGAGGGCGGTCCGGTGGGGTGGGGCGGTCGACAATGGGCGTATGGCGGGATCGGAGGAGCGGGCGCGGCACTGGCGGTACGAGGCGTTGCCCGGTGTTGATCTGCTGCGTGCCCGGTACGTCCGCAAGACGTTCGTCCGGCACACCCACGAGCACTTCGTGATCGCCGCCATCGCGGACGGCGTCGAGGTCTTCCACCATCGGGGCTCCGACGTGTCGGCGGGGGCGGGGGCGCTCGCGCTGGTCAACCCGGACACCCCGCACACCGGGCGGGCCGGGGTGCCCGAGGGCTGGCGGTACGGCGCTGTCTACCCGGCCCCGGACCTGGTGGCGGGGATCGCCGCCGAGACCACCGGGATCCGGGGCACCCCCGGCTTCGTCAGCCCGGTGCTCGACGACCCGTACAGCGGTGCTCTCGTCCACCGGGTGCTGCGCGCCGCCGACGAGGGCAACGCGCTCGCCGCCGACACCCTGCTGAGGGTGGTGGTCA
Organism: Streptomyces sp. NPDC001980; assembly: GCF_040296885.1. Classification (NCBI taxonomy): domain Bacteria; kingdom Bacillati; phylum Actinomycetota; class Actinomycetes; order Kitasatosporales; family Streptomycetaceae; genus Streptomyces; species Streptomyces sp. NPDC001980. The sequence goes on along the minus strand of NZ_JBEOYD010000032.1, from coordinate 105,086 downwards.
CCCGGCTGCTGCGGCTGAACGGCGGCCCGCTGCCGCAGCGGCAGGTCCGTACCGCCGGCGCCCGGCTCGCCGCACGCGCGCGTGCGGTGCTGGAGGAGCGGATGGCCGAGCCGCCGACCCTGGAGCGGCTCGCCACCGACCTCGGCACCAGCCCCTTCGCGCTGCTGCGGGCGTTCCGCGACGCCTACGGCATGCCCCCGCACACCTGGCTGACCGACGCCCGGGTGCGTCGCGCCCGGCTGCTGCTGGACGCCGGCACGGCACCCGCAGAGGCGGCCGTCGCGGTGGGCTTCACCGACCAGCCGCACCTCAACCGGCACTTCGCCCGGATCGTCGGCGTCCCGCCGGGCGCCTACCAGCGCGAGCGCAAGAACGTACAAGACACGCGGGACGGCCGCCCGTAGCGTCCCGGGCGTGGCACAACAGACAGCACTCGCAGACATACGCGACGAAGGCGGCCCGAAGCCCGACTCCGCCGTCGTCAGGGACGCCCTCGGGGTCGGGGTCGCCGTGGGACTCTCCGGGTTCGCCTTCGGGGTGACCTCGGCCGGCAGCGGGCTCGGTCTGCTCCAGACCTGCGCGCTCAGCCTCCTGGTGTTCACCGGCGCCTCCCAGTTCGCCCTGGTCGGCGCGCTCGCGGCCGGTGGCAACCCGTTCACCGCGGCGGCCGGCGCCTTCTTCCTCGGGGTGCGCAACGCGTTCTACGGGCTGCGCCTCTCGCAGGTGCTGGCCCTCCCGCGCGCGGTGCGGCCGTTCGCCGCCCAGTGGGTGATCGACGAGACCACTGCGGTCACCCTGGCCCAGCCGACGCGGCGCGCCGCCCGGATCGGCTTCACCGTCACCGGACTCAGCCTGTACGTGCTGTGGAACCTCACCACCCTGGTCGGCGCGCTCGGCGCCAAGGCCGTCGGGGACACCGGCACCTGGGGCCTGGACGCGGCCGGACCCGCCGTCTTCCTGGCCCTGCTCGCCCCCATGCTGAAGACCACGACCGACCGCGCGGTCGCCGCCCTCGCGGTGCTGCTGGGGCTCGGCCTGCTGCCCGTGCTGCCGGCCGGGGTGCCGGTCCTGGTGGCCGCGCTGGCGGCACCGGCCGCCCTGTTCGTCTCCGGCCGCCGGTCGGGCCGTGACCGTACCCGCGACGAGGCGCCCGAGGAGACCCGGTGAACTTCTGGATCGCGATCGGCGCGACCGCCCTCGGCTGCTACGCCGTCAAGCTCGCCGGACTGCTGGTTCCCGCGGGCGTGCTGGAGCGGCCGGTGGTGCGACGGCTGGCCGCCCTGCTGCCCGTGGCCCTGCTCGCCGCCCTCACGGCCCAGCAGACGTTCGCCGACGGGCACGCGCTCGTGCTGGACGCCCGGGCCGCGGGCCTCGGGGCGGCCGCCGTGGCGCTGGTACTGCGGGCGCCCTTCCTGGTCGTCGTCGGGGTCGCCGTGGCGGTCACGGCGGGGCTGCGTGCCGTCACCGGCTGAGACTTCCGTCACCCCACGGAGCGGCCGTACGCCCTGAGCGTCTGCAGGGCCTCGATCGTCACCCTGGGGCGGGCCTCCAGGACGGCGGCCGGTGCCCACGGGCGCCAGCGGATCGGCCAGCCGCCGTCCGCCTCCTGTTCGGCGGTGAGGAAGTCGAGCGAGCGGGTCATCTCCTCGTCGGTGAACCACCCGCGCGCGAGCGAGTCCGGAGACTTCGCGAAGTCGTGCGGGAAGTGGTGCTCGCGCGGGGCGTAGCCGGGTGCGACCGGGTACGCGTCGAGGTGCTCGGGGTCCAGCGCGGCCAGACGCTGCTCGCGCACCAGGCGGCCCAGCCGGTCGGCGACCGCCTCCGCGCGCGAGCGGTCGGGCACCGTGTCCAGGAAGGCGACCGCGGCCTCGATCTCGTAGGGGTGCGACTTCTCCAGGTACTCGATCGCCTGCCAGCAGAAGTCGGTGGCCCGGAACAGCCACGCGTGCCAGACCTCGTTGCGGTGCAGCAGGCCCACCACCGGACCGGTGGCGAGGAGCTCGCTGGGCGGGTCGTCGACGATCGGGACGAAGGGTGCCGCCGGATAGCCGCGCTGACTGGGACGGACCGCCGGCAGTGCCCCGTCCGCAGTGGAGACCGCCGTCAGATAGCGGCACACGCGCTCCACCCGCTGCCCGCCGCACCGCCCGATGGCGTCCAGGACCCGCAGCGCGTGCCCGGTGTGCAGCGGCTGGCTCACCGGGCCGCGCAGATCGGGCTCCAGCGCGTGTCCATAGCCACCGTCCTCGTTGCGGTAGGCGTCCAGCGCGGTCTCCACCGGATCGGGGCCGCCGTTCAGGAAGTGGTACGAGAAGAGACGCTGCTCCAGCACGCGCGCGGTGAGCCACATGAACTGTTCGGCGCGGAAGAGCGGGGAGTGCGCCGGGGGCGTAGGGGGGAGTGGGGAAGCTCCGGTTTCGGCCATGCGCAAGACCGTAGGGCGGAAAGCGGTCTCGGCAGGCGCTCCCGGGCAGGGCCCACTCTCAGGGGCGGGATACTGGTTTCATGCGGTTGACGGTTTTCTGGCAGCGGATGGCGGAACACTTCGGTTCCGGGTACGCCGACACCTTCGCACGCGATCATGTGATGACGGAGCTCGGCGGGCTGACGGTGCACGAGGCGCTGGACGCCGGCTGGGCGGCCAAGGACGTGTGGCGCGTGGTCTGCACGGTCATGAACGTTCCGGGGGAGAGGCGCTGACCGTGCACGAAGATCGGATACGGGCCACGCGTTGTCAGTGGCGTGGGTGAGACTTGCACCGTGGCATCCACTGACGAGGACGGGCGGACCGTCCAGGACGCATCCCCGGTCGACACGGTCGACACGACGCCGCGCGCCGGATCACCGGCCGCCGGCGCCGCAGCACCGGGCGCCCGCATGCCGCGCTGGCTGCCGCGCGCCATGGTGCTGGCACTCGCCCTCGTCGCCGCCTTCCAGCTGGGCAGCTGGGCCTTCCACCAGCTCACCGGACTGCTGATCAACATCCTCATCGCGTTCTTCCTGGCGCTCGCCATCGAGCCCGCGGTGAGCTGGATGGCCTCCCGCGGCATGCGCCGCGGGTTCGCGACCTTCCTGGTCTTCCTCGGCCTGGCGATCGCCGTCGCGGGGTTCATCACGCTGCTCGGCTCGATGCTGGCCGGACAGATCATCAAGATCGTCGAAGACTTCCCCGACTACCTGGACTCGGTCATCAACTGGGTCAACCACAGCTTCCACACCGAACTGAAGCGGGTCGACGTCCAGGAGGGCCTGCTGCACTCCGACTGGCTGCGCAAGTACGCGCAGAACAGCGCGGCCGGTGCGCTCGACGTGTCCGGGCAGGTGCTGGGCGGCCTCTTCCAGCTGCTGACGATCACGCTGTTCGCCTTCTACTTCGCCGCCGACGGCCCCCGGCTGCGCCGCACCCTGTGCTCCGTGCTGCCGCCCGCACGCCAGGCCGAGGTGCTGCGCGCGTGGGAGATCGCCGTCGACAAGACCGGCGGCTACCTGTACTCGCGCGGCGTGATGGCGCTGATCTCCGGGATCGCGCACTACATCCTGCTGGAGGCCCTCGGCGTGCCGTACGCGCCCGTGCTGGGCGTGTGGGTGGGGCTGGTCTCGCAGTTCATCCCCACCATCGGCACCTATCTCGCGGGCGCGCTGCCGATGCTGATCGCGTTCACCGTCAACCCGCTGTACGCGGTGTGGGTGCTGGTGTTCGTCGTGATCTACCAGCAGTTCGAGAACTACATGCTCCAGCCCAAGCTGACCTCCAAGTCGGTCGACATCCACCCGGCGGTCGCCTTCGGCTCGGTCATCGCGGGCACCGCGCTCCTCGGCGCCGTCGGTGCGCTGATCGCCATCCCGGCGGTCGCGACGCTCCAGGCGTTCCTGAGCGCCTACGTGAAGCGGTACGACGTCACGGACGACCCACGGGTGCACGGGCAGCGCCGGCGCGGCACGGGCGGCCCCGGGCTGCGCACGCGCGCGCGGCGCCTGACGCAGCGCCTGATATGGCAGCGGCCGGCCGAGCAGCCGGAGTCCGAGGGGGGCTCGGCCTGACGGCCGCCGCGATCCGCAGATGAGTCGCGATCAGTAGGACAGACGAGTCGCGATCGGCAGTAGGTGAGTCGCGATCAGTAGGTGAGTACGGCCCACACCCCGGCGGCGGCGACGGCCGCCGCGTAGCAGCCCACCGCCGCCACCACGACCCGCCACCGGGTCTGCTCGCTCCACGCGGTGCGGGACAGCAGCCAGGCCAGGGCCGGCAGGACCAGCACCGCGTGCAGGCTGACCGCGTGCAGCGGCTTGAGCGGGGCCGTCGAGTCGTACGCCGCCTCCTGGTGCCCGGTCCGGACGAGCACCACCCCGCGCGCGATCATCGCCGCTCCCGAGGCCAGCGCCACGAGCAGGACCGCGAACCCGGAGCGCACCGCGAGCGCCATGCCCACCGGACCGGCCGGCCGGCGCCGGAAGGACACCACCGCGAAGACGGTGAGCAGCACCACCAGGACCCCGCCGCCCACCGCGAGCATCATGGACACCGCGGTGTCGAAGGGCGTCTCCATGTCGAGGTGCGAGGGCACCCGGCGCCACGCCTGCAGGGTGATCCCGCCGACCTCCACCACACAGTCGGCGGCGAACACGAGCAGCAGGACGGTCCGCACCCGCTCCCCGACCCTCAGGTAGGAGGTGACCCAGGTGACCGCCATCAGCGTCAGCCCGAAGGAGAGCCCGAACGTGACGGGCTTGCGCCAGGAGACCGGCCCGTACCAGGGGCCGCCGTCGACCGCGAACACCACCAGATGCGCCAGACCGGAGAGGACGAGGATCACTCCGGTCGCGTGACAGAGACGCTCGGCGGGGCGCACCCGGGTCAGGATCCCGGCCAGCGGGTTCGCCGGTGGCCTTCGGGGCGGACTCTTCAGGGAGGAGGACATACGCCCAGCCTCCCGGCGCCCGTGCGCGCGGTCGTCGTCCGGCCGAAGACACCCGCCGTACGCCTTGAGGAGTAGAGGGATGCGGGACGATGTGGGGGGATCAGGAGACCGTGGCGGCCGGCGGGGTCCACCGCCGGGTGCGGGGTACGGAGCCCGGGACGCCGTAGTCCTTCTTGAGGTGTTCGGGGATGGCGTAGTGCATGACGCGGCCACGGGTGAGCGAGGACAGTTCGAGCACGGTGGTGAGGTGGCCGAGGCGGTCCAGGGCCCAGGCGCCCAGCGGCGAGCGGTCCTCGATGGTCTCCAGAACGCCGAGGAGGTGCGGTACGGCCTTGACGACGGTGTCCCACGGGGTACGCGGCACCTCCAGCCAGTCGGCGCAGGTGTCGCCGACCAGATGGCGGATCAGGGCGGAGACGATCGGATCGAAGAAGGTGCCGGGGACGACCTCCTCGTAGAGGTCGATGAGCTGCCGGGTCAGGACCGCCCCCTCCTCGGAGGGGCCCATGTACCGGACCATGTAGAGATCGAGGAAGGCGCGTGCTTCTTCGAGGGTCTTCGGGACGGCCTCCTGGTCGACGCCGAGCATGGCGCCCACCACCCGCCACGCGTAGTAGTACGCCTCCGCGCCCTCGGTGGACAGGTGGATGCCCAGCCGGTGCAGGCTGTCGAGGACCAGCATGGAGAAGAACATCTGCCCGCCGATCATGTCCTCCTGGCAGATCGGCGTGCCGAGCGCCTCGGTGTCCCAGCGGTTCTCGCGCCTGAGGTGGTGCCGGATGGAGGCGTGCAGCAGGCGTACCTTCTGGGCGGCCGGGACGAAGCGGCCGCCGGCCTCGAAGGCGTCGGGCCGCATGAGGTAGACGGTGAACTGACCGGTCTCCGCCATCCGCTTGGACGGGTACTTCAGTCCGTGGGTGGCCGACAGCAGCTTCGCCACGCGCGGGACGACGTAACAGGCGGGCATGGCGGCGAAGGACAGCGCGGTCGAGATGTGCACGTTGTTGTCGATGAAGAACAGCCGGGCCTTCTCCATCTCGCCCCAGTCCACCCAGGACGGCGGTACCCGGGTGGCCTCCAGGTACTCCCGCGCGACCTCGGGCAGCCCGTCCGGAAGGGGCGCGCCGGCGGTGGAGACGTAGCGCATCAGGGTGTTGAACGTGCCCACCTCCCCGCGCTCGAAGAGTGCGGCGACCGTGGCGTCGGCGAGTTCGTCACCGGCGTGCCGCAGGGTGTCCAGCGAGGCCTCGGTGTGCATCACGGCAGGGCTCCTTGTCATCGCGGGTGTTCATCCCGGGTGGCGTCCGGGTCGGCCGTGGGGTCAGGACAGGCGGACCGCGGCCGTGTGGGCCAGCGAGGTCAGGGCGCCGGCGGCGGGGGCCGGCACGTTCAGTCCGTGGAGGGCGTCGAGCGCTTCCGCGACCCGCGCGCCGATCATGTGCTCGATCCGGTCGGGTGCCCCGAGCCGGCACATCACCTCGCGGACCGCGTCCAGTCCGTCCGCGTCCAGATCACGGCAGCCGAGCAGCGCGCCCAGCCGCTCCCGGTCGTCGGCACGGGCGAGGCGCCAGGTCTCCGCGAGCAGGGCGGTGGGCCGGTGCCCGCGTACGTCGTCGGCGTTGGCCTTGCCGGTGTGCTCCGGCGCCCCGAACAGGCCGAGCAGGTCGTCGCGCAGCTGGAAGGCCTCGCCCAGCGGCAGCCCGTACGCGGAGTACCCCTCGCGCAGCCGCTCGCCGGCCCCGGCCAGGGTGCCGCCGATCAACAGGGGCTGCTCGACCGTGTACTTGGCGGTCTTGTAGCGGATCACCTTCAGCGAGGCCGTGGTGTCCGGCCCGGCTCCGGTGCGCAGGATCTCCAGGCACTCGCCCGCGATCAGCTCCCGGGCCAGCACCGACCACAGGGGGCGGGCCCGGGCGAGGTAGGCGGCGGGCAGCCCGCAGGTCGCGAACAGCTGCCCGGCCAGTGACATCAGCAGATCGCCCACGAGCATCGCCAGCGACCGCGCGGTGTCGTCGGCGCGCGGACGGTCCCGTACGGCGGCACGCAGGGCGATGTGCGGGGTGGGGCGGCCGTGCCGCAGCGGGCTGTCGTCGATGAGGTCGTCGTGGACGACGGCGGCGGCGTGCACCAGTTCCATGGAGGCCGCCGCCCGCACCAGCGCGTCGCTGTCCGGCTGGCCCACCGCACGCCAGCCCCAGTAGCAGAACGCCGCCCGCAGCCGTTTGCCGTCCGCGACCGCCGCCTCCAGCTGCTCGGCCACCGGGCTCAGGAGCGGGTCGACCGCCGCGAACAGGCCGGCCTCCTCGGCGACGAACCGGCGCAGTACCTCGTCGACGCGGTTCTTGAAGGCGGCCGGATCCCACCGGTCAGTCATCGGCGGCGGTCCGCCGGGCGAGGGCGTGCCGGGCGAGGATCTCCAGATGGGCCGGGGGCACGGTCGCGTACCGGTCCAGGACCAGGCGCCCCCGTGCGGTGAGGTCGTGCTCGGCCTCCGCCGCCAGCGCGCCGGCGTCCGAGCGGCGCAGCAGCCCCCGTAACGTCCCGAAGGCGGTGCCCACCGTGCTCACCGCCAGATCGGCCAGCCCCGCCGCCAGCAGCACGGCCTGCTCGTCCAGACCGCGTCGTCCCGTCTCACGTGTCATGCGCTCTCCCACCCACGGCACCCGGAGGCGGCGCCCCGGCCGCCTCTTCGAGCATCGCGGCACGACGGGCGCGGGCAGGCGGAAACTCACGATCGGGTGAACGTCTTGCCGGGTGGTGCGGATCGCCGTGGCGCGGTCACGCTTGCGGCTGCCGCCCCCAGCGTGCCGCGCACTCCCGCCCGCGTGCCGCGCACGCCCGATTCCCGGGCGCCGCCCGGTCCCGCCTCGCGCGCCCCGTCGCGGTGCGGCGCACTGCCCGGAGCCCGTGGGAGAACGGTGGGTGAGCGGTGGGTGAGCACCCTGCGGGGAAGTGGCGGGAGTACCGCGTGGTGCGCTTGACACGAAAATCGAACATCCATTCTTATGGAGGCTCCGGCACGACTCGCGGCGGGGATCCCAGCGGCGGTTCGACATGGTTTCGGCGGAGACATCCCCGAGTTATCCACAGGTCGAACCGGCGTCGGGGCGCATTGTCAGTGGCAGGCGTTAGCGTCTTTGACGTGAAGCGATCGACTCAAGCAAACCGGGTGGAACCCATGGCAGGAACCGACCGCGAGAAGGCGCTCGACGCCGCGCTCGCGCAGATTGAACGGCAATTCGGCAAGGGCGCGGTCATGCGCATGGGCGACCGGACGAAGGAGCCCATCGAGGTCATCTCGACCGGGTCGACCGCGCTCGACGTCGCCCTGGGTGTCGGTGGCCTGCCGCGCGGCCGGGTCGTGGAGATCTACGGACCGGAGTCCTCCGGCAAGACGACCCTGACCCTGCACGCCGTGGCCAACGCGCAGAAGGCGGGCGGTCAGGTCGCGTTCGTGGACGCGGAGCACGCCCTCGACCCCGAGTACGCGCAGAAGCTCGGCGTCGACATCGACAACCTGATCCTCTCCCAGCCGGACAACGGCGAGCAGGCCCTTGAGATCGTGGACATGCTGGTCCGCTCGGGCGCCCTCGACCTCATCGTCATCGACTCCGTCGCCGCGCTCGTCCCGCGCGCGGAGATCGAGGGCGAGATGGGCGACAGCCACGTCGGTCTCCAGGCCCGCCTGATGAGCCAGGCGCTGCGGAAGATCACCAGCGCGCTCAACCAGTCCAAGACCACCGCGATCTTCATCAACCAGCTCCGCGAGAAGATCGGCGTGATGTTCGGCTCCCCGGAGACCACGACCGGTGGCCGCGCGCTGAAGTTCTACGCCTCGGTGCGACTCGACATCCGCCGCATCGAGACCCTGAAGGACGGCACCGAGGCGGTCGGCAACCGCACCCGGGTCAAGGTCGTCAAGAACAAGGTCGCGCCGCCCTTCAAGCAGGCCGAGTTCGACATCCTCTACGGCCACGGCATCAGCCGCGAGGGCGGCCTGATCGACATGGGCGTGGAGAACGGCTTCGTCCGCAAGGCCGGCGCCTGGTACACGTACGAGGGCGACCAGCTCGGCCAGGGCAAGGAGAACGCGCGCAACTTCCTCAAGGACAACCCCGACCTGGCCAACGAGATCGAGAAGAAGATCAAGGAGAAGCTGGGCGTCGGTGTCCGCCCGGAGACGCCCGCCGCCGAGCCGGGCGCGGACGCGGCGGTCACCACCACCGCGGCCACGGACGACGCGGCGAAGACGGTGCCCGCCCCGGCCGCCGCCAAGGTCACCAAGCCCAAGGCCGCCACCGCCAAGAGCTGACGCCGTGACACGACGAACCGAATGGGCCGATCACGAGTACGCGTCCCCCGGTGCCCCACGGGGGAGGGGCACCGGGGGCGACCCGGGCTCCACCGGGGACGGTGACGAGGCCTACGGCACGGGCGGCGACAGCTACGGGGGCGGCACACACGGGGGTGACGGCGCGTACGCCGACGGCTTCTACGGCGACGGCACGCACGACGGCCCGGGCGGGCCCCGCGGGCACGGGTCACCCGGCCGTGGCTCGCGGAAGTCCGGGACGCGCCGTCGGCGTGGCTTCGGGGAGCCGTCCGGTGAGGACGGGGGTTCCTCCTCCTCGTCGAGGGCCGAGCAGGGGGAACCTCCAGCGGACCCGGCTGAGCGGGCGCGGGCGATCTGTCTGCGCCTGCTCACCGGGACCCCGCGTACCCGGAAGCAGCTCGCGGACGCCCTGCACAAGCGGGAGATCCCGGACGACGTCGTCGAAGAGGTGCTGTCGCGGTTCGAGGAGGTCGGGCTGATCAACGACAGCGCGTTCGCGGACGCCTGGGTGGAGTCCCGGCACCACGGCCGGGGACTGGCCCGGCGCGCGCTCGCCCAGGAACTGCGCACCAAGGGCGTCGACCCGGCGCTCATCGACGAGGCCGTCGCCCGGCTCGACTCCGAGCAGGAGGAGGAGACGGCCCGCGAACTCGTCGCCCGCAAGCTCCGCTCCACCCGGGGCCTCGACCGCGACAAGCGGATCCGCCGCCTCGCCGGGATGCTCGCCCGCAAGGGGTACTCCGAGGGCATGGCCCTCCGGGTCGTCCGGCGGGCACTGGAGGAGGAGGGCGAGGACACGGAGTTCCTGGAGGGCGGGGACTTCTGACGGGGCGTCGGCCTCGGAGGGGGTGGGGTTAACCCCCTGCGAAGACGCCGGACCACCGCAGTGCCCGGGGACCCCCGCGTCGACGACGGTGTACGCCATGATGCTGCGCTACGCCCTCAAGACCGTCCGCGCCCGCAAGGCCGGTTTCCTCGGCGCCTTCCTCGCCCTGCTCTGCGCGGCCGCCCTGATCTCGGCCTGCGGCACCCTTCTCGACACCGGCCTGCGCGGCACGATCCGCACCGAGCGCTACGCGGCGACCCCGGTCGTGGTCTCCGCCGACCAGTACGTCCACCGGACCACCGTCAAGCACAAGCACGGCAAGACCAAGGTCAAGCACAAGGCGAAACCCATCGCCGAGCGCGCCTGGCTGCCGGCCGGCCTGGAGGCCGGGATCGCCCGTACGCCCGGTGTCGCCCGGGTCGTGCCCGAACTGACCTTCCTCGCCCAGCCGCTGACCCCGGCCGGCACCGGCGGCCGTACCGCCTACGGCCACGCCTGGGAGTCCGCCGCGCTCACCCCGTACCGGCTGGTCACCGGCACCGCGCCCCGGACGGCCACCGACCTGGTCGTCGACCGCGACCTCGCCGTACGCGCCCGTCTGCGGCCCGGTGACACACTCATCGTGCAGTCGACGCAGGCCCCGCGCGCCTACCGGATCACCGGAATCGCCGCCCCGGCCACGGACGTACGCCACCAGACGGCACTCTTCTTCTCCGCCGCCGAGGCCCGCAGGCTGGCCGCGCACCCCGGGCAGGTCACCGCGTTCGGTGTGCTGCCGACGCACGGCACCGATCCGGAGCGGCTGAAGCAGGCGGTGACGCGGACGCTGCGCGGCACCACCGCCCAGGTCTCCACCGGGGACGCCCGTGGCCCCGTCGAGTTCCTGGACGCGGCCGCCGCCCGGGTCCGGCTGGTCAGCATGGGCGGCGCGATGGGCGGGACCTCACTGCTCGTGGCGGTCCTGGTGGTCGTCGGCACCTTCGTGCTCACCGTCCAGCAGCGCCACCGCGAACTCGCCCTGCTGCGCGCCATCGCCGCCACACCGGGACAGATCCGCCGCCTGCTCGGCCGCGAGGCCCTGATCATCGGCGCGGTCGCCGGCACGCTCGGCGCACTCCTCGGCCTGCCGCTGGGCGCCTGGCTGCACACCAGGTTCGTCGCACTCGGCGCCGTACCTGCCGCGCTTCAGCACACCACCGGTGTCGTCCCGCCCCTCGCCGCGCTGGCCGCGACCCTGGCCGGCGCCTGGGCGGCCGCCCGTATCGCCTCCCGGCGCATCACCCGGATCCGGCCGACCGAGGCGCTGGCGGAGTCCCGCATCGAACCCGCCCGGCCCGCCTGGGGGCGGATCGCCGTCGGTCTGCTGTTGCTCGCCGGTGGAGTCGTCCTCGTCGTGCTGCTCACCTCCCTGCGTACCGAACCCGCCTCGACCCCCGTCACCTTCCTCGCCGTCGTGGTCCTCGCCACCTCCGTCGCCCTGCTCGGTCCGCTGCTGGTCAGGGCGGCCGCGCTGCTGCTCGCCGGCCCGCTGCGGCTCACCGGTCACGGCGGCCGGCTCGCCACCGCCAACCTGCGCGGCAACGCCGCCCGGATGGCCTCCGTCGTCACCCCCCTCACCCTGCTCATCGGCATGACCTGCACCGTGCTGTTCGTCCAGGCCACCCTCGACGACGCCGCGCGCGCCCAGGCCCGCGCCGGGGTCACGGCCGACTGGGTCGTCGCCGCCCGGGGACCCGGGGTACCGGCCGCGGCGGCACGGGAGTTGCGCACGCACCACGACACCGCCACCGAAGTGGTCCGCACGACCGTCCGCATCGGACTCGACAAGTACCCGGCCCAGGGCGTCACTCCCGAGGGCCTCGCCCGCACCTGGGACCCCGAGGTGACCGCCGGCTCCCTCGACCGGCTCACCGACCGCACCGTCGCCGTCAGCGAACTGGCCGCCGATCAGCACCACCTGAGGCCCGGCAGCACCCTGAAACTCACGCTCGGCGACGGCACGCCCGCCACGCTCACCGTCGCCGCCGTCTACACCCGGGGTCTCGGCTTCGGCGACCTCACCTTCGCCCACGACCTCGTCTCGCACCATGTGGACAACCCGCTCGCCTCCTCCGTCCTCGTCAGCACTGCCCGTACACATGCACAACTCGCGACTACGCTGCGTGAGTTCCCAGGGCTTGAAATTCTTTCGCCGACCGCCGCCGACTCGCTCCGGGCCCACCGCCAGCAGGGCAACGCCGAGGTCGACCTCCTCGCCATGGGGCTGGTCCTCGCCTTCACCGCCATCGCCGTCGTCAACACGCTCGCCATGTCGGTCGCGGACCGCGTGCGGGAGTTCGCGCTGCTCAGGCTGGTCGGTGCCACCCGCCGTCAGGTGCTGCGGATGCTGCGCACCGAGGTGCTGTCCGTGCTGACGCTCGCCACGGCACTCGGCAGCGGCATCGCGCTCGCCGTACTGACCGCGTTCAGCGTCGGCATGACGGGCCGCGCCGCGCCGACCGTCACACCGTTGCTGTACGTGACGGTCGTCGCGACCGCCGGGCTGCTCGCACTGGTGGCCGCGGCCCTTCCCGGACGGGTGGCGCTGCGGGTGCCGGCGGTGACGGCAGCGACGGCGAAGGACTGAGCGCTCCGCTGGAAGTGCAGCGATGCGCCGTCTGCCGTCTGCCGTCTGCCGTCTGTGGCGCCGTCGTGGCTGGTCGCGCCCGCGCGGCGGTAGCCGCATATCGGATACAGCCCCGCGCCCCTTTGGGGCGCTGCGTCGACGGACCCGCTGAGGCCGAACCGGCTCAGTGGCCGCCGGACGCGTTCCAGTCGACGAGTTGGACGATGACGCCGTTGGGGTCGGTGACCTGGAAGGCGCGCTCGCCCCAGGGCTCCTCGCGCAACGGCATCGTGATCGTGACGCCCTCGGCGGTCAGGCGGGCCAGTTCGGCTTCGAGGTTGTCGACGACGAAGGCGAGGATCACCCCGTCGGCGTGGTCCTCGCGCTGGTCCTCGGGGAGCGAGGCCAGGCCGCGTCGCAGGTAGACGACGTTCATTCCGGCGTCGTCGCGGGTCAGCGAGGCGAAACCGTCGGCGGCGAGTTCCTCGCGGAACCCGAAGTGGTCGGTGAGGAAGGCGCTGGACGCCACGACGTCGTCGACGTTGAGGGAGACGGCGGAAGCGGTGATCGACACGAGAGCTCCTTGACCTTGACCTGGAGGATTACTCTGTACGCAGTACACTGTACCGCGTACAGAGTAATTGGTGGGGGAGGATGTCCAGATGCCTCTCGACCGAAGCAGTGCCGGTGATCCGGCCCGTTCCCTGGAACTGCTCTGGCGGGTCCCCGCCACCCCGCGGCGCGGGCCGCAGCAGCGGCTGAACATCGACAGGGTTGTCACCGTCGCCATCGGGCTGGCGGATGCCGAGGGTCTGGACGCGGTCACCATGCGCCGCGTCGCGCAGCAGCTGGGGGTGGTCCCGATGACCCTCTACACCTATGTGCCGGGCAAGGCCGAGCTTCTGGACCTCATGCTGGACACCGCTTACGTCCAGATGGCCCGGGCGGATACCACGGGCCGGCCGTGGCGGGTCCGGCTGATCGCGGTGGCCGAGGAGAACAGGACGCTGTTCGAGGCGCACCCGTGGGCCGCCTTGATCTCCACCGGCCGTCCGCCGCTGGGACCCGGAATGATGGCCAAGTACGAACACGAACTGTCGGCACTGGACGGACTCGGGCTCGACGACGTGGAGATGGACGCCGCCCTGACCTTTCTGCTCACCTTCGTTCAGGCCAACGCCCGCTCGGCGGCGGAGGCTCGCGCCGCCCGGCAGGACAGCGCCCTGGACGATGAGCAGTGGTGGGCGGCCAACGCCCCACTGCTCGAAAGGGTGCTCGACCCACGTGCCTACCCCACCGCCGCCCGGGTCGGCACGGCGGCGGGTACCGCGCACGGTGCCGCGTACAGTCCCGGTCACGCCTGGGAGTTCGGCCTCGGCCGGGTGCTCGACGGTCTCGCCGCGCTCATCGACAGCCACACGGACTCGACCGGGACCGGGGAGCCGTAGGGACTAGGCGCTCCGCTGGAAGTGCCGCGATGTGCCGTCTGCCGTCTGCCGTCTGCCGTCTGCCGTCTGCCGTCTGCCGCGCCGTCGTGGCTGGTCGCGCCCGCGCGGCGGTGGCCGCATATCGGATACAGCCCCGCGCCCCTTTGGGGCGCTTCGCGGAACCGCAGTGGGCTTCGCCGGACCCGCTCAGGACGGCTGCGAAGACTGGGACGACTGAGGCGTGACCGGCAGGCCCGCCGTCTTCCATGCCTGGAAGCCGCCGATCAGGTCCGTTGCCCGGTGCAGGCCCAACTGGTGCAGGGAGGCGGCGGCCAGGCTGGAGGCGTAGCCCTCGTTGCAGATCACGACGACCCGGAGGTCGTGGCCGGTGGCCTCCGGGGTCTTGTGGCTGCCCTGCGGGTCCAGCCGCCACTCCAGTTCGTTGCGCTCTATGACGAGCGCGCCGGGTATCACCCCGTCCCGGTCGCGCAGCGCCGCGTACCGGATGTCGACGAGCAGGGCCTCGCCGGTGCGCGCCGCGTCGTACGCCTCCTGCGCCTCGATGCGCCGGTAGCCCACGCGCACCCGCTCCAGCAGTTCGTCGATGCCCACCGGACGTGACTCCACCGGTTCCGTGCCGCTCACTGCCAGTCCACCGGGCGCTCGACCTGCTCCAGGCGCAGCACCTGTCCGGTGCGGCTGTAGCGGCGGATCCGCGGCAGCGGCGGGTAGTAGGCGTGGACGGAGACCGCGTGGTGCTCGGTGGACTCGTTGAGCACCTCGTGGACGTGGTCGCGGCCGAAGGAGCGACCCTTCCCGGCCGGCAGTCGGCGTTCGCGGTCGACGCCCTCGGAGAGCTCCAGGGTCTTCCAGCCGTCGGTGGGCAGCCGGGTGGCCAGTGAGTACTCCTTCAGCTCACCGGTGGCGGTGAGGAAGGCGCCGACCGACTCGGCGTGGTCGTGCCAGCCGGTGCCGGAGCCGGGCGGCCAGCCGATCAGCCACGCCTCACTGCCGGCGGGACCGTCGAGCCGTACCCAGGTACGGCCCTCGGGGTCGAGCGGGAGGGAGGCGATCAGCTCGGCGTCGACGGCCGTACGCCGGACGAAGTCGAGGAGGTCCGCCTGGGTGGGCGCGGCGCCGGGCGCGGGGGCGGACGGGGAAACGGAGGACGACGAGAGAGAGGCAGACACGTGCACCGATCCTGATGAGGGTTCGCAGAAGCGGGCGTAGACGGCGCCCGGAGAGAGAAGAAGAATGCGAAATCAGCAGGACGGAAGACACACGCAGCCCGCATAGCGGACCAGGTCCACATGGACCTTCCGCCACAGGCGCACAGTGGTGTCGTTCACGATGCGGAGTACACCACGACGGTGCGGGCCGGTCAACTCACCGTCAGAATGTGGACGGCCCGGTCACCGCGCGGGGGAACCGGCCTGCGCCTTCGTCTCCGCCCGCTGCCCCTCCTGCTCGGCCGTCTCCCGGTCCTTGCCGCCCAGCGTCGCCTCGGCCGCCGCGTACAGGTCGGCCGGGCGGACCCCGTTGAGGGCGGTGACCAGATGGCCGTCGGGGCGCACGAGCAGCACGGTGTGCGCCGGGGCGCCCGGGTAGGCCTCGGCGACCAGCAGCTCGGCGGGGTGCGGCAGCGCGGTCACGGCCGCCGCGAGCCGGGGCATGATCCCGGCGGAGACCCAGTGCTTGCGGTCCCATACCCCCGTACCGGGCGCGATCAGGACGACGAGCAGCGCGCCGCGGCCGAGCCGGGAGCGCAGCTGCACGAAGGTGCCGTCCTCCGCGGTGACCCGGACATCGGTGACCGGTGTCCCCTGCGGGGTGTCGACCGGGATCTCGTGCTCCAGGTGCCGGGGGGCGAGGGGCGAGTCGGCGTACGCCCCCGGCGCACCGAGCGGACCGTGCCCCAAGTGACCTTCGGTGAGGAGCGCGTCGTGCCCCCGGGACGCGCCGGGGACGAACCCGCGCAGCCCGCCACCGCCGCGCAGCACCGGCAGCACCTGGTCGGCGGCGCGCAGCCGGGCGGCGATCACCGCGCGCCGCTCCGTCTGGTAGCTGTCCAGCAGGGCCTCGTGCGGGCCGTGGTGCCAGGCCGGGGCCAGCTTCCAGGCGAGGTTGTCGACGTCCCGCAGCCCCTCGTCGAGGCCGTGCGTCCCGAGCGCGCCGAGCAGGTGCGCGGCGTCCCCGGCGACGAACACCCGGCCCACCCGCCACCTGCGGGCGAGGCGGTGGTGCACGGTGTGGACGCCGGTGTCGAGCAGGTCGTACGGCGGTGTGGTGCCGCCCGTCCAGCCCGCGAGGGTCTCGCGGATCCGGGCCACGAGCAGCTCGGGGGTGACCAGGTCCTTGCCGGGCGGCAGCAGCCAGTCCAGGCGCCACACGCCGTCCGGGAGGGGGCGGGCGGTCACCTCCCCGGCCGAGGGCCCGGACGTCCGCCACGGCGGTGTCCGATGGAGCAACGCCTGACCGGGCCACGGAAGTTCCGTGCGCAGCGCGGCGACCGCGTGCCGTTCCACCGCCGTACGGCCCGGGAAGCGGATGTCCAGGAGCTTGCGCACGGTCGAGCGGGGGCCGTCGCAGCCCACCAGGTAACTGCCGCGCCACCAGGTGCCCCTGGGGCCGCGGGTGTGCGCGGTGACTCCGGAGCGCTCCTGCTCGACGGCGTCCAGACGGCTGTCGGTGGCGATCTTGACCAGCGGTTCGTCGGCGATCGCGGCGCGCAGGGCGTTGGTCAGCACGTGCTGTGCGAGGTGCAGCGGGGACGGCTCGCCGGCGTCGTCGAAGACGACCTCGCGCAGCACCTGCCGGCGCCGCATCGACCGCCAGCCGGTCCAGCGGGCGCCCAGCTCCTCCAGCGGGGCGCCGGACAGGCGCGCCACCAGGGCGGCGGTGTCCTCATGGAGCACCACCGTGCGCGCCGGGCGCGGCTCGTCCTTGCCCGGACCCTCGTCCAGGACGACGGACGGCACCTCCTGGCGGGCCAGCGCCAGGGCGAGCGTGAGCCCGACGGGCCCCGCTCCGACGATGATCACCGGGTCCACGGCGCGGCGCCCCCTGCCCGTACGCAAGTCCCGACGGACATCGATGAACAAGTGGGTGGAGCAGGGTGCACGATCACAGAACGTATGCAACAGACTGGGCGCCACCCGGTCAAGCGGCGCACCCGGGGACACGTCAGCATGGCGGGCGCGCAGGTGCCGTGGCGCACGGGAAATCGGCGGAGGCAGCGCCCGTACGGCCGCTGCCTCCGTGTGTGTCGTTCGGGTTGACCGGGAGTCAGGCGTTGGCTCCGCCCGCCCCGGTCGCGAAGGTGCCGCTGATCTCCGCCGCGTTCAGGTCGCTGACGTCCTCGGCGCCCAGCACCGCGCCGGTGCCGCGCTTGCTGCGCCGGAGCCGCTTCTCCAGCCAGGAGGCGAACGTGGTGAGCGCGAGGTTCAGCACGATGAAGACGACCCCGACGACGACGAAGCTGGGGATGACGTTGGCGTAGTTGGCGGCCAGCGTGCCGCGCGCCGTGAGCAACTCCGTGAACTGCAGCATCACACCGCCCAGCGCGGTGTCCTTCACGATCACCACGAGCTGGCTGACGATGGCCGGCAGCATCACGGTGACCGCCTGCGGCAGCAGGATGCCGGTCATCGTCTGCCCCTTGCGCAGCCCGATCGCGTACGCCGCCTCCGTCTGCCCCTTGGGGAGCGCGAGGACGCCGGCCCGTACGATCTCGGCGAGCACCGAGGCGTTGTAGAGCACCAGG
Organism: Streptomyces sp. NPDC001980; assembly: GCF_040296885.1. Lineage (NCBI taxonomy): Bacteria > Bacillati > Actinomycetota > Actinomycetes > Kitasatosporales > Streptomycetaceae > Streptomyces > Streptomyces sp. NPDC001980. Next base: position 87,213 of record NZ_JBEOYD010000032.1, on the reverse strand, counting down.
CCGGTGACGACCGCGTACAGCGGCCGTTCGTCGCTGCCGACGTCGGTGGAGCGGACGTAGAACTCGTTGGCGAACAGCATCAGCAGCAGGACCGGGATCGCGCGGAAGAACTCCACGATCCAGGCGGCCGGTATCCGCACCCAGGCGTGGTCGGACATGCGGGCGATGCCGAAGACCGCGCCCAGCGGGAGGGCGATGACCATGGCGAGCGCCGCGGCCTTGAGGGTGTTGCCGAGGCCCGGCAGCAGGTACGTGGTCCACGCCTCGGAGGTGGTGAACGGCTGCCACAGGTCCCACTTGAGCTGGCCCTTGTCGTCCATCTTCCGCCAGACCCACCAGACCGCGAGGGCGAGGAGCAGGACGAAGGCGACGGAGAGGACCACGTTGCGCCGCTTGGCGCGGGGCCCCGGGGTGTCGTACAGCACGGAGCTCATCGCTTCACCGCCAGGCGCTTGGCGAGCCAGCCGAGGAACAGGCCGGTCGGGAGGGTCAGGACCACGAAGCCGAAGGCGAAGACCGCGCCGATGGCCAGCGTCTGGGCCTCGTTCTCGATCATCGCCTTCATCAGGGCCGCGGCCTCGGCGACGCCGATCGCGGCGGCCACCGTGGTGTTCTTGGTCAGCGCGATCAGGACGTTGGCCAGCGGGCCGATCACCGCGCGGAAGGCCTGCGGCAGCACGATCAGCCGCAGGGTCTGCGAGAAGTTCAGCCCGATCGCGCGGGCCGCCTCGGCCTGTCCGAGGGGCACGGTGTTGATGCCGGAGCGGATCGCCTCGCAGACGAAGGCCGCGGTGTAGGCGGTCAGGCCGAGCACCGCGAGGCGGAAGCCCTGGACCTTGAAGTCGGAGGCGCCCAGTGTCACGCCGAAGATGTCGGCGAGTCCGAGCGAGGTGAAGATGATGATGACCGTCAGGGGGATGTTCCGGACGATGTTGACGTAGGCGGTGCCGAACCCGCGCATCAGCGGGACCGGACTGACCCGCATCGCGGCCAGCAGGGTGCCCCAGACCAGGGAGCCGACGGCGGAGAGGACGGTCAGTTCCACCGTCGTCCAGAACGCCCCTAGGACGTCGTAGCCTTGAAGAAAGTCGAACACGATTTCCCGCGCTTCCGGGTGTGTGGCGTACGTGGAGGGCATGGCGCGCCGCCGCCGGGGAAGCGGTGGCGGCGGCGCGCGCGAGGAACCGCGCGTTGGGCTGCCGGATCCCTGCGTCGGCGGATCCCCGCGACCCGCGCGGGGTTCGGTTCCGCCGTGCGCGAAGCCTTACTTGACGATCACGCCGATCTTCGGGGCGGGCTCGTTCTTGTAGTCGGCCGGGCCGAAGTTCTTGGTGACGGCCTTGTCCCAGGAACCGTCGCCGACCATCTTCTCCAGCGCCGTGTTGATCTTGTCGAGGGTCGCGGAGTCGCCCTTCTTGACGCCGATGCCGTAGTTCTCGTTGCTCAGCTTCAGGCCGGCGAGCTTGAACTGGCCCTTGTACTTGTCCTGCGCGGCGAAGCCCGCGAGGATCGAGTCGTCCGTGGTCACCGCGTCGACGGCGCCGCTCTGCAGGCCGGCGATGCACTCCGAGTAGGTGCCGACCTCCTTGAGGTTGGCGTCCGGGGCGATCGTCTTCTGGATGTTCTGCGCCGAGGTCGAACCCGTCACGGAACACAGCTTCTTGCCGTTGAGGTCCGAGCCCTTGGCGATCTTCGAGTCGTTCTTGACCAGCAGGTCCTGGTGGGCCAGCAGGTACGGGCCGGCGAAGTCCACCTTCGCCTTGCGCTCGTCGGTGATCGAGTAGGTGGCCGCGATGAACTTCACGTCGCCGCGCGCGAGGGCGTTCTCCCGGTCGGCGCTCTTGGTCTGCACGAACTCGATCTGGTTCGGCTTGTAACCGAGCTGCCCGGCCACGTAGGTGGCCACGTCCACGTCGAAGCCGGAGAAGGATCCGTCGGGCTCCTGGAGGCCGAGACCGGGCTGGTCGTACTTGATGCCGACCTTGATCTTGCCGCCGCCCGAGGAACCGCTGTCGTCCTTGTCGCCGCTGCCGCACGCCGTGGCGGACAGGGCGAGCGCGAGCACGGCGGCCGAGGCGGCGGTGACCTTGCGGAGCTGCATGATGAACATCCCTCGTTTTGGTGAAGTTTGGTGAAGACGGCTTTGAAAGACCGCTTTGAAGGACCGCTTTGAAGACGGTTTTGAACACGTCGGGGAGACGTCCGGGGAGACGTCTGTGAAAAGGAAGCGGGGCCTGCCGCGCCTCAGTGGTGCAGGATCTTCGACAGGAAGTCCTTGGCCCGGTCGCTGCTCGGGTTGCTGAAGAACTGGTCCGGGGTCGCCTGTTCGACGATCCGGCCGTCGGCCATGAAGACCACCCGGTTCGCGGCCGAGCGGGCGAAGCCCATCTCGTGGGTGACGACGATCATCGTCATGCCGTCCCTGGCCAGCTGCTGCATGACCTCCAGGACCTCGTTGATCATCTCGGGGTCGAGGGCCGAGGTCGGCTCGTCGAAGAGCATGACCTTCGGGTCCATCGCCAGCGCCCGCGCGATGGCGACGCGCTGCTGCTGGCCGCCGGAGAGCTGCGCGGGGTACTTGTCGGCCTGGGTGCCCACGCCGACCCGGTCGAGCAGGGCGCGGGCCTTCTCCTCGGCCTGCTTCCGGTCCGACTTACGGACCTTGACCTGCCCGAGCACCACGTTCTCCAGCACCGTCTTGTGCGCGAAGAGATTGAAGGACTGGAAGACCATGCCGACGTCGGCGCGCAACCGGGCCAGCTCCTTGCCCTCCTGGGGCAGCGGCCTGCCGTCGATGGTGATCGTTCCGGAGTCGACGGTCTCCAGGCGGTTGACGGTGCGGCACAGCGTGGACTTGCCGGACCCGGAGGGCCCGATCACCACGACGACCTCACCGCGTGCGATCGTCAGGTCGATGTCCTGGAGCACGTGCAACGCGCCGAAGTGCTTGTTGACGCTCTTCAGGACGACCAGTTCGCCGGTCGCGGCCACGTCCTGCTTGGCCACCGATACTTCGGTCATCGCTTTCGGGCTCCGTCCTCCTCGGTTTCGGAGGAATGTAGTGAGAGCGGATGACCAGCGTCATTACATCTGAGGGAGATCTGAGCATCACGATCCGATAGCAAACGGACACGTGTCGTAGCACCGGCGGCTGCCCGGGTATCGGCCGCGTAACGGAACCCGCCCGCCACCGGAACCCACTTGACGCCGTCGGCGTCCATCAGCGTGACTGCTCCTCGTGCACGCGCGCGTGCGTTTTCTACAACGCGCGGGTTCTCCACAGACAAGCCGACGGCGAACCACGACGGTACGACCGCTGAACCGGAGGGGGCCGGGATGAGACTGCTGCTCGTCGAGGACGACAACCACGTCGCCGCCGCACTCTCCGCGGTCCTGGCCCGGCACGGGTTCTCCGTCACCCACGCCCGCAGCGGCGAGGAGGCGCTCCGCGCCCTCGTCCCCGAGAGCGACGGCTACGACGTCGTCCTCCTCGACCTCGGCCTGCCCGACCAGGACGGCTACGAGGTCTGCGGCAAGATCCGCAAGCGCACCAGCACCCCGGTCATCATGGTGACGGCCCGCTCCGATGTCCGCTCCCGCATCCACGGCCTCAACCTCGGCGCCGACGACTACGTGGTGAAGCCGTACGACACCGGGGAACTGCTCGCCCGGATCCACGCGGTCAGCCGGCGCACCCACCACGAGGACGGCCAGGCCGGCGCCGACGGCGACAGCGCGCTGCGACTCGGGGCCGTCCGCATCGAACTGCCCACCCGCCAGGTCAGCGTGGACGGCAAGGTCGTCCAGCTCACCCGCAAGGAGTTCGACCTGCTGGCGCTGCTCGCCCAGCGGCCCGGCGTGGTCTTCCGCCGGGAGCAGATCATCAGCGAGGTCTGGCGCACCAGCTGGGAGGGGACCGGCCGCACCCTGGAGGTGCATGTCGCCTCCCTGCGCGCCAAGCTGCGCATGCCCGCGCTCATCGAGACCGTACGCGGCGTGGGCTACCGGCTCGTCGCCCCGGCCGCGTAGCGGGGACGGGTGCGCACACGTCTCCTTCCGCTGCTCATCGTCCTGATGGCGGCCGTGCTGCTCGCGCTCGGCTTTCCGCTCGCCGTCAGCACGGCCTCCGCGCAGCAGCAGAAGGTCGTCGTCGACCGCATCGACGACACCGCGCGGTTCGCGGCCCTCGCCCAGTTCGTGACCGACACGCCCACCACCGCGCGTCCCCTGCGCACGGACGACCGCCTGGAGACCCTCCGCCGCGAACTCGCCAGCTACTACGGCGTCTACGGCATCCGCGCGGGCGTCTTCTACCGGAACGCCTCCTCCATGGCCAACGCGCCCGACGACTGGGTGCTGCCGGAGACCGGCGAGGTCCGGGAGGCCTTCGGCGAGGCCCTGCTCAGCCGCCGCAGCCACGATCCCGCGCAGGTGTGGCCCTGGCAGCGCAGCCGGCTGGTGGTGGCCTCGCCGGTGATCCGGGACGGCGATGTCGTCGCCGTGGTGGTCACCGACTCGCCCACCGGCCCGATGCGTTCCCGCACCCTGCGCGACTGGCTGGTCATCGGCGCCGGCGAGTGCGCGGCGATGCTGCTCGCCGTCGGCGCGGCGCTGCGGCTGACCGGGTGGGTGCTGCGGCCGGTACGGGTGCTCGACGCCACCACGCACGCCATCGCCAGCGGCCGGCTCAAGTCCCGGGTCGCGGCGGCCGGCGGCCCCCCGGAACTCAGACGGCTGGCCCGGGCGTTCAACGAGATGGCGGACAACGTCGAGGACGTGCTGGAGCAGCAGCGGGCCTTCGTCGCCGACGCCTCCCACCAGCTGCGCAACCCCCTCTCCGCGCTGCTGCTGCGCATCGAACTGCTCGCCCTCGAACTCCCCGAGGACAACGAGGAGATCGCCTCGGTCCGCACCGAGGGCAAGCGGCTCGCGCAGGTCCTGGACGACCTGCTCGACCTGGCGCTGGCCGAGCACGCCGAGGCGGACCTGCTGCTGACCGATCTCGGGCGGCTGGCCGAGGAGCGGATCGCCGCGTGGGCACCGGCCGCCGCGGCGAAGGGGGTCCGGCTGACCGGGGACTGCACGCCGACCACCGGGTGGGCCGACCCGGTCACGCTGTCCAGCGCGCTGGACGCGGTGATCGACAACGCGGTGAAGTTCACGCCGGAGGGGGGTGCGGTGGAGGTGGTCGTGGCCGCCCACGGTGCCGTGTCCACGGTCGTGGTGACCGACTCGGGGCCGGGGCTGACGGACGAGGAACTCGCGCGCGTGGGGGACCGGTTCTGGCGGAGCGGGCGGCATCAGAACGTGAAGGGGTCGGGGCTGGGGTTGTCGATCACGCGGGCGTTGCTGGCGGCGGGGGGAGGGGCGATCGCTTATGAGCACCATGAGCCGCGGGGGCTGCGGGTGACCGTGTCCGTGCCGCGGGGTGGGTGAGAGATGGGTGGGTGCGGTTCTGGTCTGGGTGCGAGTGGGTGGGGGTGCTCGCGCAGTTCCTCCCCCAGCCTTCGGCCGGGGGTACCCCCAGCGCCCCTTTGGGGCGTTTCAAGCTGAGCTCAGGGCTTCACCGAGCGGTAGTACCGTCGCGCCCCCTCCTGCAGCGGCAGCGGGTCCGTGTAGATCGCGGTGCGCAGGTCCACCAGTTGGGCCGAGTGGACGTGGTTGCCGATGTCGTCGCGGCTCTTGATGACCGTGCGGGTCACCCACTCGGTGAGGCGCGGGTCGACGTCCTTGCGGGTCATCAGGACGTTGGACACCGCGATCGTGGGCACCGTCGTGCCCTGCTGCACGGACGGGTACGCCGACTCAGGCATGTTGGTCGCCCGGTAGTAGAGCGAGGCCGCGCCCTCGGTGTGCAGCTTGGTGACGAGGCTTCCGCCGATCGGGACGAACGTGAAGCTGAACTTCTTCGCCAGGTCCAGGAGCCCCTTGGTCGGCAGGCCGCCCGACCAGAAGAACGCGTCGATCTTGCCGCGCCGCAACTGGTCCGGGCCGGTGTCTATGCCGTCGGACACCGGTGTGATGTCCTTCGCCGGGTCGATCCCGGAGGCCCTGAGCACCCGGTCGGCGATCAGCCGCACCCCCGAGTTGGGCAGCCCTATCGCCACCCGCTTGTGCCGCAGCTGCGCGACGTCGGTGATGCCCGAGTCGCGGGGTACGACGAGCTGGACGTAGTCGTCGTAGAGCCGGGCCACCCCGCGCAGCAGTCCGGCGTCCTGGCCGCCGTTCAGCTCGTACGTCTCCACCGCGTCGGCCGCCGCGATGGTGAAGTCGGCGTGGCCGGTCGCCACCCGCCGTACGTTCTCGTACGACCCGTTGCTCTGCCGCAGCTCCACCTTCAGGCCCGGCATGTCCTTGCGCAGCTCGGTGCGCAGCCGCTCGCCGTACTCCTGGTAGACGCCGCGCAGCGTCCCGGTGCTGAAGACGATCGTCCCGGTCGGCGGCTTCTCGCCGAGCGGCAGCAGCCACCACAGCAGCAGGCCGAACGCGACGACGCCGGCGGTCGCACACTGGAGGGCACGGCGTCTGCCGATACGGGGGAGCAGCTTGGACATGCGCGCGATCCTGCCAGCCGGTCACCGTCCTGACCAGGGCCGGGGTCGGGGCCGGGGCACGGCGGCGGAACGGGACTGTCAGTGGCGGCCGCTAGAGTCGTTCGCATGACCAGTCCCGTCCCCGGCGCCCCGACCGGTACCTCACCCGCCCGCCTCGTCCGGGAGTTCCACCGCGCCTTCGGCCTGGATGCCCGCACCACGCCGACCGAGGTGTCCTCCGAACTGGCCGCGCACCGCGGGGAACTGCTCGCCGAGGAGGCCGCGGAGGTCGCCGAGGTCGCGGTAGGCGGGCCCCTCGACCGGCTCGCGCACGAGCTGGCGGACGTGGTCTACGTGGCGTACGGCACCGCGCTGGTGCACGGGATCGACCTCGACGCGGTGCTCGCCGAGATCCACCGGGCCAACATGAGCAAGCTGGGGCCCGACGGGCAGGTGGCCCGCCGGGCCGACGGCAAGGTGCTCAAGGGGGAGCACTACCGGGCGCCGGACGTCTCGGCGGTGCTGCGCCGCCAGGGCTGGATACCGGGCGGCGCGGCCTGACCCGTGGTCAGAGGGTGCCGCCCGCCAGCTTCCATTCGCGGTGCAGGGCGCCCAGCGGGATGCCGCGCTCCAGCACCGGCGTGCCGAAGACCGACAGCTGGAGGCGGAGGGTGCCGGAGAGGTCGACACCGCCGTACAGGTTCCAGGTGCCCCGGACGTCCGCGCCCGGGGTCGCGGAGGTGGCGGTGACCGTGCCGGTGGCCTCGCCACGCAGGTACGGCGCCAGGTCGGCGGTGACGCCCACGCTGCCGTAGAGGCCGACGGAGGCCTCGGCGCCCAGCGCGGTCCTGACGCTCCCCGCGGTGGTCACCGAGGTGCGCACCGGAGTGCTCGTCATGGTCGAGCTGCTGACCGGCGTCCAGCCCTGGGCCGTGCCGAAGGTCCCGCCCGCCTTGAAGCCGCCCTTCAGGTTCTGCTCCACGTCGACCGTGATCTTCCCGTCGCCGCTCACCTGGAGGTAGCAGGTCAGGTCGAGGTTGACGACGACGGGGACCGCGCCGACCTGGAGGACGGGGTCGGCGTGCAGCCTGGCGAACGGGATGCGCAGCGGGGTGGCCGTGGCCCCGGCCCGCCCCTTGACCGCCCAGCCGGAGTCCCAGTCGCCGGAGACGCCGAGGTAGGCGGAGCCGGGCGCGGAGCCGGTGCCCGCGCCGCCGTAGGCGAAGTCGACCTGCGGGGCGACCTGGACGAAGCCGGAGACCGAGGCCGCGGCGGAGGCCGGCGCACCCTCGGCGGTCGGCACCTCGGTGCTGACGTCCAGGCGGAGGCTGCCGAGCGGCACGGTGGCACCCTCGGGGCCGACGTGCACGTCACCGGCCTTGGACCAGGAGACCTTGACGTCGGGCAGCAGCTTGTCGACGTCGAAGGCGGCCGGGTCGACGGGCACGGTGCCCTTCGCCGTGTCGTCGCCGAGCAGGGCGTCGAGGGTCGCGGGCTCGGTCTGCACCTCGGTGCCCGCGTCGGTCTCACCGAGCACCTTGGTCACCTTGGCGAGCAGCCCGTCCGGGGCGCCGGGCGCGGGGGCACTGGCGATGACGTCACCGACGGCGGCCTGCTGGGCGGAGGCCGAGGCGGAAGCGGAGGCCGATGGCGTGGGGCTGGGGGAGACGGTCGGGGCGGCCGGACTGCCCTTGCCCGCCGAATTTCCTTTCGCGGCATTGGATATGACGGCCCGTCGGGTCTTACCGTCGTAGGAGCTGACGGTGAGCGTGGTGCGGTGTGCCGGCCGGCCCGCACCCGCCGAGCCCGCGGCCGCGGTCGCGGCGGTGGCCGGTGCGGCGGCGACGGCGAGGGTCCGGCCGTCCGTGCGGGCGGCGGCGGTGGAGTCGTCGGAGACCCGGGTGGCCTCCCGGGCGTGGCCGTCGGCGGCGGCCTCGTGCTGCGGCGAGGAGCAGCCCGAGGCGAGGAGGAGGGCGGTCACGGCGAAGGCGGGCACGAGGGCATGCCCGAGCCTTGTGCGTCTGCGCAAGGTCAGTCCTGAGGGTGGGGGGTGACGAAGAGACACCGATCATGGTTACCGGTAAGTAGAACCGGCCGGTAACTCGGTGTGGCCCCGAGCATGCCACGCCCGCCGCACAGGCTCCCCACAATCCGCCCACATCCCGACGTGACCTGAACCACGGCGACTTCAGGCCGACATGGCCGTATCCATGAGAGTCAGGGCCGAAGCCAGAGCTGAATTCAGAGCTGAAGTCGGAGTCGAAGTCAGAGCCGGAGTCAGTCCTGCCGCTGCGCGGCCGTCCGGCGCCGGCGCTTGCCGAGGGGGGCCTGGGAGAGGTCCTCCGCGTTGGACCTGAGGTTCTTGTAGCCGTAGCCGCGCTCGGTGAGCCACGCCCTGGCCGCCTCCTCGGCGCGCTCGGTCGCCGCCAGGATGTCCTCCTCTTCCTCCCCGGTGTCCTGGAAGCGGAAGGTGAAGGCCGGACGGGCGGTGATGTCGTAACTGAGGTGGCCCTCGGGCGTGAAGGCCGCGCGCAGCACGTCGTGCTCCGCGGCCCGGGAGAGCAGTTCGGCGCGCTGCTCGGCGGTGAGGCCGTCGAAGACGCCGCGGACGGTGACGCGGAAGGTGCGGGTGGTCATGGCGCGACCCTAGGCAGGACGGGGCGCACCGCTCCACCGCGTTTCCGGCACCCGCCGGACACCCCCGACCGCCGGACGCCTACCCGCCGACCTGGCCGAGCCGCAGGTTCCAGCGCCCGGGCCCGCCCGTGATCTCCGTCGCCGACAGCGGCGGGGCGTCCACGCGCCAGAACGCCGCCTCGGGCGCCCCCAGTACGTGCAGCACCATGGCGCGCACCACCTCCGGTTCCACCACGGCGATCGTCCGGCCGATGGTCAGGCCCGTCCGGTCCAGCCAGCCGGCGACCCGCACGCACAACTCCCGTACCGATTCACCCCCGTGCGGCGCGGCCCCCGGGTCGGTCAGCCACTGGAGCAGCGCGTCGGGTTCGGCGGTGCCGACCTCCTCCAGCGTCCGCCCCCGCCAGCGCCCCGCGTCCAGGCCCGACAGCTCGGGCTCCGCCGTGGCGTCGAGGCCCAGTGCGGCCGCCGTCTCCCGGCAGCGCACGCTGGGGGAGCTGACCGTCTCGCCCGCGGCCGGCAGGGACAGCGCCACCGCCTCGGGCTTCTCGATCGAGTCACCGTCGTCGAAGCGGGCCCGCCGCAGCGAGGGGGTGATGGCGGGGGCTATGAGGATGACTCGGCAGGTCACGGGCGGAAGTTCTCCTCGGTCGGACAGCAGGTACCGGCGACGGTGGGTGCCGGCGACGACGGGTGCCGGACGCGCACGACAGTACGCCGTCCGGCACCCGCGCCAGGAGTCGGCTACAGCTCCGCACGCACCGATCGCGCCGCCGCGACCAGGTTCTCCAGGGAGGTCCGGACCTCCGGCCAGCCGCGGGTCTTCAGCCCGCAGTCGGGGTTGACCCAGAGCCGTTCGGCGGGGATGGCGGCCAGGCCGGTCCGCACCAGGGCGGCGGCCTCGGCCGGGCTCGGCACCCGCGGGGAGTGGATGTCGTAGACCCCGGGTCCGGCCTCGCGCGGGTAGCCGTGCGCGGCGAGTTCGCGGGCGACCTGCATGTGCGAGCGGGCCGCCTCCAGGCTGATGACGTCCGCGTCGAGGTCGTCGATGGCCTGCACGATGTCGCCGAACTCGGCGTAGCACATGTGCGTGTGGATCTGGGTGTCCGGACGGACTCCGGCGGTGGTGAGCCGGAACGCCTCGGTCGCCCACGCCAGGTATCCGGCCCGGTCGGCGGCCCGCAGCGGAAGGGTCTCGCGCAGCGCGGGCTCGTCGACCTGGATCACCGAAGTGCCCGCCGCCTCCAGGTCGTTCACCTCGTCGCGCAGGGCGAGGGCGACCTGGCGGGCGGTGTCGCCGAGGGGCTGGTCGTCGCGGACGAAGGACCAGGCCAGCATGGTGACCGGCCCGGTGAGCATGCCCTTGACCGGGCGGCCGGTGAGGGACTGGGCGTACGATGTCCAGCGCACGGTCATCGGTTCGGGGCGGGAGATGTCGCCGACGAGGACCGGCGGGCGGACGTACCGGGTGCCGTAGGACTGGACCCAGCCGTGCTGGGTGGCCAGGTAGCCGGTGAGCTGCTCGGCGAAGTACTGGACCATGTCGTTGCGTTCGGGCTCGCCGTGCACCAGGACGTCCAGGCCCGCCTTCTCCTGGAAGGCGACCACCTCCTGGATCTCGGCCCGCACCCGCTCCTCGTAACCGGCCGTGTCGATCCGGCCCGCCCGCAGGTCCGCACGCGCGGTGCGCAGTTCGCCGGTCTGCGGGAACGAGCCGATGGTCGTCGTGGGCAGCAACGGCAGCCTCAGGTGGGCGCGTTGGGCGGCGGAGCGTTCGGCGTACGGCTGGGAGCGGCGGGCGTCGGCCTCGGTGACGGCCGCGGCGCGGGCCCGCACGGCGGAGTCACGGGTGATCGGTGAACCGGCCCGGGAGACCAGGTCGGCGCGGTTGGCGGCGAGTTCGGCGGCGACGGTGTCGGGGCCCTGGGCGAGGCCCTTGGCGAGGGTGACGATCTCGGCCGTCTTCTGCTTCGCGAAGGCCAGCCAGCGCAGGATCTGCGGTGCGATGTCCCGCTCGGCGGCGGTGTCCAGCGGTACGTGGAGGAGGGAGCAGGAGGCGGCGACGTCGACCCGGTCGGCGAGCCCGAGGAGGGTGCCGAGGGTGGACAGGGACTTCGACAGGTCGTTGACCCAGATGTTGCGGCCGTTGACGACACCGGCGACCAGCCGTTTGCCGGGCAGTCCGCCGACGGCGGCCAGGGCGTCCACGTTGGCGGCCGCCGCCTCGGTGAAGTCGAGGGCGAGCCCTTCGACCGGGGCCTTGGCCAGCACCGGCAGGGCCTCGCCGAGCCGGTCGAAGTAGGAGGCGACCAGCAGCTTCGGCCGGTCGGCGAGGGCGCCGAGGTCGCGGTAGGCGCGGGTGACGGCGTTCAGTTCGGCCGGGGTGCGGTCCTGCACCAGGGCCGGCTCGTCGAGCTGCACCCACTCGGCACCGGCCGCCCGCAGGTCGGCGAGCACCTCGGCGTACACCGGGAGCAGCCGGTCGAGGAGGGTGAGCGGGTCGAAGCCGGCGGGCACGCCGGGCGCCGGCTTGGCGAGCAGCAGATAGGTGACCGGGCCGACCAGCACCGGCCGGGCGGCGAGGCCGAGGGCCAGCGCCTGAGTCAGCTCGCCCATCTGCTTGGCGGAGTTCGTGGCGAAGGCGGTGTCGGGGCCCAACTCCGGCACCAGGTAGTGGTAGTTGGTGTCGAACCACTTCGTCATCTCCAGCGGCGCGATGTCCTGCGTGCCGCGGGCCATGGCGAAGTAGCCGTCGAGCTCGTCGGTCTCGACGGCGGCCCGGTGGCGGTCGGGGATCGCGCCGACCATCACGGTGGTGTCGAGGACGTGGTCGTAGTACGAGAAGTCGCCGGTCGGCACCTCGTGGATGCCGGCCTCGGCGAGCTGCCGCCAGGTGGACCGGCGCAGTTCGGCGGCGGAGGCCCGCAGGGCGTCGGCGGTGACCCGGCCCTTCCAGTAGCTCTCGATTGCCTTCTTCAGCTCCCGGGCCGGACCCTGGCGGGGGTAGCCGTACACGGTGGCCCGGGCTGCCGCGGCTGCGGACTTGGCTGTCACGGAGATCTCCTTCGCGAGACGATTCCCTGAGATCCCGGCGACGGGACGAGAGCGCGAAGGGGTGACGAACCGGACGGCAACGGTCGTACGCCGTGAACGAGTACGCGACCGACCGTCCGATATGCACGCCGACCCGCCCACGAGGTCACCGGGATGTCCGCGCACGAGTGGTTCGCGCGCGGGCAGATGGCAGGTCTTCGGACTCGCGGGCACGCCCTCCGTCCGGAGGACACCTACTGGCCGTCGCTTCCCGGACCCGGTGGATCCAGTGCGTATGACGGCGGTCGTTCCCGCTCACCGCTGCGGGGCAGTCCCGGATTCCCACCGGGTTCCCTCTTGCGACGTCCCGTCTGGCTGACAGGGCGAACCAGCTGCACGGTCAGCTTAACCCGCCCCGAAAGCGGCCCGGGGTGTCGTCGACGGCGCGGCAGTCGAGCTGGCTCGCTTTCGATCCGGCTCGCTTTCGATCCGGTTCGCTTTCGAACCGGCTCTGCGCGCGCCTAATGTGGCCGGGACATGGCCGCCAGGCAGTGGGCAACGGGGAGAGAGGGATCGTCATCGACCGGGTGGAAATCAACGGGGCTGAAGCGGACAATGCGGATCTGACGGTGCTCGCGCGGGCCAACTACGCGCATTTCACCTCGATGCAGGTGCGGGACGGCGCGGTCCGGGGGCTGGATCTGCACCTGACGCGGCTGGACGAGAGCGCGCGCGAACTGTTCGGCAGGGGGCTGGACGCAGAGCGGGTGCGGGGCTGTGTGCGGCACGCCCTCGACGGGGGCCCGGACGCGGTGTCGGTCCGGGTGACAGCCTTCACCAGGAGGCTCGGTGACGTGCTGCGGGGCGAGCCCGTCGAGCCAGACCTGGCTGTGGCGACGAGCGCCCCGGCACAGGCGCAGACCGCGCCGGTGCGACTGCGGGCGGTCGAGTACGAGCGGGACCTGCCCCACCTCAAGCACGCCGGGACGTTCGGGCTCACGCACCGTCGGCGGCAGGCGGTGCTCGCCGGGTACGACGACGCGCTGTTCACCGACCGGTACGGCCGGATCAGCGAGGCGTCGGTCTCCAACATCGGTTTCTACGACCGGGAACGGGTCGTCTGGCCCGAGGCCGCCATGCTGCCGGGCATCACGATGCAGCTGCTGCAGCGGGGGCTGGCGGCCAAGGGCATCCCGTCCGAGCGGCGTGAGATCCGGCTCGCGGACCTGGTGGCCGGTGCGTCCGGCTCCCCGGACTGCTCGGCCTTCCTGGCGAACTCGATCTCGCCGGCCGTGCCGGTGGCGAGCATCGACGGGACGGCGCTGGCCGTCGACCCGGCCGTCACGGACCTGCTCGTGGACTGCTACGAGACCAACCCCTGGCAGATCATCTAGGGGTTGCCGGGAAAATTCCGGTCACAGCCGTGTTCACGCCGGTCCCGCCGGGTGTCTGGCCCCGCGCAGCGCCCGGGAGAGGCCCAGGGCCGCCGTCCGCACCGCCGGGGCCAGCTGTGCCGGGCGGAAGCGGCCGCACGGTACGGCCACCGAGAGCGCCGCGACCGCCGTCGGCCCGGCGAAGACGGGGGCCGCGATGCAGCTGACCCCCACCGCGGCCTCTTCCTCCTCGTAGGCGAGGCCCGCGACCTGGGCCTGCTCGACGGCCGTGCGCAGCCGGCCGGGGTCCGTGACCGAGTGCGGGGTGAGGCGGGGGAGCGGCGCCGCCAGCACCTCCTCGACCAGTTCGGCGCCCGAGAACGCCAGCAGGGCCTTGCCGACCCCGGTGCAGGTCAGCGGGAGCCGGCCGCCGATCCGGGACGGCAGCCGCAGCGCGTCGTGGCCGTGGATGCGCTCGACGTAGACCACCTCGTGGCCCTCGCGCACCCCGAGGTGCACGGTCTCGTGGGTGGCCTCGAACAGGTCCTGGAGGAACGGCAGCGCGGCCTCCCGCAGGTCGTGCCGGCGCGGCACCAGCGAGCCCAGTTCGAAGAGGGCGCCGCCGAGCCGGTAGGTGTCCGCGTCCCGTTCCAGCAGGCCGAGCCGGACCAGCTCGGCGCAGAGCCGGAACACGGTGGTCTTGGGCAGCTTGGAGCGCTCGGCCAGTTCCGTGAGGCGGAACGCGCCGCCGTCCGGGCGGAAGCAGTCCAGGACCGCCATCGCCTTGTCGAGCATGTTTCCTTGATCGCTGTTCCGTACCACGGAACATATTTTGCCGGGTTTCCCGCCGCCCGCCTATACCTGTCGGCATGAGCCCTGACCTCGTCACCAAGGTGGCCGACGTCCTCGACGAAGCCACCCGCACCGGCACTCCCTGCGCCCCCGTCCGCACCCTCCTCCCCGAGGACGACATCGAGACCGCGTACGCGGTGCAGCGGCTGCACGTGGAGCGGGGCGTGGCCGCCGGCCGCCGGCTCGTGGGCCGCAAGATCGGGCTGACCTCGCCCGCCGTACAGCGCCAGCTCGGGGTCGGACAGCCCGACTTCGGGGCCCTCTTCGCGGACATGGCGGTCGGCGAGGGCGAGCCGGTCGCGGCCGGGCGGCTGCTCCAGCCCAAGGTCGAGGCCGAGGTCGCCCTGGTGCTGGCCGCCGACCTGCCGTACCGCGACCCGACCGTCGCCGACCTGCTGCGGGCCACCGCCTTCGCGCTGCCCGCGCTGGAGATCGTGGACAGCCGGATCGCCGACTGGGACATCACGATCGTCGACACCGTCGCCGACAACGCCTCCTGCGGCCTGTTCGTCCTCGGCGGCACGCCGGTCCCGCTGGACCGGGTCGACCTGCGCGGGGTCCGGATGACCCTGGCCAAGAACGGCGAGACCATCTCCCGGGGCACCGGCGCCGACTGCCTGGGCAGCCCGCTCACCGCCGCCCGCTGGCTCGCCGCCACCCTGGCCGGCCTCGGCGATCCGCTGCGGGCCGGCGACATCGTCCTGACCGGCGCGCTCGGCCCGATGGCGGTCGCCGCCGAGGGCGACGAGTTCACCGCCCACATCGAGGGCCTCGGCACGGTCGGGGTCGCCTTCGCCACCGAGGGAGCAGCATGACCACGAAGGTCGCCGTCATCGGATCCGGGAACATCGGCACCGACCTGATGATCAAGATCCTGCGGCTGTCGGAGAGCCTGGAGATCGCCGCCATGGCCGGCATCGACCCGGACTCGGACGGCCTGGCCCGCGCCCGGCGCCTGAAGGTGGCCACCACCCACGAGGGCGTCGACGGCCTGGTCGGCCTGGGCGAGTTCGAGGACGTGTCGATCGTCTTCGACGCCACCTCCGCCGGCGCCCACCGCCGCCACGACGAGGTGCTGCGCGCCCTCGGCCGCACGGTCGTCGACCTCACCCCGGCCGCGCTCGGCCCGTACGTCGTGCCGCCCGTCAACGGCGACGCCCACCTGGACGCCCCGAACGTCAACATGGTCACCTGCGGCGGCCAGGCCACCATCCCGATCGTCGCCGCGGTCGCCGCCGTGACGCCGGTCCACTACGGCGAGATCGTCGCCTCCATCTCCTCCCGCTCCGCCGGGCCCGGCACCCGCGCCAACATCGACGAGTTCACCGAGACCACGGCGTCCGCCATCGAGAAGGTCGGCGGCGCGGCCCGCGGCAAGGCGATCATCGTGCTCAACCCCGCCGAGCCGCCGCTCATCATGCGGGACACCGTGCACTGCCTGGTCGGCGACTGCGACGACGCGCGCGTGGCGGACTCCGTGGCGGAGATGGTCGCGCGGGTGCAGACGTACGTTCCCGGCTACCGCCTCAAGCAGCAGGTGCAGTTCGAGCGGGTGGCCGCCGACGACCCGCTGCGCACCCTGGCCCCCGGTGGCGACGCGGTGAAGGTCTCCGTCTTCCTGGAGGTGGAGGGCGCCGCCCACTACCTGCCCGCCTACGCGGGCAACCTCGACATCATGACCTCGGCCGCGCTGCGCACCGCGGAGCGCATGGCCGACCTCCCCCACCCTCGGCTTCGCCCGAGCGAGGGGACCCCGATCGCCCCGGAGGTGGCGTCCCGATGACCGGTACCCGTCTGTACGTCCAGGACGTCACCCTGCGGGACGGCATGCACGCCGTCCGCCACCGCTACACCGTCGACCAGGCCCGCACCATCGCCGCCGCCCTCGACGCGGCCGGGGTCCGGGCCGTCGAAGTGGCCCACGGCGACGGCCTGTCCGGCTCCAGCGTCACCTACGGCGTCGGCGCGCACACCGACTGGGAGTGGATCGAGGCGGTCGTGGACGCCGTACGGCACTCCATCCCGACCACCCTCCTCCTGCCGGGCATCGGCACGCTCCACGACCTGAAGCAGGCCCACTCCCTGGGCGTCCGCTCGGTCCGTGTCGCCACCCACTGCACCGAGGCCGACATCTCCGCCCAGCACATCGCCGCCGCGCGCGAGCTCGGCATGGACGTGGCGGGCTTCCTGATGATGTCCCACCTCGCCGAGCCCGCCGAACTGGCCCGTCAGGCCAAGCTGATGGAGTCCTACGGCGCGCACTGCGTGTACGTCACCGACTCCGGCGGCCGGCTGACCATGGACGGTGTCCGGGACCGCGTCCGCGCCTACCGGGACCTCCTCGACCCGGGCACCGAACTCGGCATCCACGCCCACCACAACCTCGGCCTGGGCGTGGCCAACTCGGTCGTCGCCGTCGAGAACGGCGTCACCCGTGTCGACGCCTCCCTCGCCGGACAGGGCGCCGGAGCGGGCAACTGCCCGCTGGAGGCCTTCGTCGCGGTCGCCGACCTGATGGGCTGGGAGCACGGCTGCGAACTGTTCCCGCTGATGGACGCGGCCGACGACGTCGTACGACCGCTGCAGGACCGCGAGGTGCGGGTGGACCGTGAGACCCTCACCCTCGGCTACGCCGGCGTGTACTCCAGCTTCCTGCGGCACGCCGAGGCCGCCGCCCGCCGGCACGGCCTGGACACCCGGGCGATCCTGGTCGAGGTGGGCCGCCGCAAGCTGGTCGGCGGGCAGGAGGACATGATCACCGACATCGCCCTGGACCTCGCCGGGAGCCGCTGACACCTGATTGTCAGTGGCGGCTGACACACTGACGGGCGTGGACACTCAACGCAGGGAACGGGCCGCACGCTTCGTGGAGTTGCACCGGGAGGGCTGCTTCCTGCTCCCCAACGCCTGGGACGCGGGAAGCGCCCGCGTCCTGGAGTCGGCCGGCTTCCCGGCCGTGGCCACCACCAGCGCGGGCATCGCCTTCTCCCTGGGCCGCGCGGACCACGACTACGGCGGCGGCCGGGTCGACCGCGCCACGATGGTGGGCCGGATCCGTGAGATCGCCGCCGAGGTACGGATCCCGGTGAGCGCTGACCTGGAGGACGGGTTCGGGGAGGCGCCCGGGACCGTGGCCGAGACGATCTCGATGACCCTCGCGGCCGGGGCCGCCGGCGGCAACATCGAGGACTTCACGGGCGACCCCTCCCGGCCGCTGTACGACCCGGAGCTCGCGGCCGACCGGATCCGCGCCGCGCGCGAGGCGGTCGACGCGGCCGGCGAGCCGTTCGTCCTCGTCGGCCGGACCGACGTGCTGCTCACCGGCGGCCCGCTCGACGAGGCGGTCCGGCGGGCCAACGGGTATCTGGCGGCGGGCGCCGACTGCGCGTTCGTGCCGGGTGCGGCCGACGCCGCGACGATCGGCAGGCTGGTGCGGGAGATCGACGGCCCCCTGAACGTGGTGATGGGCCTGACGGGTACCGCCCTGTCCCTGGCCGACCTCCGCGAACTCGGCGTGCGCCGGGTCACGGTGGGCGGCAGCATCGCACGGGCGATGTACGCGCAGCTGCTCGCCGCGGCCCGGGAGCTGGCGGAGCGGGGGACCTTCTCCTACGCCGAGAACCAGATCTCGCAGACGGACCTGAACGAGCTCTTCCGCGGCTGACGAACCGGACGGGCTCGTCATCCGGGGCCTCGTCGCCGCCGCCGTAGAATGTGTGCGGCGCCAACAATGCATGTGGCGCTCACATGAGACCCGCAATGTCAGCGCCATAAACATCCTTGAGGGCGACCCATGCCACCACCGAGCGACTCGTACCATCACGGCGACCTCCGGGCCGCGTGCCTGCGCGCGGCCCGGGAGCTGCTGGAGGAGGACGGCAGCGGCGCGCTGTCGCTGCGGGCGGTGGCCCGGCGGGCCGGGGTCTCGCCCACCGCCCCCTACCGCCACTACGCGGACCGCGACGCACTGGTCTCCGCCGTCGCCGCGGAGGGCTACCGCGAACTCGCCGGAGCTCTCGCGGCCGCCCATCCCGCGCCCTCGACCCCCGACGACCTGGTCGCCGTCGCCGTGGTCTACGTCCGGTTCGCCCTCGACCACCCGGCGCTGTTCCGGGCGATGTTCGCGGAGCCCTGCGACCCCGGCAGCGCCGAACGCGTCGAGGCGGCCGCCGCGCTCTCCGCCTACGTCGACACCCTGGTGCGGAACGCCTTTCCCGGTGGGACCCGGGACGGGCTGGCGACGGCGGTGTGGGCGCTGGTCCACGGCCTGGCGTTCCTGCACCTCGACGGCAAGCTCGACGCGTCCAGCCCGGAGACGGTCGCCGAGCAGGTCGGCACCGCGGTCAGGGCGACGGTCGGCCCCGGGCGGCCGCGGTAGCCGACCGCCTGTTCCCGCGACGGGCCCCCGGCGGGCGCGCCCCGGTTCGGCCGGCGGGGTGTCAGCCGGCGTCCGCCTGCTCCCGCTGCCGTCGGTATGCGGCGACGAGGAACACCCAGATCTCGCTGACCGTGGGGAACGGCGCGATGGCGTGCCGGAGGCGTTTCAGGGGGACCTCGCCGGCGACCGCGATGGTGGCCGCGTGCAGCAGCTCGCTGACCGCGGACCCGACCATGGTCACCCCGAGCAGCACGTCCCGGTCGACGTCGACGACGAGGCGGGCGTGGCCGGTGTAGCCGTCGGCGTAGAGGTTCGCGCCCTGGGCGGCGTTGAGGTCGAGGTCGACCGTCTCGACGCGGTGCCCGGCGGCGGCCGCCTGCTCGGCGGTCAGGCCCACCGCGCCCGCCTCCGGGTCGGTGAAGAAGACCTGGGCCACGGCATGCCGGTCGGCGGTCGTGGCGTGGTCGCCCCAGTCCCCGTCGTCCAGCGGCCGCCCGGCGGCCCGGGCGCCGATGGCGTCCCCGGCCGTCCGTGCCTGGTACTTGCCCTGGTGGGTGAGGAGCGCGCGGTGGTTGACGTCCCCGAGGCCGTACAGCCACGCCCCCTCGACCCCGTCGACCAGGCAGGTCGTGTCCACGTCCAGCCAGGAACCGGCGGTCAGGCCCACGGTCTCCAGGCCGATGTCGTCGGTGTTGGGCGTGCGTCCGGTGGCGAACAGGACCTCGTCGGCCTCCAGTTCGCTCCCGTCGTCGAGCGTGAGCGTCACCGGCCCGTCCGGGTCAGGGCGGCGCAGCGCGGTCACCTGGACGCCGGTCCGCACGTCCGCGCCGGCCTCGGCCAGCCCCTGGGCGACCAGTTCCCCGGCGAAGGACTCCATACGGGGGAGCAGCCGCCGCCGGACGAGCAGCGTGACCTGCGACCCGAGCCCCTGCCACAGCGTCGCCATCTCCACGCCGACCCCGCCGCCGCCGACCACGACGAGCCGGCCGGGCACGGTGCTGGAGTCGGTGCCGTGCCGGTTCGTCCAGGGCCGGGCCTCCTCGATCCCCGGGATGTCGGGAAGCGCGGGCCGGCTGCCGGTGGCGAGGGCCACCGCGTGCCGGGCGACGAGGGTCTGCCGGGCGCCGTCGTCCCGGCTGACGGTGACCCGGCGCGGCCCGTCGAGCCGGCCCTGGCCGCGGAACAGGTCGGCGCCGATGGACTTGACCCACAGCGCCTGCCCGCTGTCGTCCCAGTCGGTGACGTAACGGTTGCGGCGGGCGAAGACCGCGGCGTCGTCGATGCGTCCGGTGACGGCCTGCCGGGCGCCGTCCACGCGGCGGGCGTCGGCGACCGCGAGGACCGGCCGCAGCAGCGCCTTGCTGGGGACGCAGGCCCAGTAGGAGCACTCGCCGCCGACGAGTTCCCGCTCCACGACGGCCACGGAGAGCCCGGCGGCCCGGGCCCGGTCGGCGACGTTCTGCCCTACCGGACCCGCGCCCAGGACGATCACGTCGTACGTGCTGCTCTCCCCGGTCGCGTCCGGTGCCGTGCTCGGTGCTGCGTGCGGTGCTGTGTTCGGTTCGCTCATTGCTGCCTCACATGACGATCGGTGCCGGTCCGCACTGTTCAGCCGTACGGGTCATGTAACCGCGGGACCTGTGCGGTTGGTCGCGGTGCGGACATGCGCCCGGTGAAGAGCCGCCATAAGCGCCGCCTATGGCCGCCTCCCCGCCATGACCGGCGCATACGTGGCGCTGCCGGGCGGGCGGTGCTCCGGACCCGACTTCGGACGGGACGCTTATGGGGGGCATCGGATCCGCTGATGAGGAGAACGGAATCCCGGGAGCCCCGCTGCCGCTGTGGACTCCCGTCGCCTCGCGGACGAGGCGGCGGGACGATGGATTCGCCCCACTTTCCACACTTTAAGGACACCTCATGAGTTCTGCTGACCTGACCGGACGCGTGGCCCTGCTGACGGGTGCGACCAGCGGTATCGGCGCCGCGACCGCGGCGCTGCTCGCCGAGCGCGGCGCGCACGTCCTGGTCGCGGGACGCGACGCGGACCGCGGGGAGCGGGTGGTCGGCGCCGTCCGGGAGCGCGGCGGCAAGGCGGACTTCCTGGCGGCCGACCTGTGGGACGCCGACTCGGCACGCCGCCTGGCCCGCGAGGCCACCGCGCTGGGCGGCGGCCGCGTCGACATCCTCGTCAACAACGCCGGCGTCTTCCCGTTCGGACCGACGGCGCAGACCTCCGCCGAGCAGGTGGACACCGTCTACGACCTGAACGTGAAGGCGCCGTTCTACCTGGTGGGCGAGCTCGCCCCGGCCATGGCCGAGCGCGGGCAGGGCGCCATTGTCAACGTCAGCACCATGGTCGCCGAGTACGGCGTCGCGGGGATGGCGCTGTACGCGTCGAGCAAGGCCGCGGTCAACCTGCTGACCAAGTCCTGGGCCGCCGAGTTCGGCCCGCAGGGGGTGCGGGTCAACGCCGTGGAGCCGGGCCCGACCCGCACCGAGGGCACGGCCGTCATGGGGGACGACCTGGACGCCTTGGCCGCGCAGGCGCCCGCCGGCCGGCCCGGTGAGGCGCGCGAGATCGCCGAGGCGATCGGCTACCTGGTGAGCGACGCGGCGAGCTTCGTGCAGGGCGCGATCCTGCCGGTCGACGGCGGCCGTACGGCCGTCTGACGCAGCGGGGAAGCGCGGGCGCCGATGCTCCTCGTCGGCGCCCGCGCCCTCACGTAGCCGCTCCGCCCCTGCTTCGGGGACCCGTGCTACTCCCGCACCGACCGGTCCAGTGCGGCGATGAACCGGCCCAGGTCCCGGCGGCGGGAGTCGGCCGGCCACACCGCCCAGGTGCGCCGTACCAGCGGCTGTCCGACCAGTGGCGACCAGGTCACGCGGTCGGGCAGTGGCTGCTGCCAGTCCGGCGGGGCCAGTGCGAAGGCCTGCCCGGAGGCGACCGCGGCCAGTTTCACGTCGGCGATCAGCGCCTGCCCCTCGGGCGCCTCGGGACCGAGATCCAGGCCGTGGCCGCGCAGGACCGCGGTCAGCTCGTCGTACCAGGCGGGACTGCCGGTGCGCGGGAACCCGACCCATTGCAGGGACCCGAGCGCGTCGAGCGGGATGCCGTCGGGCCCGGCGAGCGCGGCGGCCTGGTCGGCGGCGACCAGCACGCCGAGCTTCTCCCGTGCGACGAGCAGCGCGTCGAACTCCGGCCCGGACGGCCGTTCCCGCAGAAAGCCGACGTCGAGCTCACCGGCCCGCAGCGCGGTCAGCTGCTCCGCCGTGGACAGGTGCCGGGCCTGCACCCGGGTCTCCGGATGGGTCTCGGCGAGTTCGGCCAGTGCCGGGTCGAGCAGTCCGGACGGCAGTTCCAGGGGGATCCCGATGCGCAGTGCCCCGCCGCCCGGACCGGTGTATCCGGCCATCACCCGCAGCGCCTGGTCGTGCCGGGCGAGCACCGCCCGTGCCTCGCCCAGCAGCGCGGTCCCGGCCTCGGTGGCCCTCGCCCCGCTGCTCCCGCGCACCAGCAGCCGCACCCCGAGCTGCCGTTCCAGCCCGCTGATCGTCTGGGACAGCGCGGGCTGGCTCACATGCAGCCGCCGGGCGGCGGCCGACAGCCCGCCCTCCTCCACCACCGCCACGAACGCCCGCAACTCCCGCAACTCCATGCCGACATGCCATCACGGCCGCGGACCGGAGTCACGCCGGGCGCGGTCGGCCGATGGCGGCCCATCTGGTCCCGAGATAACGCTTATCTACGACTATCTAGCCCAAATGGGATAGAGCCCGACCCCCCGGGCGTTGGCATGTGTGACGGTGAATAACCGGAGAAAGGGTATTCACCGCCGACGATAACCGTCATCGAGGATCGGAGCCGGCCATGTCGCTGACAACGGGCGAGCTGTCGTACACCGCGCCCGCGGGTACCGTGGACGTGAAGACCAGGAAGTCCGCCGAGGACACCGGCGGGCGCGGGGCGGACCGTGCTGAGCGGTCGCGCCCCGGCGACCGCTCCGGTGCGCTGCGCGCGGCGGTGTTCGGCGTCAACGACGGCCTGGTCTCCAACACGGCCCTGGTGATGGGCTTCGCCGGGTCCGGTCTCTCGGGTACGGCCGTCCTGTTCGCAGGGGTCGCGGGCCTGCTCGCCGGAGCGTTCTCGATGGCGGCCGGCGAGTACATCTCCATGCGCAGCCAGCGCGAGGCCTACGAGCGGGAGATAGCCGTCGCGGCCGACCAGCTGCGCGCCGACCCGGGCGCTCAGGAGGCGGAGCTCGCCCGGGTCTACCGGGACAAGGGACTGGACGCGGACGACGCCCGGCATGTCGCGACGACCATCATGCGGGATCACGACACCGCCCTGAACACCATGGTCCGCGAGGAACTCGGGCTGGACCCGGACCAGTTGGGTTCGCCGTGGTCGGCGGCGCTGTCCAGCCTCGCCTCGTTCACCGGGGGCGCGCTGATGGCCGTCCTGCCCTACCTCTTCCTCTCGGGAACGGCCGCCCTGCTCCTCGCCATCGCCCTGGCCGGCAGCGCCCTGTTCGCCGTCGGCGGTGTCATCGGCCTGCTCAACGGCCGGTCGCCGCTGGTCTCCGGGGCCCGCCAGCTCTTCGTGGGCGCCCTCGCCGCCGCGGCCGTCTACGGCATCGGACACGTGATCGGCGCCAGGGTCACCTGACCCCGACCACTAAAGCGGATCACCGAAACCGATCACCGAAACCGATCACCAAAACCAGTCGACAGCGCACATTCACCACGCACGGAGGAAAGTCATGCGTCACACCACACTGGGATCGACCGGACTGCGGGTCTCCCGCATCGCCTTCGGTACCTGGCAACTCGGCGGGGACTGGGGTGCCTTCGCCGAGGACGACGCCAGGAAGGCCGTCCAGCGGGCCCGCGAGCTGGGGGTGAACTTCTTCGACACCGCCCAGGGGTACGGGTTCGGCGCCTCGGAACGGCTGCTGGGCGACGCCCTGCGGACGGAACTGCGCGAGCATCGCGACGAGTTGGTGATCGCCACCAAGGGCGGCCTGCGCGACACCGGCACCGGAGTCGCCCGGGACGCGAGCCCCGCCGCCCTGCGCGCTGGCGTCGACGCCAGCCTGACCGCGCTCGGCGTCGACCACATCGACCTCTACCAGGTCCACTGGCCCGACCCGAAGGTGCCGCTCGCCGAGACCGCCGGGGCGCTGCGGGAACTGGCCGAGGCCGGAAAGATCCGGCACGTGGGCGTCTCCAACTACTCCGCCGAGCAGATGGCCGAGTTCTCCCGCACCCTGCCGGTGGAGACTCTGCAGCCGCCGTACCACCTCTTCCGCCGGGAGATCGAGGACACCGTCCTGCCGTACACCCGCGATCACGGGATCGGCGTGCTGGTCTACGGCCCGCTCGCGCACGGCCTGCTGACCGGCACCCTCAGCGAGGAGACCGTCTTCCCCGTCGGCGACTGGCGGGCGAAGAGCGGGGTCTTCCGCGGTGAGACCTACCGGCGCAACCTGGCGGTGGTCCGCGAGCTCCAGGAGTTCGCCGCCTTCCGCGACATGACGGTCAGCCAGCTCGCCATCGCGTGGACGCTGGCCCGGCCGGGTGTGGACGTGGCGATCGTCGGCGCGCGGCGCCCCCACCACGTCGAGGACAGCCTCGCCGCGGCGGACCTCTCGCTGGACGAGGCGGACCTCAAGGACATCGACTCGATCATGGCGGCGGCCACCCCGGTCGCCGGCCCGACCCCGGAGAGCGTGTGATGACAGAGCGGACCAGGGCGGGGACGGGAAGGACGCGGGTCGCGGTCCTCGGTACGGGGGTCATGGGCGCCCCCATCGCCCGCAACCTGCTGCGCGCCGGGTTCGACGTGACGGTGTGGAACCGGACCCGGCGGAAGGCCGAGGCGCTGGCCGGTCAGGGTGCGAAGGTCGCCGGCTCTCCGGCCGAGGCGGCCGCGCCGGCGGAGTACCTGATCACCATGCTCACCGACGGCGCCGCCGTGGAGAGCGCGATGACCGGCACGGACGGCGCCCTGGCCGCACTCGCCCCGGACGCGGTCTGGATCCAGATGAGCACGGTCGGCGTCGCCGCGACCCGGCGGCTGGCGGAACTCGCGGAGGGGGGCGTCGCCTTCGTCGACGCCCCCGTCTCCGGGAGCTCCGGGCCGGCGGACCTCGGCGAGCTGCTCGTCCTCGCCTCCGGCGATCCCGGACTGCGGCCC
This sequence comes from Streptomyces sp. NPDC001980, assembly GCF_040296885.1. NCBI lineage: Bacteria > Bacillati > Actinomycetota > Actinomycetes > Kitasatosporales > Streptomycetaceae > Streptomyces > Streptomyces sp. NPDC001980. The sequence continues at coordinate 62,211 of NZ_JBEOYD010000032.1, read as the reverse complement.
CGCGTACAGCCGTTGTTCGACGCGGTGGGCCGCCGCACGCTGTGGCTCGACCGCCTCGGGGACGGCAGCCGCTTCAAGATCGTGCTGAACAACTGGCTCGCGGTCCTGGTCGAGGGCATGGCCGAGACCGTCAGCCTGGCCGGCGCCCTTCGGCTCGACCCCGGCCTGGTCCTCGACACCCTCGCCGAGAGCCCGCTGGGCTCCGCCTACGCGACGGCCAAGGGCCGGGCCATGGTCGAGCGCGACTTCGCCCCGGGCTTCCCCCTGCACCACGCGGGCAAGGACGCGGCCCTCGCGTTGTCGGCCGCCGACCAGCGGGAGCTGGAACTGCCGCTCACCGAGGCCCTGCTGAAGCGCTGGGACGAGGCGATCTCGGCCGGGCACGCCGAGGACGACGTGGCGTCGGCCATCACCGTGGCGGGACACGCACGACCCTGAACCCCCGCCGGGGGCCGGAGCCGGCGCGTCTACGATGGGGCGCATGGCGTCTGCGGTCGGACACGAACAGGGCGAGCCCGCGCGGACCATGGCCGCGACGCCTGCCGACGGTGCGCATGACCTCGATCCCCTCTCGGCGTCCTGGGTGCGGGAACTGTCGTCGACCGGGGCGGCCTACGAGACGGCGTGCGTCCGGCTGCACGCCGATCTGCTGCGGATCGCGAGGCGCGAACTGGCCAGGCGGCGTTCCCGGTACGGCTTCGACGGTCCGGAGGTCGACGACCTCGCCCACCAGGCCGCCGCGGACGCCCTCCTCGCCATCACCCGGAAGATCGGTGACTTCCGCGGGGAGAGCCGTTTCACCACCTGGGCCTACCGGTTCGTCGTCCTGGAGGTGTCGGCGAAGATCGGCCGGCACTTCTGGAGCACGCAGCGGGTGGAACTCGACGGCGAGGACTGGGACCGGCTGCCCGACCGGCTCGGCGCCGGCCCCGCGGAGTCGTCCGAGGCGCGCGCTCTGGCCGCCGCCGTGCGCACGGCGGCGGACGAGGTGCTGACCCACCACCAGCGCAGGGTCTTCGTGTCGCTGGTCCTGGACGCCGTGCCGCTGGACGCGCTGGTCCTGGAACTGGGGAGCAGCCGGAACGCCGTCTACAAGACGATGTTCGACGCCCGGCGCAGACTGCGCGACCACCTCGTGGCCCACGGCTACCTGGACGTGATCCCCGGGAGGCGGTCATGACGAACCCGGACCGGCTCTCCGTACGGGCGGCGCTGGAGCGGTTCCTGACCACGGACCCGAGGGACGTGGGATGCGAGGAGGCCCTGCGCCTGCTCCACGTGTACGCGGACCTGAAGGCCGCCGGAGACGATCCCGAGCGGCACTGGCCGGGGGTCTCCGCGCACCTGCGCGCCTGCGGCCCCTGCGACGAGGACTACCGGGGGCTGCTCGCCGCCGTCCTGGAAACCTGAGCCCCGGAACCTGAACCCGGCCCGGGTCCGGAACCTGAACCCGGGCCCGGGCACGCCGGCGAGCAGCCTGCCGTCAGGAGGCGGCGATGCCCTCGCCGCCGACGGCGTCGGGGACGACGACCGAACCCACCCGGGTCAGGGAGCCGTCGTGGTTGACGCGGAACTCGTCGACGCCGCCCTCCTTGCCGGTCTGCACGTACAGGAAGCGGCCGTCCGAGGAGACGTCGGCGTCCACCGTCCCGGCGCCGGTCGCGGTGGTGCCGACCGCCCGGAGCGCGCCGTCCGCGCCGACCCGCAGGCCGGACAGAGTGCCGCTGCCCGCGTTGGAGGCGTAGACGTGCGCGCCGTCGCGGACGATCCAGCAGGTCGCCGCCTGACCGGTCGCCACCTCGGAGACCTCGGTCAGCCGCAGGTCCGCACCGACCCGGAACGTGGCGACCGAGTTGGTGCCCGCCTCGGTCACCACCAGCCGCCCGCGGGCGTCGAAGGTGAAGCCGAAGGGCACCGCGCCGGGGGTGGCGGTGACCACGGGCCGGGCCGCGATGCCGGACCGGCCCACCGGGAACACGTCTATGGTGTTGGCCCCCGCCTTCGTGGTCACCACCAGCGCGCGGCCGTCCGGGGTGAAGGCGAGCTGTCCGGGGGTGTGCGTGAACTGGGGCGTGGCGGCCGGGTCCAGGCCGAGGGAGCGGTGCCAGGCGGGCACCTTCACCAGCGAGCCGTGCACGTTCCGGAAGCCCTGCACGGAACCGCCGCCCAGCGCGTTGAGCACGTACACCAGGTCACCGCGGACGGCCACGCCGACCGGGAAGTCGCCTCCCGACGAGACGATCTGACGACGGACCAGCTTGTCATCGTGCACCGAGAACACCGTGACCGTGTCGCTGCCGGCGTTCACGGCGTAGAGCAGGCCGTGCGCCCTGTCGTAGGTCAGCGAACCCTGCGAGGCGAGGTGGTCGACCGCCGAGCCGTCGAGGACACCGCCCAGCCCACCGGTCCGGTACACGCCGCTCTGCTGCAGCTTTCCGCCCGCGGAACGGCTGTAGGCCACCACGGCGTTGCCGTTCACCCCGTCCGTCTGGACGAACACGGCGGCGCGGGCAGCGCCGGAGTACGCCGTGGCGGGGCCGGCGCTCAGTGCGGCGGCCGCCGCGGCGGCCACGGCCACGGCGGCCGTCACGGCGGCCTTCGACTTCTTGCCCATCGTCTTGCCCATCGTCATTTCCCCTGTGCTCCTGTCGACGCGGCGGCAGCGACCGCCGGCGGTGACGTGGGACCGGTTCGTTCCCACACCGGATCTGCGTCGTCGGAGCGGGCGTCCTTTCCTCGCCCGGGGGCGACGAAAGACCTCTGTAAGAACTCGGGACGCGAGCGACGTGGGGTACGCCCCTGCTGGGTAAGGTGAGCCTAAGTTCATCTTCTTGTCGCTGTCGAGGGCGGGCGCGGAGGCAGCTCAGGGCGGGCGCGCCGCCACGGAGGGAGGCTCGATGACGGTTCTCGCAACCACCCCGCGCGGGTCGGCCGCGGTGACGCTCGCCCGGGTGCGGCTGGGGGCGGGCGGGCCGCCTGCCGCCGTGCGGGTGGCGGGCGGCACGGTCACCCATGTCGTCCCGGAGCAGGGGGCCGTGGTGCCCGCCGGCCCTGCCGCGGGTGAGCGGGTCGTCGATCTGGACGGGCGCGTCCTGCTGCCCGGACTGTGGGACGCCCATGTCCACCTGGCCGAATGGGCGAGCGCGCGCCGCCGGCTCGACCTCTCCGGCACCGCCTCCGCGCGGGAGGTGGCCGACCGGGTCCGCGCACACGGCCGTACGGCACCCGGCGCGGGAACGGTCCTGTTCGGATACGGCTTCCGGGACGGGCTCTGGCCCGACGCCCCGGACAAGCGGCTCCTCGACGCGGCCCTGCCGGACCGGCCGGTCGCCCTGGTCAGCGCCGATCTGCACGCCGTGTGGCTGAACTCCGCCTGCCTGGCGCTGGTCGGCCGGGGCGACCACCCGACCGGACTGGTCCGGGAGACGGAGGGGCACGAAGTGCTCTCGGCCCTGCCCGAGGTGCCGGCCGGGACGCTGGACGACTGGGTCGCCGACGCCTGCCGGGCCGCCGCCGCGCGCGGGGTCACCGGGGTCATCGACTTCCAGTACGGCGACACCGTGGGCGCCTGGGAGCGGCGCTCGGCACAGGCCCCGCCCGCCGTACGGGTGTCCGCCGCCGTCTACCCGAGCCACCTGGACGCGGCCGTGGCGCGCGGGCTGCGCACCGGCTCCGGGATCGGCGCGTCCGACGGCCTGGTGCGGGTCGGCCCGCTCAAGCTCTTCACGGACGGCTCGCTCAACACCCGTACCGCGCTCTGCCGCGACTCCTACCCGGGTCTTGAGAACACGGACGGCGCGCACGGCATCGAGCAGACGGCACCGGACGAGCTGGTGCGGCTCATGCGCCGGGCCGCCGCCCACGGCATCGAACCGGCGGTGCACGCCATCGGCGACCGGGCCAACACCGTGGCCCTGGACGCCTTCGAGGCCGTGCGCTGCCGCGGCCGGATCGAGCACGCCCAGCTACTGAGCCCCGAGGACCTCCCGCGCTTCGCGGAACTGGACGTCGCGGCAGGGGTGCAGCCCCGGCACGCGACGGACGACCGGGACGTGGCGGACCACTACTGGGCAGGACGCACCTCACGCGCCTTCGCCTACGCCGACCTGCTGGCCGCCGGGGCACGGCTGGAGTTCGGCTCGGACGCCCCCGTCTCTCCGCTGGACCCCTGGCTCGCCGTCGCGTCGGCCGTCACCCGCACCGACGACGACCGTCCCGCCTGGCACCCCGAGCAGCGCCTGCCGCTGCGGGACGCGCTGGCCGCGGCGGCCCGCGGGCGCCGGCTCATCAGGGTCGGGGACCCCGCGGACCTGGTGGTCGTGGACGTGGATCCGCTGACGGCGGGCCCGGACGCCCTGCGCGCGATGCCGGTGCACGCCACGATGACGGCCGGGCGCTGGACCCACGGGCCGTACTGACACCGCCCGCCTTCGAGGGGCTCGGGCGGACCCCGTGGCCCGGACGGGACCGTACCGTCCGGGCCACGGGAGTGCGGGGGCGGCGGGTCAGGCCGCCGTCGCCCGGTCGGAGAGCAGGGACCGGTGGATCTCGTGCGCGCGGACCGCCACGGTCGACAGCAGGGTGCTGGTGAGCCCGTGGGTGTGCTCGGTCCCGCCCTGGAGGTAGATGCCGGCCGCCACCTCCGGCACCGTCTCCACGCGGTGGTCCCGGCCGACCCGGATCGCGTCGCCGTCGTCCTTGAGGCACAGCTTGGCCGCGTCGCCCATGAGTGCGGTCAGGTCCCGGGGCCGGTAGCCGGTGGCGAGCACCAGGACGTCGGCGGGCAGCGTCTGCTGTTCGCCGGTGGGCAGGAACTCGACGGTGACGTCGAGACCGCCGTCCGCGCCGTCCGCGATGTCGCGGACACGGGAGACGTTGAGGAACCGCAGCCGCTCCCGCCCCGCCACCTTCTCCCGGTACGTGGTGGCGTACAGCGACTCGATCAGATCCATGTCCACGACCGAGTAGTTGGTGGAGCGGTGGTAGTCCAGCAGGGACTGCTTCACCGCGGACGGCGCGGAGAAGTAGACGTCGACCGCCTCCGGATCGAAGATCCGGTTGGCGAACGGGCTGTCGTCCGCGGGCGTGTAGCCGTACTTGGCGAAGACCGAGCAGACCTCGGCGTCCGGGAACGTGCGGTGCAGGTAGTCCACCGTCTCGGCGGCGCTCTGCCCGGCACCGAGCACGACCGCCCGCCGCACCGGCACGCCCGTCGCGGCCAGTTGCTCGGCCTGCGGGATCAACTCGCTGTTGTGCCAGACCCGTTCCGCGAGCTCCAGCCCCGGCGGCACATGCTGTTCAAGGCCCATCGCCACGCTGATGTTGCGCGTGCGGTGGGTCACGGTCCTCCCCGGGCGTCCCGTGTCCCGGCAGGTGACGTCGAAGAACGTCACCCGGCCGTCGTCGTCGCGCACCGGGTCCACCGCGACCACCTCGCTGCCGTACGACACCAGGTGCGCCACCCGGGCCGCCGCCCACTCGAAGTACTCGTGGAACTCCATCCGCAGCGGGAAGAGCGTCTTCTGGTTCAGGAAGTCGATCAGTCTGCCCTGTTCGCGCAGGAAGCAGAGGAAGCTGTAGTCGCTGGTCGGGTTGCGCAGGGTGACGAGGTCCTTGAGGAAGGAGACCTGCATCGTGGCGTCGTCGATCAGCATGCCCCGGTGCCAGCCGAACCGCGGCTGCCGTTCCAGGAACAGGGCGTTGAGACGGCTGTCCGCCGTCAGACCCGTGTTGTGCTCCTCAACCGCTATGGAGAGAGCGAGATTTGACGGGCCGAAACCGATTCCGATGATGTCGTGGACGACGTCGGAACCCATGACCGGTGATTTCACCTTGGCATCGCCTCCCTCAGGCAGACCCATGCTAGATAAGGTAAGGCTTACCTAGCAATGGAGTCTGTGAAGGGAAGGACCGTCATGCGGGTCGTCATGCTCGGCTACCAGACCTGGGGTCACCGCACGCTGCAGGCGCTGCTGGACTCCGATCACGAGGTGGTTCTCGTCGTCACCCATCCGAGGAGCGAGCACGCCTACGAGAAGATCTGGGACGACAACGTCGCCGAGCTGGCCGAGAAGCACGGCGTCCCGGTGCTGCTGCGCAACCGCCCCGACGACGCCGAACTCCTCGCCGCCGTACGGGAGTCCCGGCCGGACATCATCGTCGCCAACAACTGGCGGACCTGGCTGCCCCCGGAGCTGTTCGACCTGCCCCCGCACGGCACCCTGAACATCCACGACTCCCTGCTGCCGGCCTACGCCGGGTTCTCCCCGATCATCTGGGCGCTGATCAACGGCGAGGAGCGGGTCGGGGTGACCGCGCACCGCATGAACGCCGAACTCGACGCCGGGGACGTCCTGGTGCAGCGCTCGGTGCCGGTCGGGCCCACCGACACGGCCACCGACCTGTTCCGCCGTACCGTCGACCTGATCGCGCCCATCGTGCGCGAGTCCCTCGACCTGATCGCCGCCGGCCGGGACGCCGGCCAGTGGGTGCCGCAGGACCGCAGCCGGGCCGGCTTCTTCCACAAGCGGTCCCTGGAGGACAGCCGCATCGACTGGACCTGGCCCGCGGAACGCCTGGAGCGGCTGGTCCGGGCCCAGTCGGACCCGTACCCGAACGCCTACGCCTTCCACCGCGGCGAGCGGCTCAGGATCGTCTCCGCCGCCGTCTCCGAGGGGCGTTACGGCGGCACGCCGGGCCGGATCTTCATCCGCGAGGGCGACGGCGTGGTGGTCGTGGCGGGCCCCGACGCCCACACCGGGCGCTGCCCGGGCCTGCTGGTCCGGCGGGTGCGCACGGACAACGGCACGGAGTATGCGGCGGCGGACTACTTCCGCACCATGGGGGGCTACCTGACGTCCCGTCCCTGAGCGCGGTCCCGTCGCCGGGCGCGGTCCCGACCCCGGCCGCCGGCTCAGTCGACGGCGGCCGGTACCGCGCCCTCGGGGTCGCGGGCGTCGCCGTCGTGGTGGTGGCGGCCCAGCGGGATGACCATCGGCGTGCCGCTGACCGGGTCGGGGGTGATCCGGCAGCGCAGGTCGAACACATCCTCGACGGTCGCCTCGGTGACCACCTCGGCCGGTGCGCCCTGGGCGACGATGCGGCCGGCCTTCATGGCGATGACGTGGTCGGCGTACCGGCAGGCCTGGTTGAGGTCGTGCAGCACCATCACCACCGTGCGGCCCTCGCGCCGGTTGAGGTCCGTGACGAGGTCCAGGACGTCGATCTGGTGGGCGAGGTCGAGATAGGTCGTCGGCTCGTCCAGGAGGAGGATCGGGGTGCCCTGGGCGACGGCCATGGCGATCCACGCGCGCTGCCGCTGGCCGCCGGAGAGCTCGTCCACCGGCCGGTCCGCGAGCTCGGTCAGGCCGGTGGCGGCCAGCGCGGCCCGTACGGCCTCCTCGTCCGCCGCCGACCACTGCCGCCACCAGGTCTGGTGCGGGGAGCGCCCGCGGTTGACCAGGTCGGCGACGGTCAGCCCCTCCGGCGCCACCGGTGTCTGCGGCAGGATGCCGAGATTGCGGGCGAGTTCCCGGGTCGGTATGGAGCGCAGCGCGGTGCCGTCCAGTTCGACGACGCCCTGGCGCGGGGCCAGCAGCCGGGCGAGGGCGCGCAACAGGGTCGACTTGCCACAGGCGTTGGCGCCGACGATGGCCGTGATCCGGCCGGTGGGCACGGTGAGGTCGAGGTCCGCCACCACCGTCCGTCCGTCGTAGGCGAGATGGAGGTCGCGAGCCCGCAACTCAGGTCCAGCGGGTTGCTGTTCGGCGGGGCCCGGCGTACGCGGGTCGGTGGTCGACATGGGATCAGCCTCCAGATCCCGCGCGGTTGGCGCGGACGAGCAGCCACAGCAGGACCGGCGCGCCGAGGGCGCCGGTGACGACCCCGACCGGCAGTTCCGTCCCGGGGACCGCCTCACGGGCGAGGAGGTCGGAGCCGAGGACGACGAACGCACCGGTGAGACCGGAGACGAGCGGGGGCGGTGCCGAGGTGCCGGCCAGCCGCAGCGCGATCTGCGGGCAGGCCAGGGCCACGAAGGCCACCGGTCCCGCCGCCGCCGTGCCGAAGGCGACCAGGCCCACTCCGGTCAGCAGCAGCGCCAGCCGGACCGGCTGGACGGGGGTGCCGAGCCCGGCGGCCACGTCGTCGCCGAGCTGGAGCGTGCGCATCCAGCGGCCCAGGCCCAGGGTGACGGGCAGCAGCACGGCGAGGGCGATCGCCAGGGAGTCCACCTGGCCCCAGGTACGGCCGTTGAGGTTGCCGACCAGCCAGCCGAGCGCCTCCTCGGCCTGGAACCGGTTGCCGCGCGCCACCAGGAAGTCGGTGGCGCTGGTGCAGATCCAGGAGACGCCGATGCCGACGAGGATGATGCGGTAGCCGGTGGCCCCGCCCTTCCAGGCCAGCGCGTACACGAGCAGCGCGGTCGCCAGGGCGCCGAGCAGTCCGACCGTGGACAGCCCGAGCCCGCCGGCCCGGCCGAGCACCACCGCCGCCACCACGGCGGTGCCGGCGCCCTCGGTCAGCCCGATCATGTCGGGGCTGGCCAGCGGATTGCGGGTCATCGTCTGGAACACCGCCCCGGAGACCCCGAAGGCGATGCCGACCAGGAGGCCGGTGAGGGCGCGCGGCAGCCGCAGGTCCCGTACGACGACGAGCGTCCCGGGGTCGCCGACGCCGAACAGGGCCCTGACGACGTCGGGCAGGCTCACCGGGTAGTCGCCGAGGGCCAGGCCCCAGCAGAACAGCGCGAACGCGCCCACACCGACGAGGACTCCGGTCAGCACCAGGCGCGGCCGCAGCATGCCGGAGACCGGGGGCACGGTCAGCCGGAACGGCCGGTCGCGCAGCGCGGGCCGGGCCGGAGCGACGGGGGCGGGGGACGACTGTGCGGGCACGCTCACACCTCCGCGAGTTTCCGGCGGCGGACCAGGGCGATGAAGAACGGGCCGCCGAGGAAGGCGACCAGGACACCGGCCTGGATCTCGGTGGGCCGGGCCACCATCCGGCCCACGATGTCGGCGGACAGCAGCAGGACCGGCGCCAGCGCGGCGGACAGCGGCAGCAGCCAGCGGTGGTCGGGCCCGATGCCGGCGAACTGGGCGAGCAGCCGGGCGATGTGCGGGACGACCAGGCCGAGGAAGACCACCGGACCGATCACGGCGACCGACGCGCCGGTCAGCAGCACGATCGCCGTCACCCCCTGGAGCCGTACCAGACCGAGCCGCCGTCCCAGGGAGGCGGCCACGTCGTCGCCGAGGGCCAGGCTGTTGAGGGCGGGCGCGCAGGACAGGGCGAGTACGGCGCCCACGGCGAGGAACGGCAGGATGCGCACCAGGTCGCCGGAGTCCTGGTCGGCCAGGGTGCCGGCGGACCAGTAGCGGTAACGGTCCAGCGCGTCCTGGTCGGTGAGCACCACGGCACTGGTCAGCGACGACAGCAGCGAGGTGACGGCCACTCCGGCGAGCGCCAGCTTCACCGGGGTCGCCCCGGAGCGGCCGAGCCGTCCGAGGAGGAAGACCAGGACGCTCGCGGCCAGCGCCCCGGCGAACGCGAACCACACATAGCCGTACAGCGAGCCGATCCCGAACACCGCGACCGACACGACGATCGCGAAGGACGCGCCCGCGCTCACCCCGAGGACGCCGGGGTCCGCGAGGGGGTTGCGGGTCAGGGCCTGCATCAGCGCGCCGGACATGCCGAGTGCCGCGCCCGTGGTCAGGCCGAGCAGGGTCCGGGGGATGCGCACCGACCAGATCACGTTGTCGACCAGCCGGCTCGGCGGATGCCCGAGCACCGAGCGCACCACCTGGTCGAGCGGGACGCTCAGCGCGCCCAACGCCACGGAGAGCAGGGACAGGAGGACCAGGAGCGCGACGATCACTGTCACCAGCACCGTGGTGCGAAGCCTTCTGCCTGAAGCCACTTGCCGGTCTCCATGCCGTCGTCCGGGGGTCCGCGAACAGTCCTGATAGCAGGTTAGGTGAGCATAACCTCAGTCGCTGTGACGTGAACCGCTGAAGCCGGATTGACCCTGTTGAGTTAGGCAATCCTTACCTTACTATGCGAGCGGTCGCGGCTCCGCTGAGCCGTTCCACACCTATGGGGAGGCACGGGCAGCTGTGTCGGGCACGTCGGGCAACACGCGTTCTTCCGCACCTTCTTCGGCCGCCTCGGCTTCGGCGGCACGGACGGCACCCACGGAGGACTACTGGCGGGAACGGTTCGCCGCACCGGCACCGGAGACCTCGCTGCCGTTCGACCTTCCGCATCCGGCGCGCCCGCAGGAGCCCCGGCCGCGGGCCGTCCGCACGGCCGCGCACGCCGTGCCGGCCGACGAGCCGACCCGGCTCGCCGCCTTCGTCGCCCTGCTGCACCGCTACGGCGGCGGCGCGGCCCAGGATCTGACGGTCGCTCACGAAGGGCTGCCGCTGCGGCTGCCGGTGAACGGCACCATGACGTTCGCCGAGGTGCGCGACCACGTCACGGCCGCCCACGCGCAGGCCGCCGCCCACCGACTGCCCATGGCCGAGCTGCTACGACTGCTCGCTCCCGAACCCGGCCGCGGCGGCGCCCTGTTGTGCGCCGTCGGCTTCGGTCCCGCGCCCTGGGACGGGGGCGGCCCGCTGGACCTGGCACTGTCCCTGAGCGGCACGGAGGTGCGCGCGGACTACGCCGCCGACCTCTTCGAGCCCGCCACCGTCGACCGGATCCTCGGCCACTACGCCACGCTCCTCGCCGACGCCCTCGACCGGCCCGGCACCGCGGTCGCCGACCTCCGGCTCCTCGGCGCCGACGAACGGCAGCGGATCCTGGCCGGCTGGAACGACACCGCCCACGACGTGCCCGCACGCACCTGGCCGCAGATGTTCGCCGACCAGGTCGCCGCCCGCCCCGACGAGGTGGCCCTCGTCCACGAGGACGTCCGCCTCACCTACGCCGAACTCGACGCCCGCGCCGCCCGGTTGGCGCACGCCCTGGTCGCCCGCGGTGCCGGTCCCGAGCAGGTCGTGGCGCTCGCCGTACCCCGCTCCGCCGACATGATCGTCGCGGAGGTCGCCGTACTGAAGACGGGCGCGGCCTACCTCCCCGTCGACACCGACTACCCGGCCGACCGCATCGCGTACATGCTCGACGACGCCCGTCCGGTCTGCCTCGTCACCACCGCCGAGATGGTCCCCGACCTGCCGCCGGGCCCGGCGCCGCTGGTCCTCGACGCCCCGGAGACCGTCGCCGAGCTGGCCGCCCACCCGGCCCACGACCCCGCCATCGCCGACGCGTTGACGGTCGCGCACGCGGCGTACGTCATCTACACCTCCGGTTCCACCGGCCGCCCCAAGGGCGTGGTGCTCTCGCACGCCGGGGTCGCCAAGCTGGTCGCCACCCAGCGCGAGCGGTTCGGGATCGGCCCGCACAGCCGGGTCCTGCAGTTCGCCTCGCCCAGCTTCGACGTGGCCTTCTGGGACCTGTGCCTCGGCCTGCTCTCCGGCGGCCGGCTGGTCGTCGTACCCGCGGACCGCCGGGTGCCCGGCGCACCCCTCGCCGACTACGCGAACGAGCACGGCATCACCTTCATGATCCTGCCGCCCGCTCTCCTCGCGGCCATGCCGGAGGACGTACAACTCCCGCCCGCCGCAACCCTGCTGGCCGGCACCGAGCGCGTCTCGCCCGAGCTGGTCGGCCGCTACGCGCGCGGCCGGACGATGTTCAACGCGTACGGGCCCACCGAGGCCACCACCAACTCCACGCTCGGTCTCTGCGACCCGGACACCCCGGCCGGCACCATCGTGCCCATCGGCGTCCCCGACCCCGGCACCCGCGCCTACGTCCTCGACGACCGGCTGCGGCCCGTACCGGCCGGTGTGGTGGGGGAGCTGTACCTCGGCGGCGCCGGACTCGCCCGCGGCTACCTCGGCCGGCCCGCGCTGACCGCCGAACGGTTCTTCGCCGACCCGTTCGGCGCGCCCGGCGAACGGCTCTACCGCACCGGCGACCTGGTCCGCTGGAAGTCCGACGGGCGCCTGGAGTTCCACGGCCGCGCCGACAGCCAGATCAAGATCCGCGGCTTCCGCATCGAGCCCGGCGAGATCGAGTCGGTGCTGCGCGCCCACCCGGCCGTCGACCAGGCCGCCGTGGTGGTCCGCGAGGACCGCCCCGGCGACCGCCGCCTCGCCGCCTACGTCGTGCCCTCCCTGGACTCCCCGGACGGCACCGCGGGGGCCGACGAGGCGGTGTCCGACTGGAAGGACCTGCACGAACTCCTCTACTCCGCCGCCGGATCCGACGGCTTCGAGGAGAACTTCGCGGGCTGGAACAGCATGTACGACGGCCTGCCCCTCCCGCTCGCCGACCTGCGCGAATGGCGGGACGCGACCGTCGCCCGGATCCGCGAACTACGGCCCCGCCGGGTCCTGGAGATCGGCGTCGGCAGCGGCCTGCTGCTCTCCCGGATCGCCCCCGACTGCGCCGAGTACGTCGGCACCGACCTGTCCGAGGAAGCGGTCCGCGCCCTGCGCGCCCAGGTCGACGCGGTACCGGAGCTGGTCGGCAAGGTCACCCTGCACGCCCGGCCCGCACACGAGCTGACCGGGCTCCCCGAGGGCCACTTCGACACGATCGTCGTCAACTCCGTGATCCAGTACTTCCCCGGCGCCGACTACCTCACCGACGTCCTGCGCTCGGCCGCCCGACTGCTCGCGCCCGGCGGCGCGTTGTTCGTCGGCGACGTACGCAACCTGCGGCTGCTGCGGACGCTGGCCACAGCCATCGAGTCGGGCCGCGGCCGCACGGAGTCCACCGAGGACAAGGAGGCCCTGCGCGCCGCCGTCGACCGGGCCGTGGCCTGGGAGGGCGAACTCCTCGTCGACCCGGACTACTTCGCGGCCCTGGACGGCTTCACCGCCGACGTGCGCGTCAAGCGCGGCGTCCACCACAACGAGCTGACCCGCTACCGGTACGACGTCGTCCTGCGCCCCGGCACCGAGCCGGCCCAGGACACCACGGCCCCGGTGCCCTGGTCGGCGCTCGGCACTCCGGACGCCTCGACCCCGGTGCCCTGGTCCGCGATCGGCACCCCGGACGCACTCGCCGAGCGGCTCGCCGCCCCGGACCGCCCCGCCCGCCTCCGCGTCACCGGCATCCCCAACGCCCGCCTCGCCCTCGACCTGGCCGCGCTCGGCGCCCTCGACGACAGCAGCCGCACCGGCAGTACCGGCGTCGACCCGGAGACCCTGTACGAGACCGCCGCCCGGCACGGCTACCGGGCCGCCCTCACCTGGACCGCGGACGCCGAGGACGGCAGTCTCGACGCGGTGTTCGCGGGCGGCGACGACACCCCGCTCGGCCCGCTGTACGTCCCCGGCCAGGCCCATCCGCACGCCAACCGCCCGGCGCCGTTCCGCAACGTCAGCGCCCTGATGGCGCACCTGCGCGCGCACGCCGCCGAGTTCCTGCCCGAGTACATGGTCCCGGCCGCCCTCGTCCCGCTGGACCGGCTCCCCGTCACCCCCAGCGGCAAGCTCGACTCCGCCGCCCTGCCGGTCCCGGACTACGGCCTGCTCAGCTCGGGCCGCGCCCCGCGCACCGAACGCGAGCGTCTGCTGTGCGACCTGTACGCACGCGCCCTGCGGGTGCCCTCGGTCACCGTCGACGACGACTTCTTCGCGCTCGGCGGCGACAGCATCGTCGCCATCCAGCTGCTCGTCCTGGCCCGCCGGGCCGGTCTGGAGCTGACCCCGCGCGACGTCTTCCGGCACCGCACGGTCGCCCAGCTCGCCGGCGTCGCCCGCACCGCCGACGCCGCCGAGGACCCGGCCGACACCCCCTGGGACCCGCCCACCGCCGACGAACTCGCCGCGCTCCAGGGCGAGGACCCGCTGACGGTCGCCGAGGTCCTGCCGCTCGGCCCGCTCCAGGAGGGCTTCTTCTTCCACGCCCTGGTCGACGGCGGTGAGCACGACGCCTATGTCGTCCAGCAGGTGATCGAACTCGCCGGACCCGTCGACGGCGGCCTCCTGCGCCAGGCCGCCCAGCGGCTCCTCGACCGGCACGCCCCGCTGCGGGCCTGCTTCCGCCAGCTCCCGGACGGCCGCCCCGCCCAGCTCGTCGCCACCGGCCTCGACGTGCCGTGGCGCGAGGTCGACCTGTCCGCCCAGGACCCCGCGGTCCGTCCGGGCCTCGCCGAGGCCGTCGCCGCCGACGAACGCGCCCGCCGCTTCGACCTCGCCCACCCGCCGCTGCTGCGCTGCGCCCTGGTCCGCCTCGGCGCGGACCGCAACCACCTCGTCCTGACCTTCCATCACATCGTGGCCGACGGCTGGTCCCTGCCTGTCCTGCACCGCGAACTCCTCGCCCTCTACGGGCCCTACGGTGAGGAGCCCGCCCAGCTCCCCGACGTCGCCCCGTACCGCGGCTACCTGGCCCGCGTCGCGCGCGCCGACCGGGAGGCCGCCCGGGAAGCCTGGCGCACCGCCCTCGCCGGGATCGACGAGCCCACCCGCCTGGTCGAGACCCCGGCCGCCGCCGGGCCGATCGAGCCCGCCCAGCTCCGCGTCGAGCTGCCCGAGCGCACCACCGCCCGGCTCACCGCCCGCGCCCGCGAACACGGCGTCACCCTCGGCACGGTCGTCCAGGCCGCCTGGGGCCTGCTCCTCGCCGGGCTGGCCGGCCGCCAGGACGTGGTCTTCGGCACCACCGTCTCCGGCCGCGACGCCGCCGTGCCCGGCATCGAGTCCATGGTCGGTCTCTTCATCAACACCCTGCCCACCCGGCTGGGCTGGGCCCCCGCCGACACACTCGGCGCCGTCCTGGAACGCCTCCAGCAGGAGCAGAGCGCCCTGCTGGACCACCAGCACCTCGGCCTCGCCGAGATCCAGCGGGCCGCCGGGCACGCGGGCGACGGCGAACTCTTCGACACCCTGGTGGTCTTCGAGAACTACCCCGCGGAACCGCACCTCACCGACCCCACCGGCACGGTCCGGCTGGCCGGGCACGCCTTCCACGACGCCGTGCACTATCCGCTGGCCCTGATCGTCAAGCCCGGCCGCCGGCTCGACCTGCGCCTCAAGCACCACGCGCACCGGGTCTCCGGCGACGCCGTGCGACTGCTCGCCGACCGGCTCACCCGGGTCCTGGACGCCCTCGCCGAGGACACCGCCCGCCCGGTGGCCGCCCTGGACCTGCTCATCGAGGGCGAGCACGTACACCTCGACGGCGAGCAGCGCGCCGTACCCGCGACCACCCTGCCCGCCGCCATCGCCGCGCAGACCGCCCGCACCCCCGACGCCACCGCCGTCGTGTACGAGGGCACCGCCCTCACCTACGCCGAACTCGACGCCCGTGCCGAGCTGTTGGCCCAACGGCTGCGCGCCCGCGGCGCCGGACCCGAGCGGTTCGTCGCCGTCGCGGTGCCGCGCTCGGCCGAGCTGATGGTCGCCCTCCTCGGGGTGCTCAAGTCGGGCGCCGCCTATCTGCCGGTCGACCTCGACTACCCGGCCGACCGCATCGCCTACATGCTCACCGACTCCGGCGCCCGGACCGTCGTCACCACGGCACGGGACGCCGTACGCCTGCCGGCGGTCGACGGACTGGAGGCCCTGTACGTCGACGAGGACGCGGAGCCTCGGGACGTACCGCAGGCCACGCCGCCCCTCACCCCCGACCACCCCGCCTACCTCATCTACACCTCCGGCTCCACGGGCCGCCCCAAGGGCGTCGTCGTCACCCACCGCGCCATCGGCAACCGGCTCGCCTGGATGCAGGGCGCGTACGGACTCGGCCCCGACGACCGGGTGCTGCAGAAGACCCCCTCCAGCTTCGACGTCAGCGTCTGGGAGTTCTTCTGGGCGCTGCACGAGGGCGCCGCGGTCGTGCTCGCCGCGCCCGACGGGCACCGCGACCCCGCCTACCTGGCCCGGCTGATCCGCGCCGAGGGCGTCACGACCACGCACTTCGTGTCGTCGATGCTGGACGCCTTCCTCGCGTCGGAGGAGGTCACCGCCGATCCGACGTGGGCGGGCAGCCTGCGCCGCGTCTTCAGCAGCGGCGAGGCCCTGTCCGGAACGGCGGCCCGGCGCTGGCGCGACCTGACGGGCGTACCGCTGCACAACCTGTACGGCCCCACCGAGGCCGCCGTCGATGTCACGCACCACGCCTACGACGGCGCGCCCGAGACGGTCGTGCCCATCGGGCGGCCCGTGTGGAACACCGGCCTGCGGGTGCTCGACTCCTGCCTGCGCCCGGTGCCCGACGGGGTGCCCGGCGAGCTCTACCTGACCGGCGTCCAGGTGGCCCGCGGCTACCACCGGCGCCCCGCGCTCACCGCCGACCGCTTCGTGGCGGACCCGTACGCGGCCGCGCCCGGCGCCCGTATGTACCGCACCGGCGACCTGGTGCGCCGCCGCCCCGACGGGGCCTTGGACTACCTGGGCCGCACCGACCGGCAGGTCAAGCTGCGCGGCAACCGGATCGAACTCGGCGAAATCGAGGCCGCGTTGACCCGTCACCCGGCAGTGGCCCGCGGTGCCGTGGTCGTCCGCGACCAGCGCCTGGTCGCCTACGCGGTCCCGGCGGCCGGTGCCGTCGCCGACCCCGCCGAACTGCGTGCCGCCCTCGCCGGGGCGCTGCCCCCGCCGCTGGTCCCGGAGGCGTACGTCGTCCTCGCCGACCTGCCGCTCACCCCCAGCGGCAAGCTCGACCAGGCCGCGCTGCCCGCCCCCGAGGCCGAACGCGCCGCCCGCCGCGAGCCCGCAGGACCCCTGGAGCGGCGGCTCACCGAGATCTTCGCGGCCGTTCTCGGCGTCGCCGACGCCGGCCCGGACGACGACTTCTTCCGGCTCGGCGGCGACAGCATCAGCTCCATCGGCGTCGCCGGCCGGGCCCGCGCGGCCGGCCTCGACCTCAGCCCGCGGGACGTCTTCACCCACCGCACGCCCGCCGCCCTGGCGGCCAACGCCGGTACCGCCACGGCCACCACCCCCGCCGCCGCTGCCGCCTTCAGCCTCACCGACGCCGAACACGCCCGGATCCGCGCGCTCGCCGCCCCGGCCGCCGTCGCCGACGTCTGGCCGCTGGCCCCCCTCCAGGAGGGCCTGTTCTTCCACTCGGCCTACGACCAGGGCGCGTTGGACGTCTACACCGTCCACGAGACCTTCGACTTCGCCACCGGCCTGAACCCGGCCCGGCTGCGCGCCGCCGCCCGCACCCTCCTGGACCGCAACCCGGGCCTGCGCGCGGGCTTCACCAGCGAAGGCCTCGACCAGCCGGTGCAGTTCATCGTCGAGACCCCGGAGATCCCGCTCGACGAGGTCGACCTCTCCCACCTCCGGGCCGCCGAACAGGACGAGCGGGTACGGGAGTTGACCGATGCCGAGCGCGACCGGCGCTTCGACCTCTCCGCGCCCCCGCTGTTCCGGCTGCTCCTGCTGCGCCTCGGCGCCGAGCGCGGCGACCGCCTCGTCGTCGGCCGGCACCTGATCCTCTGGGACGGCTGGTCGGCCTGGCTCTTCCTCGACGAGCTGTTCGCCCTGTACGAGACCGGCGGCGACGCCTCCGCGCTGCCCGCCCCCGGCAGCTACCGCGACTACCTGACCTGGCTCGAACAGCAGGACGACACCTCCGCCACGGCCGCCTGGCGCACCGCGCTGGCCGGTCTGGAGGAGCCCACCCTGCTGGCCCCGACCGCCGCCGACGGGCTCGAACCGGTCATCCCCGACCAGCTCGACGTCCGCCTCACCGCCGAACTCGGCCACCGGCTGCGGGAGACCGGCCGCGTCCACGGCCTCACCCTGAACACCCTGCTCAACGCGGCGTGGGGCCTGACCCTCGCCGCCGTGACCGGTCGCACCGACGTCGTGTTCGGCACCACGGTCGCCGGCCGGCCCAGCGAGGTCCACGACGTCGAGAACATCATCGGCCTGTTCCTCAACACCGTCCCCACCCGCATCGCCTTCGACCCCGCCGAGCCGGTCCTCGACCTGCTCCGCCGCGTCCAGGGCGAGCGCCTCGACCTGATGCCGTACGAGCACCTCAGCCTCGGCGTGCTCCAGGCCGAGACCGGGCACCGCAAGCTGTTCGACACGCTGTTCGTGCTGCGCAACAACGACACCGAGGACCGGCTGGCCGAGCTGCGCACCCGGCACGGCGCCACCGCCGTCGCCAACGTCGACGCCACCCACTACCCGGCCAACCTCGTCGTCACCCCCGGGCAGCGGATCACGGTCACCCTCACCCACCGGCCCGACCTGGTCCCGGCCGACCGGGCCCGCGCCCTGCTCGACCGCTTCACCCTGCTCGTCGACCGCCTCACCGCCGACCTCACGGCACCCGTCGGTTCACTGGACCCGCTGCTGCCCGCCGAACACGCGGCGCTGCGCGAGGAGTGGGCCGCCGGCCGGGTCGAGGTCCCCGAGGAGACCGTCGCCGACCTGCTCGCCGCCCAGGCCGCCCGCACCCCGGACGCCCGCGCCCTCGTCCTCGGCGAGCGCGCGCTGTCGTACGCCGAACTCGACGCGGCCGTCAACCGGACGGCCCGGCTGCTCATCGAGCGGGGCGCCGGTCCCGAGCGGGTGGTCGCGCTCGGCCTGGGCCGCTCCCTCGACATGGTGGTCGCGCTCTTCGCCGTCCTGCGCACCGGCGCCGCCTACCTGCCCCTGGAACTGGACCACCCGGCCGACCGGCTCTCCCTGATGCTGGCCGACGCCCGCCCGCTGCTCCTGCTCTCCACCGCCGCAGTCTCCGCGACCCTCGACGGCGCCGACCTGCCGCGCGTCCTGCTCGACGACCCGGTGGTTCAGGACGAACTGGCCGGCCTCCCCGACACCCCCGTCCGCCGCCGCTTCAGCCTCGAACACCCCGCCTACGTCATCTACACCTCCGGCTCCACCGGCCGCCCCAAGGGCGTCGTCACCCCCTACCGGGGCCTGACCAACATGCAGCTCAACCACCAGAAGGAGATCTTCGAGCCCGCGATCGCCGCCGCGGGCGGCCGGCGGCTGCGGATCGCGCACACCGTCTCCTTCGCCTTCGACATGTCGTGGGAGGAGCTGCTCTGGCTGGTCGAGGGCCACGAAGTGCATGTCTGCGACGAGGAGTTGCGGCGCGACGCGGAGGCGCTGGTCGCCTACTGCGAGCGGCACCGCATCGACGTCGTCAACGTCACGCCCACGTACGCCAGGCTGCTGATCGAGCAGGGCCTGCTCACGGGCCACGTCCCGCCGCTCGTGCTGCTCGGCGGCGAGGCGGTCCCGGAGACGGTGTGGGCGGCCCTGCGCGACACCGAGGGCACCTACGGCTACAACCTGTACGGGCCGACCGAGTACACCATCAACACCCTCGGCGGCGGCACCCTCGACTCCGACACTCCCACCGTGGGCAGGCCCATCCGCGGCACCCGCGCCCACCTCCTGGACGCCTGGCTGCGCCCGGTGCCCGACGGCGTCCCCGGCGAGCTGTACATCGCGGGCATCGGACTCGCCCGCGGCTACCTCGACCGGCCCGGGCTGACCGCGGAGCGGTTCGTCGCCGACCCGTTCGGCGCGCCGGGGGAGCGCATGTACCGCACCGGCGACCTCGTGCGCCGGAACCCCTGGGGGTCCCCCCGGCCGGAGGCTGGGGGAGGCAACCTCGACTTCCTCGGCCGCACCGACGACCAGGTCAAGATCCGCGGCTACCGCGTCGAACCCGGCGAGATCGAGACCGCCCTCAGCCGCCACCCCCTGGTCTCCCAGGCCGCCGTCGTGGTCCGCGACGAACGCCTCGTCGGCTACGTCGTGCCCTCCGGCGCCGACCCCGCCGACCGCACCGCCGCCGAGGCCGCGCAGGTGGGGGAGTGGCAGGAGATCTACTCCGACGAGTACGAGGAGATCGGCACCGCCGTCTTCACCGAGCAGTACGACGGCTGGGACAGCTCCTACGGCGGCCGGCCCATCCCCTTCGAGGAGATGCACGAGTGGCGCGAGGCCACCGTCGCCCGCATCCGCGCCCTCGACCCGCGCCGCGTCCTCGAAATCGGCGTCGGCTCCGGCCTGTTGCTCTCCCGGCTCGCCCCGGAGGCGGAGGAGTACTGGGCGACCGACTTCGCCGCCCCGGTCATCCGCAAGATCGGTGCGGAGCTGAGGGACCGGGACCCCGAGCTGGCCGCCCGAGTGGAACTGCGCTGCCGGGCCGCCGACGACCTGGGCGGGCTGCCCACCGGCCACTTCGACACGATCGTCATCAACTCCGTGATCCAGTACTTCCCGAGCATCGAGTACCTCACCGCCGTCATCGACGGCGCCATGGAACTGCTCGCGCCCGGCGGTGCCCTGTTCGTCGGCGACGTCCGCAACCTGCGACTGGCCCGCACCTTCCACACCGAGATCCAGCGTGCCCGGGGCACGGCGGAGGCCGACCTGGAGCGGGCGGTGGAGCGGGGGCTGCGCCTGGAGAAGGAACTCCTGGTCGACCCCGACTACTTCGCCGCCCTCGGGTACGGCGTCGACCTGCGTACCAAGCGCGGCCGGCACCACAACGAGCTGACGAGGCACCGCTACGACGTCGTCCTGTACGCCGGTGAGCCCGACGTCCGCCTCGACGACGCGCCGGCCGTCGAGTGGACCGCGGCCCACACCGTGGGCGAACTGGCGCGGGGCGGCCTGACGTCCGAGGCCGTCGGCAGCCTCCTGGACGGCATTCGGCAGCTGACCGCACGGGTCGGCGAACGCCAGGGCGCCGAGCGGCCCGCCGCCCTGCGCGTCACCGGCATCCCCGACGGCCGCACCCGCGGGGACGGCGTCGACCCGGAGGCCCTGCACGCCCTCGGCGCGGGGGCCGGATACCGCGTACTGACGACGTGGTCGGAGCGGACCGGCACCTATGACGCCGTCTTCCTCACCGACGAGACGGCCGGACCCCGGCTCACCGGCAACCTGTTCCGCCCCGGCGGCGGTACCGCCCCCTACGCCAACGACCCCACCGCCGCCCGCGAGACCGGCGCCCTGGTCCGGCGGCTGCGCGAGGACCTCGGGCGGGAGCTGCCCGAGTACATGGTCCCGGCCGCCTTCGTGACCGTCGACGGCCTGCCCATGAACGCCAACGGCAAGCTGGACGTGCGCGCCCTGCCCGAGGCCGAGCCCGCCGTCGCCCTCGGCGGCGGCCGCGGTCCCCGCACCCCGCAGGAGGAGGTGCTCTGCCGCCTGTTCGCGGAGGTGCTCGGGCTGCCCGAGGCCGGTGCGGAGGACAACTTCTTCGACCTGGGCGGCCACTCGCTGCTCGCCACCCGGCTGGTCAGCCGCGCCCGCACCGAACTGGGCGCCGAACTCGCCATCCGCGACCTCTTCGAGGCCCCCACCCCGGCCCGGCTCGCCGCCCGCGTCGGCGCGGCGAGCCCGGCCCGGCCGCCCGTCACCCCGGTGACCGACCGGCCCGCCCGGATCCCGCTGTCCCCGGCCCAGCGCCGGCTGCTGCTCGTCGAGCAGATCGCCGGCAGCGGTGTCGCCTACAACTTCCCGCTGGTCTTCCGGCTGCGCGGCGACCTCGACACCGAGGCCCTGCGCGCCGCCCTGCGGGACGTGGCCGCCCGCCACGAGGCGCTGCGTACGGTGTTCCCGGCGCACGACGGCGAGCCGTACCAGCGGATCGTCCCCGCCGACGAGGCGGACCCCGCTCTCACGGTCGCCGACGCCACCGAGGAGGCGCTGCCCGCGCTGATCGAGGCGGCCCAGCGCCGCCCGTTCGACCTCACCGCCGAACTACCGCTGCGCTGCGAGGTGTTCCGGCCGGCCGACGAGGATCACGTGGTGGCGGTCGTCCTGCACCACATCACCACCGACGAGTGGTCCGACCGCCCGTTCCTCGCCGACCTCGACACCGCCTACGCGGCCCGCCGCGCGGGTACGGCCCCGCAGTGGGCGCCGCTGCCCGTGCAGTACGCCGACTACACCCTGTGGCAGCGGGAGCTGCTCGCGACCAGTGGTGAGACCCAACTCGCCTACTGGCGGGACGCCTTGCGCGGTCTGCCCGACGAGCTGACCCTGCCCGCCGACCGGCCGCGCCCCGCCGAGCCGACCGGACACGGCGACAAGGTCCGTCTTGAACTGCCCGCCGCCACCGCCCTCGCCCTGCGCGACCTGACGGCCGCCACCGGCACCAGCATGTTCATGCTGTTCCAGGCCGCCACCGCCGCCCTGTTGCAGCGGCTCGGCGCGGGCGACGACATCCCCCTCGGCGCACCCATCGCGGGCCGCACCGACGAGGCCCTCGGCGACCTGGTGGGCTTCTTCGTCAACACCCTGGTGCTGCGCACCGACCTGTCCGGCGACCGGCTGACGTTCCGTGAACTCCTCGGCCGGGTCCGGGAGTCGTCGCTGTCCGCCTTCGAGTACCAGGACCTGCCCTTCGACCGGGTGGTGGAGGCCCTCAACCCGCCCCGGGTGGCCGGCCGCAACCCGCTCTTCCAGGTCATGCTCGGCTACCACCACCGGCCCGACGGCGACCCCGCCGTGCTGGGCCTGGCCACCGAGTGGTCCGACATGGACACCGGCATGGCCAAGTTCGACCTGCACTTCACGTACGTCGACGAGTCCGACCGTGTGGTCCTGCTCCTGGAGTACGCCACCGACCTCTTCGACCCCGGTACGGCCGAAGCCCTGGCCGACCGGGCGGCCCGGCTCCTCGCCCATGCCGCCGCCGAACCCGACGCCCCGCTCAGGGACTTGGAGCTCCTGCACGAGGACGAGCGGGCCCGGGTCCTCACCGGCTGGAACGACACCGCCCGGCCCGTCCCGGACCTGACGCTCCCCGAGCTGTTCCGCGCCCAGGCGGCCCGTACCCCCGACGCGACCGCCCTCGTCTTCGAGGAGCAGCGGCTCACCTATGCCGAGCTGGACGCCCGGGTCGAGCACACCGCCCGCGTCCTGGCCGGGCTCGGCGCGGGCCCGGAGCGGACCGTCGCCGTCGCCCTGCCGCGCTCGGCGGACCTCGTCGTCGCCCTCCTCGCCACCCACCGCGCCGGCGCCGCCTACCTGCCGCTGGACCCGGACCACCCGGCGGACCGGCTCGCCCTCATGGTCGAGGACGCCCGCCCGGTGTGCGTGATCCGCGACGCCCTGCCCACCGGCCCGGAGGCGGCGCTCCCGACGTCGTACGACCCCCGGCACCCGGCGTACGTCATCTACACCTCGGGCTCCACCGGCCGCCCCAAGGGCGTGGTCGTCCCGCACGCGGGCATCGTCAACCGCCTGCTGTGGATGCAGGACGCCTACTGCCTCGGCGCCGACGACCGGGTGCTGCAGAAGACGCCGTCCAGCTTCGACGTGTCGGTGTGGGAGTTCTTCTGGCCGCTGATCACCGGCGCCACGCTGGTCGTCGCCCGGCCCGAGGGCCACCGCGACCCCGCCTACCTGGCCGCGCTCATCCGCGAACAGGCCATCACCACCGTCCACTTCGTGCCCTCGATGCTCCAGCTCTTCCTGGAGGAGCCGACGGCCGCCGACTGCACCGGCCTGCGCCGCGTGCTGTGCAGCGGCGAGGCCCTCCCGGTCGCACTCACCCGCCGCTGCCACCAGGTGCTCGACGCCGAACTGCACAACCTCTACGGCCCCACCGAGGCGTCCGTCGACGTCACGGCGATCGGGATCGGCCCCGACGCGACCGCCGTCCCCATCGGCCGCCCGGTCTGGAACACCCGCCTCCACGTCCTCGACGCCGGCCTGCGCCCGGTGCCGCCCGGCGTGCCGGGCGAGCTGTACCTCGCGGGTGTGCAGCTGGCGCGCGGCTATCTGGACCGGCCCGGACTGACCGCCGAGCGGTTCGTCGCCGACCCGTACGGTCCGGCCGGGAGCCGCATGTACCGCACCGGCGACCTGGCCCGCTGGACGGCGGACGGCACGGTCGAGTACCTCGGCCGCACCGACGACCAGGTGAAGGTGCGCGGCTTCCGCGTCGAGCCCGGCGAGATCGAGGCCGTGCTCGCCGCCCATCCGGCCGTCGCGCACGCCACGGTCGCCGCGCACGGCCAGGCGCTCGTCGCCTACGTCGTCCCCGCCGTGGGCCCGGTGGTGGACGCGACCGCGCTGCGCGCCCACGCGGCCGCCGTACTCCCCGCCCACATGGTCCCGGCCGCCTACGTCACCCTCGACGCACTGCCGCTCACCCCGAACGGCAAGCTCGACCGCAAGGCCCTGCCCGCCCCCGAGTTCACCGCCGGCACGGGCGACGGGGCCGCGCCGCGCACCCCGCGCGAGGAGATCCTCACCGCCTTGTTCGCCGACGTCCTCGGCCGCGAACGGATCGGCCGGGACGACGACTTCTTCGCACTGGGCGGCCACTCGCTGCTCGCCATGCGCCTGGCCGGCCGCGTCCGCGGCGCACTCGGCACCGAGTTGACGGTCCGCGCGGTCTTCGAGGCACCGACGGTCGCCCTGCTCGCCGCCCGCACCGACACCCCCGACAGCGAGACCCGTCCCGCGCTCGCCGCCCCGCGCCCGCGTCCCGAACGGCTGCCGCTGTCCTCCGCGCAGCGCAGGCTCTGGCTGCTCGCACAGGTCGACGGCGCGAGCACGGCGTACAACCTCCCCTCGGCCTGGCGGCTGACCGGCGTCCTCGACCGGGACGCCCTCCAGGCCGCCCTCGACGACGTGGCCGCCCGGCACACCCCGCTGCGGACCGTCTTCCCGGCGGTCGAGGGCGTCCCGTACCAGCGGATCCTGGCGGATGTGCAAGTCTCCCTGGAGACCGCCCCGTTCGGGGAACTCGCCGACCGAGCGGCACACGTCTTCGACCTGGAGCGCGAACTCCCGGTCCGTGCCACCCTGTTCGAGACCGGCCCCGACGAGCACGTCCTGCTGCTCCTCCTCCACCACATCGCCACCGACGAGTGGTCCGGCCGCCCGCTGCTCGCCGACCTCGCCGCCGCCTACGCGGCCCGGACCGCGGGCCGGGCCCCCGACTGGGAGCCGTTGCCCGCGAGCTACGCCGACTACACGCTCTGGCAGCGCGACCTGCTGGCCGCGACCGAGCCGGAGCTGCTCGCCCACTGGGCCGAGACCCTGCGCGGGCTGCCCGCCGAGCTCAACCTGCCCGTCGACCGGCCGCGTCCCGCCGAGCCCACCGGGCGCGGCGGCACCACCGGCTTCACCGTCCCGCCCGCCCTGGCCGGCGCCCTGCGCGGCCTGGCCCGGGTGCACGGCGTCAGCATGTTCATGGTGGCCCAGGCGGCGGTGGCCACGCTGCTGCACCGGCTCGGCGCCGGCGACGACATCCCGCTCGGCGCCCCGGTGTCCGGACGGTCCGACGAGGCCCTCGAAGACCTGGTCGGGTTCTTCGTCAACTCCCTCGTCCTGCGCACCGACCTGTCCGGCGACCCCACCTTCGCCGACCTGCTCGCCCGGGTCCGGGAGACCGACCTGGCCGCCTACGAGCACCAGGACCTGCCCTTCGAACGGCTGGTGGAGGCCCTCAACCCCGAACGCTCCCTGGCCCGGCACCCGTTGTTCCAGGTGATGGTCGTCCACCTCGCGGCACCGGGCGACGGACCCGGGCTGCCCGGCCTGACCGCCCGCCGCGAGACCGTAGGGCAGGACAGCGCCAAGTTCGACCTCAGCTTCGACTTCGTCGAACAGGGCGAGCGCATCGACGGCTGGATCGAGTACAGCGCCGACCTCTTCGACGAGCGGACCGCCGGACTCCTCGCCCGCCGCCTGGAGTCCCTGCTGGCCCAGGTCGCCGCCGACCCCGGCCGCCGCGTCCGCACCCTCGACGTGCTGCGCGACGACGAACGCGACCTGGTCCTCACCGGCTGGAACGACACCGGCCGGCCGGTCCTGGACCTTACCCTGCCCGAGCTGTTCCGCGCCCAGGCGGCCCGCACACCCGCCGCCACGGCCCTCGCCTTCGAGGACACCTCGCTCACCTACGCCGAACTCGACCAGCGTGTCGAACGGCTCGCCCACACCCTCGCCGCGCACGGCGCCCGCGCCGAGACGACCGTCGCCGTCGCCCTGCCGCGCTCCGTCGCCCTCGTGGTCACCCTGCTCGCCGTGCACCGCGCGGGGGCCGCCTACCTGCCCCTCGACACCGGCTACCCGGCCGAGCGGCTGGCGTACACGCTCACCGACGCCCGCCCGGCCTGCCTGGTCACGGGGGACGGCATCGCCGTTCCGGACACCGGCACACCCCGCCTCACGGTGGCCGCCGACGGCACCCCCGGCCGCCCGGCCGACGCCCCCCTGCCCTCCTCCTACGACCCCCGCCACCCCGCCTACGTCATCTACACCTCCGGCTCCACCGGCCGCCCCAAGGGCGTCACCGTCCCGCACGCGGGCATCGTCAACCGCCTGCTGTGGATGCAGGACGCCTACCGCCTCGACGCGGCCGACCGGGTCCTGCAGAAGACCCCGGCGGGCTTCGACGTGTCGGTGTGGGAGTTCTTCTGGCCGCTGATCACCGGCGCCACGCTGGTCGTCGCCCGGCCCGAGGGACATCAGGACCCGGCCTACCTGGCCGACCTCATCCGGCGCGAGCGCATCACCACGGCCCACTTCGTGCCGTCCATGCTGCGCGCCTTCCTCGACGAGCCCACCGCCGCCGGCTGCACCGGCCTCCGCCGGGTGATGTGCAGCGGCGAGGCCCTGCCCGCGCCTCTGGCGGCCCGGTTCCGGGAAGTCCTTCCGGACACCCGGCTGCACAACCTCTACGGCCCGACGGAGGCCTCCGTCGACGTCACCGCCCACGAGGTGCCGGCCGATCCGGTCGCCGTGCCGATCGGCCGCCCGGTGTGGAACACCCGCACCTACGTCCTCGACGCCGGCCTGCGCCCGGTGCCGCCCGGTGTCGCCGGGGAGCTGTACCTGGCGGGCGTGCAGCTGGCCCGCGGCTACCTCGGCCGCCCCGCCCTGACCGCCGAACGGTTCGTCGCCGACCCGTACGGCCCGGCAGGCACTCGCATGTACCGCACAGGCGACCTGGCCCGCTGGACGGCCGACGGCGAGCTGGAGTACCTCGGCCGCACCGACGACCAGGTCAAGCTGCGCGGCTTCCGGATCGAGCTCGGCGAGATCGAGACCGTGCTCGCCGCCCACCCGGCCGTCGCGCACGCCACCGTCGTGGTCCGCGACGACCGGCTCGTGGCGTACGCCGTCGCGGTCGCCCGTACGACGGCCGACTCCGCCACCTTGCGCGCCCACGCCGCGGCCGCCCTGCCCGAGTACATGGTCCCGGCCGCCGTGGTCACCCTCGACACCCTCCCGCTCACCCCCAACGGCAAGCTCGACCGCCGGGCCCTGCCCGCCCCGGACTTCGCCGCCGAGGTGACCGACACCCGGCCGCGGACCCCGCTGGAGGAGACCCTCGGCGCTCTCGTCGCCGAGGTGCTCGGCCTCGAACGGGTCGGTGTGGACGACGACTTCTTCGCCCTCGGCGGGGACAGCATCGTCGCCATGCAGCTGGTCGCCCGGGCCCGCGCCGCCGGGCTGGCCTTCAGCCCCCGCGACGTGTTCCGGCACAAGTCGGTGGCGGGGCTGGCCGCGGTGGCGACCACGGCCCTGGACGCGCGGGACGGAACCACCACCCCCCTGCTCGACCTCACCGACGCCGAACGCGCCGAGGTCGCCGCCCTGCCCGCCGGCACCGACGTGCTGCCCCTCTCCCCGCTCCAGGCCGGACTGCTCTTCCACGCGGCCCTGGACTCCGGCGACGAGGGACCGGACGTCTACACGGTCCAGATCTCCTACGACCTCGAAGGCCCCGTCGACGCCGACCGGCTGCGCGCCGCCGCGCAGGACCTGCTCGACGCCCACGAGAACCTGCGCAGCGGCTTCCGGTACCTGTCCTCCGGCCGCCCGGTGGCCGTCGTACCGCGCACCGCCGTGCTGCCCTGGCGGCAGCTCGACGTCACCGGCCTCACCGGCCTCACTGGCGACTCCGCCGACGACGCGGCCTGGACCCGGCTGCTCGGGCAGGAGCGGCGCCGCTTCGACCCCGAACGTCCGCCGCTGCTGCGCCTGTTGCTGGCCCGCACCGGCCCGGACCGGCACCGCCTCGTCCTCTCGCACCAGCACCTGCTCCTCGACGGCTGGTCGCTGCCGCTGCTCACCGCCGAGCTGTGGGCGCGTTACGAGGGCCGTACCCCCGTCCCGCCCGCCCCCTACCGGGAGCACCTGCGGCTGCTGGCCGCCCAGGACCCGGCCGCCTCCGCCACCGCCTGGACCGAGGCCCTCACCGGCCTCGCCGAACCCACCCGGCTCGCGCCCGCCGACCCCGACCGGGCCGCCGCCGTCCCGCACACCCACACCGTGGAGCTGGACGCCGGCCGCACGGCGGAACTGGAGGCGTTCGCGCGACGCGCGGGCGTCACCGTCAACACCCTCGTGCAGGCCGCCTGGGGCGTGCTTCTCGGCCGGCTCACCGGACGCGACGACGTGGTGTTCGGCGCCACCGTCGCGGGCCGCTCGCCCGAACTCCCCGGCTCCGAGGCGATGATCGGCCTCTTCATCAACACGATCCCGGTCCGGGTGCGGATCCGTCCCGAGGAGAGCACGGCCGCCCTCCTGGAACGGCTCCAGGACGAGCAGTCCCGGCTCATCGCCCACCAGCACCTCGGCCTCGCCGACATCCAGCGCACCGCAGGGCTCGGAGAACTCTTCGACACGCTCGTGGTGTTCGAGTCGTACCCGGTGGCGGAGCCGGACGAGGAGACCGGAGACGCGCCCCGTGTCTCGGTCCGCGCGCACGCGGACTCCACCCACTACCCGCTGGCCTGGGCGGTCGAGCCCGCCGAACGGCTGCGGGTGACCGCCGAGTTCCGCCCCGACCTGTTCGACGCGGCCACTGTACGGCGGATCACGGACGCCCTGACCGGCCTGCTGACCGGCATGGCCGCCGACCCCGGGCGCCCCGTCGGCCGACTGGACCTGCTCGGCTCCGCCGACCGGTACACCGTCCTGGAGACCTGGAACGACAACGCCCTGCCGGCCGCCGAACGCCTCGGCACGGTACCGGCGCTGTTCGCCGCCCAGGCTGCCGCCACCCCGGACGCGGTCGCCGTCACCGACGGCCGTACCACCTGGACCTTCGCCGAACTCGACGCCCGAAGCACCGAGTTGGCCCGCGTCCTGGCCGCGCACGGCGCCGGGCCCGAGCGGATCGTGGCCCTCGCCCTGCCCCGCACCGCCGACCACATCGCCGCGATCCTCGCCGTGCTGAAGGCGGGCGCCGCCTATCTGCCCCTCGACCCGGACCTGCCCGCGGCCCGCCTCACCGGCACGCTCGCCGACGCCCGCCCGGAGCTCGTCCTGGCCACCGCCGAGACCGCCGGCGCGCTGCCCGCGACAGACGTCCCCGTCCTGCGGCTCGACGCCCCGACGGAGGGCCTGCCCCAGGCCGACCCCACCGCCCCCGGCCCCGACCACCCCGCCTACGTCATCTACACCTCCGGCTCCACCGGCCGCCCCAAGGGCGTCGTCGTCACCCAGCGCGGAGTCGCCAACCTCTTCCACAGCCACCACCACGACCTGCACGACCCGGCCAAGGCACGCGCCGGACGGCGGCACCTGCGGGTCGGGCACGCCTGGTCGTTCTCCTTCGACGCCTCCTGGCAGCCGCAGCTCTGGCTCCTCGACGGACACGCCCTGCACATCGCCGACGACGACACCCGCCGCGACCCCGAACTCCTCGCCGACTTCATCCGCGACCGGGGCATCGACTTCATCGAGGTCACCCCGTCCCTGCTCGCCCGGATGGCCGACAGCGGCCTGATCGGGCCCGACGGCGACTGCCCGCTCGCGGTGGTCGGCTTCGGCGGCGAGGCCGTACCCGAGTCGCTGTGGCAGCGTCTCGCCGCGCTCCCGGACACCGAGGCGGTCAACCTCTACGGCCCCACCGAGGCCACCGTCGACGCCCTCGTCGGCCGGGTCCGCGACAGCGCCCGCCCGGTCGTCGGCCGCCCCGTCCACCACTCCCGCGCCTACGTCCTGGACACCGCACTGCGCCCGGTCCCGCCCGGCGTCACCGGCGAGCTGTACCTGTCCGGACCGGGCCTGGCCCGCGGCTACCTCGGCCGGCCCGACCTCACCGCCGAACGCTTCGTCGCCGACCCCTTCGGGCTGCCGGGGGCCCGCATGTACCGCACCGGCGACCTGGCCCGCTGGACCGAAGACGGGCTCCTGGAGTTCGCCGGACGCACCGACGACCAGGTGAAGATCCGCGGCTACCGGGTCGAACTCGCCGAGATCGAGGCCGCGTTGGACACCCACCCCGCCGTCGCGCGGAGCGTCGTGGTGACCCGTGAACACCGGCCTGGCGTACGGCAGTTGATCGCCTACGCGGTCTCCGGCAGCGCGGACGGCGCCGAGCTGCGCGCCCATGCCGCCGCCCGCCTGCCCGACTACATGGTCCCGGCCGCCGTGGTCGTCCTGGAGCGGCTGCCGCTGCTCTCCAACGGCAAGCTCGACCGGGCCGCCCTGCCCGCCCCGGACTTCACCGCGTCGGGCGGCGGCCGGGCACCGGAGAACGACACCGAGCGCGTGCTGCGCGACCTGTTCGCGGACGCCCTCGGCCTGCCCGCCGAGGCGATCGGCACGGACGACGACTTCTTCGCCTTCGGCGGGGACAGCATCGTCGCCATGCAGCTCGTCGCCCGAGCCCGCTCCGATGGCCTGCGGGTCACCCCCCGCCAGGTCCTCCAGCACCGCACGGTCGCCGCCCTCGCCGCCGTCGCCGTCCCGCTGGGCGCGGACGACCGGCAGACCGCGCACGACGACGGCACCGGCACCGTCCCGCTCACCCCGATCATGCGCGCCCTGCTCGACCGCGGCGGCCCCATCGCCGCGTACCACCAGGCGGCCCTGCTGCGCACCCCGGCGGACCTCACCGAATCCGGCCTGCTCGCCGTGCTCGGCGCCCTCGCCGCACGGCACGACATGCTCCGGGCCCGGCTCGTCCGCACCCCGGAGGCCGCGCTGTCGGTCCCGGCGGCGGGCGGCACCGACGTACGGACCTGGCTCACCCGGGTCGACGTACGCGAAGCCGATCCGGCGGAAGGCGTTCCGGCGAACGGCGTTCCGGCGGAGGGCGTCCCGTCCGAGGCCGCCCCGTCCGAGGCCGCGCTGCGGGACGCCATCGCCCGTCACGCGCCGACGGCGCTGGCGGGGCTCGACCCCGAGGCCGGGGCGATGGTGCGGGCCGTCTGGTTCGACGCCGGACCGGACCGCCCCGGGCGGCTGCTGCTCCTCGTCCACCACCTGGTGGTCGACGGCGTCTCCTGGCGGGTGCTGCTGCCCGACCTGGCCACCGCCTGGGCGGCCGTCCGCGGCGGCCGTACCCCCGAACTGGCGCCGGTGGAGCTGTCGTTCGCCCGCTGGTCACGGCTGCTCGGCACCCGGGCGGGCGAACCGGCCGCCGAGGACGAGCTGCCCTGGTGGACCTCCGCCCTCGCCGCGGGCGCGGACCTGCCCCTGCCCCGCCCCCTCGACCCGGCACAGGACACCGTCGCCACCACCCGCTACCTGTCCCTCTCCCTGCCGGCCGCCGTCACCGGCCCCCTGCTGAGCCGGGTCCCGGCCGCCTTCGGGGCGAGCGTCAACGACGTCCTGCTCACCGCGTTCGCCCTGGCCGTCGGCGACTGGCGGGCCCGGACCCTGGGCGCGGAACGCGCAGGCGGCCCGGTCCTGGTCGACCTGGAGGGCCACGGCCGCGAGGCGGAACTGGCGGGCGACGCCGACCTGTCCCGCACGGTCGGCTGGTTCACCAGCGTCGTCCCGGTACGGCTCGACCCCGGTGCGTCCGGGCCCGACGCGCTGACCGGCGGACCGGCCCTTGACGCGGCCGTGGCCCGGGTCCGCGACCACCTCACCGCCCTCCCGGCGGCCGGCATCGGCCACGGCCTGCTGCGCCGGCTCAACCCCGCGACCGGCCCGCTCCTCGCCGAACTCGCCGAACCGCAGATCGAGTTCAACTACATGGGCCGCTTCGACCGCCCCGCGGCCGCCGACTGGTCCTACGCCGCCGAGGAGGACGCCGCCGACCTCGACGCCGACGCCGGCATGCCGATGTCGCACGCGCTCACCCTCAACGCCCTCACCGAGGACCGCCCCGAGGGACCGGAGCTCAGCGCCCACTGGGCGTACGCGGCCGGACTGCTCACCGAGGACGCGGTACGGGAGCTGGCCGAGACCTGGTTCCGGGCGCTGGAGGCGGTGGTGCGGCGCGCCGACGAACTGACCTGACCCGAGAGCACACACGCACCGACCGGACCGGAAGGCAAGGAACCGCTGACATGAGCAACCCGTTCGAGAACCCCGAAGGCGTCTACTCCGTCCTCGTCAACGACGAGGGCCAGTACAGCCTCTGGCCCGACTTCGTGGGCGTACCGGCCGGCTGGACCGTCGTCCACGGCCCGGCGGCCCGGCAGGAGTGCCTGGACCACATCGAGACACACTGGACGGACATGCGGCCCAAGAGCCTGGTCGACGGCTCCTGACGGCACACGAAAGGGGGGGCGGTCCGGTCTGGAACCGGACCGCCCCCCTTTCTGCTCTCCTGCGCTCACGACGCCGGCTGTTCCACCTTCGTCGACGTCTTGCCGTCCACCGCCGCCGCCAGCTGCGGCACCAGGCGGTCCAGGACGTAGGGGATGCTCAGCACGGTCGACAGGGACACCGCGTTGCCGTAGTCGCTGGTCTCCTTGATGTAGACCTCACGGCCCTGCTTCACCACGTTCAGATCGCCGTAGACCGGGTCACCGTGCAGCTTGGTGACCGACGTGGTGGTGTCCGGCGCGATCCACACGGCCACGTCCTGGTCGAGCAGGTCGTAGCGCTCCTTGCTGATCTGGGCGCCGAACTGGTCCCCGATCACCTTGTCGAGGTCCTTGGGCAGCGCGAACCCGAGGTCGGACAGGAGCCGGGAGCGCGGGTCCTGGCTGCCGTAGACGAACACGCCCTGGTACGGGGTCGCCATGACCGCCGTGGCCTTGGCGAACGCGGGGTTCGCCTTCTCGGCCGCCGCGAACTTGGCCTCGACGCCCGAGACCAGGGCCTTCGCCTCGTCCGCCTTGCCGAGCGCCTGCCCGATCTCCTCGGTCTGCTGCTGCCACGGCACGCCGTAGTCGTTGTACTGCTTCGGCTGGGCCACGACCGGCGCGAACTTCGACAGGTTCTCGTACTGGGCCTTCGTCAGCCCCGAGTACGCGGCGAGGATCAGGTCCGGCTTGAGCGCGGCGATCTTCTCCACCTGCGGGCCGGTGCCGGTGTCCTTGAGCACGGTGGGCGCGGCCGCGCTGCCCAGCTTGTCCTGGGCCCAGGGGCCGATCGCGCCCTTGTAGCCGCCCAGCCACTCGGTCGTGCCGACCGGGACCTTGCCGAGGGCCAGGACGGCGTCCTGGTCGGTGAGGCCGACCGTCACGATCCGCTCGGGTTCGGACTTGATGGTCGTACTGCCGAACTTGTGGGCGATCGTCACGGGGAACGCGCCGGCGGACGAGCCCTTCGCCGCGGACGACGACGAGCCGGAGTCGCTGTCGGAGTCGGAGGTGCCGCAGGCGACCGCCGTCGCCGTGAGCAGGAGTACGGAGGCGAGCAGGCCGGTGAGCCTGGACACTCTGGTGACGCGGGGCATCGGCTGATCCTTCTGTTCTTGGCCGTTCTCGGCTGTTCCTGGCGATGGGTCCGGCGGGGGCGGCTCGGCTTTGTGGAGATCAGTGGGGAGCGGCGGGGGAGCGGTGGTCCGACCAGGCCTGCCACAGGGCGGCGTACCGGCCCCGGGCGGCGAGGAGTTCGTCGTGGGTGCCCTCCTCCACCACGCGGCCGTCGCTCAGCACGACCACCCGGTCGGCCGCGGCGGCCTGGCTGAGGCGGTGCGCCACGACCAGCGCGGTACGGCCGCGCAGCGCCTGCTCGGCGGCCTCGTCGAGCAGCCGGGCGCCGGAGCTGCCCGCCTCGGCGGTCGCCTCGTCGAGCACGACGACCGGCGGATCGGCCAGCAGCAGCCGGGCCAGGGCGAGTTGCTGGGCCCGGTCGGCGGTGAGCCGGTGCCCGCCGTCGCCGACGACCGTGTCCAGCGCCTCCGGCAGGGCCTCGGCCCAGCCGAGGGCGCCCACCGCGGCCAGCGCGTCCCGCAGCTCCTCGTCGCTCGCGTCCGGGCGGGCGAGGCGCAGGTCGTCGGCGAGCGGCCCGGCGAAGACGTGCACCTCCTGGGTGACGAGCCCCACCAGGCGGCCGGAGCCGTCCGGTTCGGCGCCGCCGACGTCGACCCGGCCGGCCTCCGGGCGGTGCAGTCCCGCCACCAGCCGCGCCAGAGTCGTCTTGCCCGCACCCGTGGTACCCACCAGCGCGACCCGCTCCTTGGGCCGAACCATCAGGTCGACGCCGTGCAGCACCGGACGGCCGGGCACGTACGCGTGCGAGACCCCGGTCAGCGTCACGGTCGGATCGCCCGCCACACCGGTGGTACGACCGCCCGTGCGCTCGTCGGCCGCGGGCGCCGGCTCGTCGACGACCCCGACCAGCCGGGCCAGCCCCGCCGTCGCCGACTGGGCGTCGTCGAGGAGCACCAGCGCGGTGTTGACCGGCCCGAAGAGGCTGTGGAAGTAGAGCGCGGCGGCCGTCGCCGTACCCACCGAGGCGGAGCCGGACCGCACCAGCAGGAACCCGGTGACCAGCACGGCGGCGAGGCCCACGTACTCGGCGATGTGCAGCCGGCTGTAGAAGCGCAGCACCAGCCGCACCCCGCGCATCGTCAGCTCCACCGCCGCCCGCGACCGCTCGGTGACCCGGCGGGTGTGGTCCTCCTGCAGCCGGTACGCCCGTACCGTCCGCGCCCCGCCGATGCTGTCCAGCAACTGCTGCTGCTGGGCCCCGGTGGCGATCCGCTCCTTCGCGTACAGGGGCACGGCGTTCCGCACGTACCAGCGGGCGGTGTGCGCCTGCACCGGCACCGCGAGCAGCGCGGCCAGCAGGAACCGCCAGTCCAGCAGGGCGAGGGCGGCCAGGGTCAGCACGATCGACAGCCCGGAGCGGGCCAGCTCGGGCAGGGCGGTGCGGACCGCGTCGGCGACCCGCGAGACATCCCGGGTGACCCGGGAGTTGAGGTCGCCGGAGCCCGCCCGCTCCAGCCGCTCCAGCGGCAGTGACAGGGCGCGCTCCACGAAGAGTTCGCGCAGCCGGGCGAGTGCGGTCTCGCCGAGCCGGGACACCAGGGACATGCCCAGCGCGGTGCTGACGCCCTGCACCACGGCGACCCCGGCGAGCGCGACGACCGGCCAGGTGAGCGCGTCGGGGGAGCGGTGCTCGGTGACCACGTCCACGATGTGCCCGAGCAGCGGCTGGGTGAGCAGTCCGACGGCCGTGGCGATCACCATCGTGCCGAAGCCGGCGACCGCCAGTTTCCGGTCGGGGCGCAGGAGTTCGCGGACGGCCGCGCGGGTGCGGGTGGGCGTGGCGGTGGGCAGGAGACGGCCTTCGGCGCTGTCCGGCCCTGCGGCGCTGTCCGGCCCTGCGGTGACGTCCGGTCCCCCGGTCACGTCCGGTCCGGCGGTGCGGTCCGGTGCGGCTGCGTGGTCCGGTCCGGCGGTGTGGTCCGGCTCCGGGACGGGGTCCGTCATGCCAGCACCGCCGTCCGGTAGGTCTCATGGGTCCGGGCCAGTTCCGCGTGGGTGCCCTCGGCGCCGACGCGGCCGCCGTCCAGCAGCACCACCCGGTCGGTGACGGAGAGCAGCGCCGGGCTGTTGGTCACCACGACCGTCGTACGGCCCTGCCGGAACTCCCGGAGCCCCTCGGCGATCCGCGCCTCGGTGACCGCGTCCACGGCGGTCGTCGGATCGTGCACGACCAGGACGGGGGGTCCGGCGTGCAGGGCCCGCGCCAGCAGGACCCGCTGCCGCTGCCCGCCGGACAGCGAACGCCCGCCCTCGCCCACCCCGGTGGCCGCGCCGTGCGGCAGCGAACGAACCACCTCGTCGGCGTCGGCGGCGGCCATGGCGCGTGCCGTCAGCAGGTCATCGGCAGCGCCCGCGGGGACCACGTTCTCGGTGAGGGACCCCTCGAACAGCGCGGCGTCGTGCGCGGCGACCAGCACCGCGGCCCGCAGCCGGGCCGGGTCCAGCCGGGTCAGCGGCACCCCGTCCAGCTCGACCGAGCCCGACTCCGGGTCGCTCTCCCGGCCCAGGCAGCTCAACAGGGCCTCGGCGCACGCCGGATCGGTCACCGCGATCCCGGTCAGCCGCCCGGCGGGCACGTCGAGGTCCACGCCGTCCAGGCCGCCGAGCCGCACCCCGCGCAGCCGCAACTCCCCGCGCACCGCGTCCGGAACCGGCTCGTCCCCGCCCGGCACGGCGGGCCCGGCGGAGAGCACCTCGGCGATCCGGGCCGCGGAGGCACGGCCCTGCGCCAGCTCGGCGTTGACCCAGGCGAACGTCTCCAAGGGCCCCAGCAGGAACAGCGCGAGCCCCACCGCCGAGACCAACTGGCCCAGGGTGAGGGAGCCGTCGAGCGCCAGCCGTCCGCCCACCCAGGCGATCAGCGCGATGAACCCGCCGGTGAGGGCCAGCACGAGCCCGGTCTGCCACGACTCGGCCCGCGCCGCGCGCAGGGTGGCCGCGAGGGAGACCTGGCTGGTGCGGCGGTAGCGCTCGACCGCGGCCTGTTGCGCGCCGAGCCCCTTCAACACCCGCAGCCCGGCCACCAGATCGGCCGCGACCCCCGCGGCGCCCGCGGCCCGGTCCTGCTCGGCCTCGCTGCGCCGCTCCAGCGGCTTGCCGAGCAGATGCCCGAGCCACAGCAGCACCGGTGTGCCCAACAGCACGATCAGACCGAGCGGCACGGACGTCAGCAGCAGCGCCACCGCGCTGACGGCGATCCCGGCGATGGCCGAGATCCCGCTCATCAGAGCCATGTTGACCGCTCCGACGCGCTTGGCGTCCTCGGTGGCGACGTTGGCCAGCTCACCGGAGAGCCGGTCCGCCTCGGCCCCGCCCCGAGGGTCGAGCACCCGGCGCACGACGGCCAGCCGCAGCTCGTGGGCGGCCTCCTCGGCCCCGCGCTCCCCGGCCCGCGCACCCAGCCGGAAACTCCACGACAGGCACACGTACAGGACGGCCAGCACCGCCAGCCACAGCACCAGACGCCCGGTGTCCCGGCCGGCCACGGCCTGGTCGACGACGACACCGATGAGCACGGGGACCAGGGCTTCCCCGAGCTGGTGCACGCACCCGAGCGCCGCGCCGACAGCGACCCGCCGCCCCTGCCCTCCGACCGAGCCGGCCAGAACGTCCCGCCCCGACAGTTCCCCTGATCCCACCGGCCACCCTCCGGAAGCGGTCAACTTAGGCAAGGCTACTCTAAGTAAATCCGGTCACGTCAATCCCCCATGCCGGACGTGACCGGCACCGGCTCCCGGACCCGTGCCGCGCCGTCGTCACCGAACGAGCAGGTCAGGCCCTACCCGCAGCTGGTGAGGATCGATTCCGGCGAGGTCCTCGGGCGTTTCCCTCCGCCCAGGTGGACCGGCGCCGACCGCTCGCTGTCGACGCCCGCGAGCGCCGGGGGCCGCGAGAGGAACCGCTGCCGGGACTCCCGGGGGGAGACGCGGCCGCACTGGACGTCCCAGTGGCTGCCTCGCCAGGTGAGGAAGACCGTGCACAGGGGCGGCACCTCGAGATGCCAGAAAGTTCTTGCCGGTACGGCCAGGGCGTGGATGAGCGCGGCCCGGACCACGGCCGCTTCGGTAATGACCACCGCGTGGCCCGTGTCGGGCGCCACGCCGCGCAGCCAGTCCGCCGACCGGCGGCAGAGTTGGCGTACGGACTCCCCACCGTGGGGCGCGGCATCCGGATCCGTGAGCCAGGCACTGAACCCGTCGGGGTCGGCCGCGGCGACTTCACCGACGGTGCGACCGCACCATCCGCCCACGTCGAGATCGCGCAGCATGGGCTCGGACGCCGCCACCAGGCCGAGGGCATCAGCAGTCTGCGAGCAGCGGATCGAGGGCGCCCGGACGGCCCGCTCGTGGGGAGAGAGCACTGCTCTCGCGGTGCTTGCCAGACGCAGGGAGCGCTCGCTCAGGGGGGCGTCGCCGAGGAGCGGATCCAGAGTGGCATCACCGCCGGGCGCGCACAGAAACGTCAGGTGGATCGACATGGGATCGACCTCCTACTTGGCCCGGCACGGATTCGGACGGTGTGAGTACCACGCGAAGGCCGCTCGGCCGGTCGGGCCGGCGCCACGTGGTGCCTCACCTGCTCCACAGTCGGTGCAGGTCCCCCGGCCGCACTATCCGCCAGGTGTCCGGAACCACCCCGCCGACTGGCCGGCATGCCCCCGCGGCCCGGCCGAACCGGCACCGGTCACCGTTGCGCGCCGCCCGACGGGGTACGCAACCGGACCGTGGTCCGGTGGCCGGCGCCGCGGCTGACGAGCCGGCGGACGGCCGGGCCGGTGGCGGCGTTCACCGGTTCCGCTCAAGGGGCAGTTCGAGGCGGAGCTCGTAGCCCCCCTGGGTGGTGGGGCCGGAGGTGACGGTGCCACCCAGGAGTTCCGCGCGCTGGGCCAGGCCGACCAGGCCGTTGTGGGAGCTCGGCAGGGCGACCGCAGGCCGGGTGGGGGCGGTGTTGGTGACGGTGGCGCGGACGACACCGTCGCTGTGCCTGACACGGACGGTCGCGGCGGCGCCGGGGGCGTGTTTGCGGACGTTGGTCAGCGCTTCCTGGACGGTGCGGTAGACGGCGCGCTGCACCGTGGGCGGAAGCTCCTCGGGCAGGTCGGTCTCCAGCTTCGCCTCGATGCCGCTCGCCTCGACCAGGTGCTCCAGGTCGGCGAGCGACGGCTGCGGGGTGAGCTCCGTGGGCCTGCTGCCGGAGGCCCGCAGCACGCCGACCATGTGCCGCAGTTCCTCCAGGGTCTGCACGCTCAGGCGGCGGATCGTGGCCGCGGCCTGCCTCGTCTCGGCGTCCCGGCCGCTCACCTGGAGCGCTCCGGCCTGTACGGCGATGAGACTGACCTGGTGGGAGACCACGTCGTGCATTTCCCGGGCGAGCTGGGCGCGTTCCTTCGCCAGCACGCTCTGGGCGGTCAGCAGCCGTTCCTGCTCGCGGGCCTCGGAGATGTCGGCGAGCCGCAGGGACAGTTCGCGCCGCGCCTGGACGAGCTGGCCGAGGAAGACAGGGGCGGCAGCGGTGGCCAGCGTGTAGCTGAGGTGGAACAGGTTGTTGGTCTGGGACAACTCGGTGGCGTCCAGGGACGACCACGGCCAGGGCAGGTAGTCGATGATCGCGTAGGCCAGCGCGCAGCCGGCCAGCAGGAGACGGTGGCGGTTGAGGGAGGAGAGCGTGTACAGCGCGGCCATGGGGGCGACCACCGCGTCGGTGACCAGGGCGGTGGGGAGCGTGAGGACGAAGGTCGTCAGCGGCAGCCGGTGACGCAGCATCAGGGCGAGGGCGCCGAGCAGCGCGCACCCGGCAGCCGGCTGGTCCTTGACTCCGACGTGTGCCCAGGAGTCCGCCAGCGCGATCCCGACGAAGCCGATGTCGAGGAGCACAGCCGACGGCTTTCGGGAGTTCACCGGGCGCCCTCGTCCTGCGAGGGAGTGAGCAGGCCCGCGCGCTCGGCGATGAGAGCCGCCTGGACCCGGCTGCTCACCCGCAGTTTGCCGAGGACGTTGGTGACATGGCCCTTGATGGTTCCGGTGCTCAGGTGCAGCCGTTCGCCGATCTCGGTGTTGGCGAGCCCCTCGGCCATGAGGACGAGCACGGCACGTTCGCGCTCGGTGAGCCGGGCGGTGAGACGGACGGCGGCGGGCTCACGAACGCTGTTGTCGAGGTAGCTGTCCACCACCAGGCGAGTGACCTTGGACGACAGTACGGTCCCGCCCTCCGCCAGGGTGCGCACCAGATGGGGAAGCTGCTCGGGGTCGGTGTCCTTGAGCAGGAATCCGGCGGCCCCCGAACGCAGAGCGGTCGCCACGTATTCGTCGGTGTCGAACGTGGTGAGCATGGCGACCACGGGAGCCTCGGGCATGCGGCGGAGGTCGGCCAGGATCGTGAGCCCGTCCACGTCCGGCATCCGGATGTCGAGCAGGACGACGTCGGGTCGCAGCTCCCGCACCGTGGGCACCGCCTGGCCACCCGGTACCGCCGCGACGACCTCGATGTCGTCCGCCGTTTCGAGAATGTGCATGAAGCCCGTGCGGATCAGGGCTTCGTCATCGACCACCAGTACCCGGATCACGTGCGCTCCGCTCGTCGCATGCCCTGTCGACGCGTACCCCGTGGGAGCCTTCCTCCCGGCGCCCGGCGCCGAGAACCCGCCGGTTGGCGGCGTGACCTCAGCCGGTCGGCGGGCCGCCCGCCACCCGCTCACCGCCCGGGCGGCAGGCGTGCCAGCTCGGCGAACAGCGCGCCCGGCGCACCCGTGGCGCAGCCAGGACCTCCGCATGCGCCTGACTACGCTGAGCGACGGGAGATCACACGGCCCAGGACAGATCGGGAGACCATGGCCCTCGACCTAGACATCGA
Source organism: Streptomyces sp. NPDC001980 (assembly GCF_040296885.1). Lineage (NCBI taxonomy): Bacteria > Bacillati > Actinomycetota > Actinomycetes > Kitasatosporales > Streptomycetaceae > Streptomyces > Streptomyces sp. NPDC001980. The sequence goes on along the minus strand of NZ_JBEOYD010000032.1, from coordinate 21,740 downwards.
CCGCATCCGTCGGCTCGTCGGCGAAGGCGTCCGCGACAAGGTCTACCCCGGCGCCGTCTGGGCCGTCGGCGACCGCTCGAACATGGCCATCGGCACCCCGGGCGTCCTGGATCCCGACCGGCCCGACGAACCGATGCGGCACGACACCGTCTTCGACGTCGCCGGCCTCACGGAGATCCTCGCGGTGTGGTCGTCCGTCGGATGCCTCGTCGAGGACGGCAGGCTGCACCTCGACGAGCACCTGGGCGACTTCTGGTCCGAGGTGCGCGGCCACCCCCTGGGCCGGGTGAACACCCGCCACCTGCTCACCCACACCGCAGGCCTTCCGCTCCACACCGACCTCGGGAACCGGTACGGCACCCACCCCCGGGACATCCGCAACGGCGTCCTCCGGGAAGCCGTACGCCGTCCGCCCGGGGAGGCCGTGGAGTACACCGACCGCGCCGCCCTCGTCCTCGGCTACCTCGCCGAAGACCTCTCCGGCCAGAGCCTCGACACCCTCGCGGCCACCGGCGTGTGGCAGCCCCTCGGCATGACACGCACCTGCTACGGCCCCTTGCCCGACGAAGCGGCCGCCCGCTGCGCGCCGACCGAACTCGACGACATCACCGGGGTCCGCCTGAGGGGCACCACCCCGTGCCCGTCGGCGCACCTGCTCGGCGGAGTCCGCGGCAGCTCCGGAGTGTTCTCCGTCCTCCCCGACCTCGCGGCCTTCCTCCGCCACCTGCTCCAGCCGAAACAGGACGGGGGCGGCGGGCAACCCGGCTTCGGCCCCGCCTGGGTCCAGGAGTCGCTGCGGATCCGGACCGGCGATCTCACACCCGCCGGCGGACTGCTCTGGCACCCGGCCCCCGGAACGGGCCCCGGGACCGACGACATCTGGGTGCACCACGGCACCACAGGAGCAGCCGCATTCCTCTCTCCGAAGCAGGGCCGCTGGGCGGTCCTGCTGACCAACGAGCTCTACTACGCCAGGGACCACGGGCCCCTCGGCCACGTCCGCGACGCCTTCCGCTCGCTCGCCTTCGCCTGACCGGGGCAGCGGCTTCCGGGGACCGCCTACCCTTGACCCATGACCAGCAGCAGCCACCGGAGCCCGGTAGTGGACGTTCAGGCACCCAAGACCTACGAAGTGCGCACTTACGGGTGCCAGATGAACGTCCACGACTCCGAGCGATTGTCCGGGCTGCTGGAGGACGCCGGGTACGTGCGCGCCCCCGAGGGATCGGACGGCGACGCCGACGTGGTCGTGTTCAACACCTGCGCGGTCCGGGAGAACGCCGACAACCGGCTCTACGGCAACCTCGGCCGGCTCGCGCCCAGGAAGGCGTCCCGCCCCGGCATGCAGATCGCGGTCGGCGGCTGCCTCGCGCAGAAGGACCGCGACACCATCGTGAAGAAGGCCCCCTGGGTCGACGTCGTCTTCGGCACGCACAACATCGGCAAGCTGCCGGTCCTGCTGGAGCGCGCCCGGGTCCAGGAAGAGGCCCAGGTGGAGATCGCGGAGTCGCTGGAGGCGTTCCCCTCCACCCTGCCGACCCGCCGCGAGAGCGCCTACGCGGCCTGGGTGTCGATCTCCGTCGGCTGCAACAACACCTGCACCTTCTGCATCGTCCCGGCCCTGCGCGGCAAGGAGAAGGACCGCCGCACCGGCGACATCCTCGCCGAGATCGAGGCCCTGGTCGCCGAGGGTGTCTCCGAGATCACGCTGCTCGGCCAGAACGTCAACGCGTACGGCTCCGACATCGGCGACCGCGAGGCCTTCAGCAAGCTGCTGCGGGCCTGCGGGGGCATCGAGGGCCTGGAGCGGGTCCGGTTCACCTCCCCGCACCCGCGTGACTTCACCGACGACGTGATCGCGGCCATGGCCGAGACCCCGAACGTGATGCCGCAGTTGCACATGCCGATGCAGTCCGGCTCGGACACCGTCCTGAAGGCGATGCGCCGCTCGTACCGGCAGGAGCGCTACCTCGGGATCATCGAGAAGGTGCGGGCCGCGATCCCGCACGCGGCGATCACCACCGACATCATCGTGGGCTTCCCCGGCGAGACCGAGGCGGACTTCGAGCAGACGATGCACGCCGTGCGCGAGGCCCGCTTCACGCAGGCCTTCACCTTCCAGTACTCCAAGCGGCCCGGCACCCCCGCCGCGACCATGGAGAACCAGATCCCCAAGGAGGTCGTCCAGGCGCGCTACGAGCGTCTCGTCGCCCTCCAGGAGGAGATCTCCTGGGACGAGAACAAGAAGCAGGTCGGCCGCACGCTCGACCTGATGGTCGCCGAGGGAGAGGGCCGCAAGGACGGCGCCACCCACCGCCTCTCCGGCCGCGCCCCCGACAACCGCCTGGTCCACTTCACCAAGCCCGACCAGGACGTCCGCCCCGGCGACGTCGTCACGGTCGAGATCACCTACGCCGCCCCGCACCACCTCCTCGCCGAGGGCCCGACGCTGGGCGTCCGGCGCACCCCTGCAGGCGACGCCTGGGAGAAGCGGAACGCGGCCGAGGCGGCCAAGCCGGCGGGCGTGCTGCTGGGGCTGCCGAAGATCGGGGTGCCGGAGCCGCTGCCGGTGGCGACCGGGAGTGGCTGCGGCTGCGACTGATGGCCTGCCACAATACGGGCGGAAAGGAGCATCACATGTTGCCGTACCGAGTCGCGTTCACCGAAGAAGCCGCCCAAGTGCGTGACAGCCTGCCCGCCGACCGTCGTGACGTGCTGGAACGTGGCCTGGCCATACTGGTGACCGACCCGCGGCACAAGCTCTCCCACGCCGTCCGCGGCGACGAGACGACGCGGGAGATCGCCCTCTCGCGCAACCTCTTCATCGAGTACGTGATCAGCGACGGCAAGCTCGTCGTGCTGGTGCTCACGTTGATCGACCTGACCGACGTGCTGATCGAAGACTGACCTGATGCCGCCGTCGGCGTTACGCTGCCGATCATGCTTGTCGCAGCAGCAGTCTGTCCCTGTCCGCCCGTCCTCGTCCCCGAGGTCGCCGCGGGAGCCGCACCGGAGCTGGACGCCGCGCGTGCCGCCTGCGCCGACGCGCTCGGGGTGCTCGCCGCCGCCCGGCCCGACCTCCTGGTGGTGGTAGGGCCCGCCGAACAGCCGGGACGGGGTGTGTTCCCGCAGGGCAGCCGGGGCACCTTCCGGGGGTTCGGGGCCGAGGTCGACGTACGGCTCGGCGACGCCGCGGCAGGCGGGCCGGACGCGGCCGGTGAGCGCGAGCTGCCGCCCTCGCTCGCCGTCGGCGCCTGGCTGCTGGAGCGCACCGGCTGGGCCGACGCCCCCATCGAGGGGCTCGGCGTCGGCGAGCCGCTGGAGGCCGTGCGGTGCGTCCGGGCCGGCCGGGAGATCGCCGGCCGGGCCGCGCGGGTGGCGATGCTGGTCATGGGCGACGCCAGCGCCTGCCGCACCCTCAAGGCACCTGGCTACCTCGACGAACGGGCGGCCCCCTTCGACGCCGAGGCCGCCCGGGCGCTCGGCGCGGCCGACATCGAGGCGATCAAGGCCCTCGACGCCGACCTGGCGTACCAGCTCAAGGCCGCCGGCCGCGCCCCCTGGCAGATCCTCGCCGGCGCGGCCGAGGGCGCGGACCTCGCCGGGGCCCTCCTCTACGACGACGCACCGTACGGCGTCTGCTACCTGGTGGCGACCTGGTCCTGAGCGCCCCTGGTCCTGAGCGCCGGCCGCACCGCGCCCCCGCCCTGAACGGCTGCCGAAACGGCGGACGGCCGGGAGTCGGGTGACTCTCGGCCGTCCGCCGATCTTCGCCGGGACCCGCCCGGCTCAGGAAGCCGGCGGCGGCCCCTCCGGCCGGGTCGGGGCGGTGGCGTCGGACGTCGTACCGCCCATGGCGTCCGGGTGTACGAACCGGTCCATGGCGCCCTTGGCCCTGCCCGTACGCGTCTGGATCTTGTCGCTGTACTTGCCCTTGGTCTTCTCGTCGACGACCCGCGCGGCCTTGTCGATGCCGTGCTGAAGCTTGTCGACCTTGTCCTCGTGCTGCTGCGCGAAGTGAGAGGCCTTGTCCTTGGCCGGGGCGAGCTTGGCCTTCAAATTGTCCAAAAGACCCATGGTTACCTTCCCTATGGCTTCCCTCGCGGGCCGTTATGTGCGGGCGCCCTCGCCGGCCTCGTTGTCGGCGGCCTCCTTGGCGGACTGCTGCTGAGGGATCTCGGTGCTCTCGGCGGCGGCGGCCGCGGCGCGCTCCGTCTCCGTCCTCGCGTCCGCGCCCCGGCCGCCGTCCTCGTCCGAGCCCTTCGCCGCCGCCTCGGCCTCGGTCGCCTCCTCCGCGGCGTCCTCCGGGCCGGGCCCGTCCGGCTCGGCACCGGCCGGCATCCTGGCCTCCGGCTCTTCCGGCGTCTTCGGCTCTTCCGACGCCTTCTGCTTCTTCCCAAGGAACCGTGCAAAAACGCCCATATCCACTCCATACGTTACTCGTGCGAGCGAAATCCCGCGTGACCCCGGTGCGTCCGATTGCGCCGGACCGGTCGCGGCCTCTCGGCGGCGGTGGCGGGAACCTCGCAACGGGCAACGAAGCCGGACACGCTCCGTCACGTAACTCGTTCGAGAGCCGCCTCCGAGGTTTGCGAGACTGGTGCGGTGAGCAGCGCACCCCCCGCCCCCCGTGTCATCGCCGTCGTCGGCCCCACCGCGGCCGGAAAGTCCGACCTCGGCGTCTTCCTGGCCCAGCGACTCGGCGGGGAGGTCGTCAACGCCGACTCCATGCAGCTGTACCGGGGGATGGACATCGGCACCGCCAAGCTGACGCCCGAGGAGCGCGCCGGCGTCCCGCACCACCTGCTCGACATCTGGGCCGTGACCGTCACCGCCTCCGTCGCCGAGTACCAGCGGCTCGCCCGTGCCCGCATCGACGCCCTGCTCGCCGAGGGCCGCTGGCCGATCCTGGTCGGCGGCAGCGGGCTGTACGTCCGCGGCGCCGTCGACAACCTGGAGTTCCCCGGCACCGACCCCGAGGTCAGGGCCCGCCTGGAGGACGAGCTCGCCCTGCGCGGCTCGGGTGCCCTGCACGCCCGGCTGTCCGCCGCCGACCCCGGGGCGGGCCGCGCGATCCTGCCCAGCAACGGCCGCCGTATCGTCCGCGCGCTGGAGGTGATCGAGATCACCGGGCGCCCCTTCACCGCCAACCTGCCCGGCCACGACTCGGTCTACGACACCGTCCAGATCGGCGTCGACGTGGCCCGCCCCGAACTCGACGAGCGCATCGCGCTGCGCGTGGACCGGATGTGGGAGGCCGGGCTCGTGGCCGAGGTGCGCGCACTGGAGGCGCACGGGCTGCGCGAGGGCCGCACGGCGTCGCGCGCCCTCGGCTACCAGCAGGTCCTGGCGGCGCTCGCCGGCGAGTGCACGGAAGCGGAAGCACGGGCCGAGACCGTCCGTGCCACCAAACGCTTCGCGCGCCGCCAGGATTCATGGTTCAGGCGCGACCCCCGGGTGCACTGGTTGAGTGGGGCCGCGGCGGACCGCGAGGAACTTCCGCGGCAGGCCCTGGCGTTGGTCGAACGACCGGTCACAGCCTGATCACGTCATGGCATCGGGATGCGCCACCGGTCATCGAGGCCTCCGGCGCCGTGCCATCATCGAGCTCCGATCGCAAGTGGAGTCCTAGGTTGGGAGGGCGCGTGGCGATGGAGGCCGGCCCTCGCGACACCGCACACGACACCGAGCACGTCGCCGTCGAGGCCCTCGAACCGGGTGACGTCGAGGAGGGCGAGGGGCGACTCTCGCCGGACGGTCCGGACGACACGGTGGGCGGCGGCGTCACCGCCGACGGCCCCGAGCCGGAGGAGATGTTCGCGAGCGGCCCCGAGGTCGAGGTCGAGCTCCGCCCGCAGCGCCGCCTGCGCCTGTGGCAGCTGGCCCCCATCGTCGGCCTGGCCGCGGTCGGCTCCCTGATGTTCGCCTTCCCGCTGGCCTTCGACTTCGGCGACAGCGGCGCGGTGATCGCGATGCTGGGCCTGCTGATCTGCTCCTGCGCGGCGGGCTGGGGAATGATGGCGGCACGGAAGGTCGGCTACACCTGGCCGGGCCTCCCGGCAAGGGGCTCGGGCCGCACGCCCGACTGGCGCGTGGTGATCGGGTACGTGATCCTGGTGGCGATCGTGGTCGTCCTGGCGGTGTGGCGGGTAGCAAGGCTCCGCTGAGGCGCCCCTTCAGGGGCGCTGGGGCTACCCCCGGCCGAAGGCTGGGGGAGGAACTGCGCGACCAGCCCCCACCGGCCCGCAGCCGAACCACCATCCGAACCACCCCCCACCCCTCCTTTACCCTCGAAGAATGAGCATCCCCTTCCTCAAGGGCCACGGCACCGAGAACGACTTCGTGATCGTCCCGGACCCCGACAACGCCCTGGACCTCACCCCGGCCGCCGTAGCCGCCCTCTGCGACCGCCGCGCCGGCATCGGCGCCGACGGCGTGCTGCACGTCGTACGGTCCGCCGCGCACCCCGAGGCCAAGGGGATGGCCGCCGACGCCGAGTGGTTCATGGACTACCGCAACGGCGACGGCTCGATCGCCGAGATGTGCGGCAACGGCGTCCGCGTCTTCGCCCGCTACCTCCAGCACGCCGGCCACGTCACGGAGGGCGACCTCACCGTCGCCACCCGCGGCGGCGTCAAGACCGTGCACATCGCGAAGGACGGTGACGTCACCGTCGGCATGGGCACCGCCCGCCTCCCCGAGGGCGACGTGACCGTGCGCGTCGGCGACCGCACCTGGCCCGCGCGGAACGTGAACATGGGCAACCCGCACGCCGTCGCCTTCGTCGAGGACCTCGCCGACGCCGGGGACCTCTACACCCCGCCCCCCTTCAGCCCCCCGTCGGCCTACCCCGAAGGGGTCAACGTCGAGTTCGTCGTCGACCGCGGCCCCCGCCACGTCGCGATGCGCGTGCACGAGCGCGGCTCCGGCGAGACCCGCTCCTGCGGCACCGGCGCCTGCGCGGTCGCCGTGGCCGCCGCCCGCCGCGACGGCGCCGACCCTTCGGCCACCGGCGCTCCGGCGACGTACACCGTGGACGTGCCCGGCGGACGGCTCGTCATCACCGAGCGGCCCGACGGCGCGATCGAGATGACCGGCCCCGCAGTGATTGTCGCCACGGGCGAGATCGACGCCGATTGGCTGGGAAACGCCGTCCGTTGAGCTGACCGCACGTCGGGATCCGTGGTCAGGGCGGTCGTTCAACACCTGGATCCACGGCCCGCGTTGCCGCCGTTGGCGAGAAACATGGGCCACCCCCCGAACAGGTGGCGCAAAATCGTAAACCTCAAAATCGTCGCTCGATTGGGTGATCCGTTTCACGCTCGGCGGGAGCCGGTCAATCGGGGGTGATGGGCTCGATAGCATCAAGCACCGGCACGGACGGGGGAACGTCGCCAATCCCTGAGCCTCGTACGCCCTGGGGCCCCGTCCACCGGTCCACGAGCCGGAGGTGCCCATGAGTGCGGAGGCCACGAACCCTGCGACGCCCGGTCCCGCAGCGCCCGCGGCGGCGGTCCGCAGGAAGGCCCGCCCCCGGATCGATCTGCGCCGGCTCGGCCGGGCCGCGCTGCTCGGCAACGCCGCCCGCGGCAAACTCCCCGACGCCATCGGCCACGTCGCCGAGGCGCACCGCGCCCACTACCCCGACGCCGACCTCGAACCCCTGCGCCGCGCCTACGTGCTGGCCGAGTCCTCGCACCGCGGCCAGATGCGCAAGAGCGGCGAGCCGTACATCACCCACCCCCTCGCGGTCACCCTCATCCTCGCCGAACTCGGCGCCGAGACCACGACCCTGACGGCGTCTCTGCTCCACGACACCGTCGAGGACACCGATGTGACGCTCGACCAGGTGCGGGAACAGTTCGGCGAGGAGGTCCGTTATCTGGTCGACGGGGTGACGAAACTCGAAAAGGTCGACTACGGGGCCGCCGCCGAACCCGAGACGTTCCGGAAGATGCTCGTCGCCACCGGCAGCGACGTCCGGGTGATGTCGATCAAGCTCGCCGACCGGCTGCACAACATGCGCACCCTCGGCGTGATGCGCCGCGAGAAACAGGAACGCATCGCCAAGGTCACCCGTGACGTCCTCATCCCGCTCGCCGAACGGCTCGGCGTGCAGGCGCTCAAGACCGAGCTGGAGGACCTGGTCTTCGCCATCCTGCACCCCGAGGAGTACGAGCACACCCGGGAGCTGATCGCCGAGAACGCGGCCCGCGCCGACGACCCCCTCGCGGGGATCGCCGACGAGGTGCGCGGGGTGCTGCGCGAGGCCGACATCCCGGCCGAAGTCCTCATCCGGCCCCGGCACTTCGTCTCCGTCCACCGCGTCAGCCGCAAACGCGGCGAGCTGCGCGGCGCCGACTTCGGCCGGCTCCTGGTGCTGGTCAACGAGGACGCGGACTGTTACGCCGTCCTCGGCGAACTGCACACCTGTATGACCCCGGTGGTCTCGGAGTTCAAGGACTTCATCGCGGTACCGAAGTTCAACCTGTACCAGTCGCTGCACACGGCGGTCGCCCGCACCGACGGACAGGTCGCCGAAGTCCTCATCCGCACCCACCAGATGCACAAGGTCGCCGAGGCCGGCGTCGTCGCCCTCGGCAACCCCTACGCCCCGGCCGCCGACGCCCCCGCGGCCGAGACCGCCGCCGCGGCCGCCCCGGTCGACGGCGAGCGCGCCGACCCCACCCGCCCCGGCTGGCTCTCCCGTCTCCTCGACTGGCAGAAGGCCGCTCCGGACACCGACACCTTCTGGTCCACCCTGCGCGAGGACCTCGCCCAGGACCGCGAGATCACCGTCTTCCGCCCCGACGGCGGCACCCTCGGCCTCCCCGAGGGCGCCACCTGTGTCGACGCCGCCTACGCCCAGTACGGCGAGGACGCCCACGCCTGCATCGGCGCCCGCGTCAACGGCCGCCTCGCGACCCTCAGCACGGTCCTCACGGACGGCGACACCGTCCAGCTCCTGATGGGCCAGGACCCGGCCTCCGAGCCCTCCCGGGAGTGGCTGGAGCACGCCCACACCCCGGCGGCCCGGATCGCCATCCAGCGCTGGCTCGCCGCCCACCCGGACAGCACGGAGGAACCGCCGGCCCCCGCCCCCAGCCGCCCGGTACCCGACTTCCCCGCCGCCGGCACCGCTCCCCGGAGCGCCAGCGCCGTGGTCGCCGACCGCCCGGGCGCGACCGTACGGCTCGCCGGCTGCTGCACCCCCGTACCGCCCGACGAGGTCACCGGCTTCGCCGTGCGCGGCGGAGTGGTCACCGTGCACCGCGTGGAGTGCGCCTCGGTGGCGCACATGAAGAGCACCGGACGCCCCGAGGTGGCCGTGAGCTGGGGCGACAGCACCGCCTGCCGGGTCACCCTGGTCGCCGAATCGTTCGGCCGCCCCCATCTGCTCGCCGACCTCACCGAGGCGATGGCCCAGGAGGGCGCCGAGATCGTCTCGGCGACCGTGGAACCTCCCAGCCAGCAGCGCGTCCGGCACACGTACACCGTGGAGCTCCCCGACGCGGCCCACCTGCCCGCCCTGATGCGCGCGATGCGCAACGTGCCCGGCGTGTACGACGTCGGCCGAGCGCAACACCAGTGACCTACTCGTTCGAGTGGATCGGTCGCGCGTCGTCGCCGTGAGCGCGGGGCGTGCTGGTAACGGTGGTCCATGCCGCTCACCCTCCGCACCCGCCCGTCACAGCGTGCCACCCGACCGCTCCGGCACCGGCGGGCCGCCGCCCTCCTCGCCTCCGCCGTCTCCGTCGCCCTCCTCGGCGCGAGCGCCCCGCCGGTCCCGCTCGGCGTCGGCGACCGGCTCTTCCCGTACCTCGGCAACCCGGGGTACGACGTGGCGTCGTACGACCTCTCCTTCACCTATCCCGGCAGCAACGACAAGCCGCTGCAGGCCGTGACCATCATCGACGCCTGGACCACCACCGACCTGGACCGCCTCAACCTCGACTTCGCGCACGGCAAGGTCGAGTCCGTCGAGGTCGACGGCCGGCCGGCCGCCTTCGAGAGCGCCGGCGAGGACCTGGTCGTCACGCCGGACAAGCCGCTGCGGCAGGGCGACTGGACGCGGATCACGGTGCAGCACACCAGTGACCCGGTCTCCGCCAAGGGCCAGGACGGCGGCTGGGTGCGCACCACCGACGGGCTCGCCATGGCCAACCAGGCCGACGCGGCCCACCTGGTCTTCCCGTGCAACGACCACCCGTCCGACAAGGCGATGTTCACCTTCCACGTCACCGCCCCGAACGGCTACGCCGTCGTCGCCAACGGCCTGCCCACCGAGACGGCCCGGACCGGCAGCACGACCACCTGGACCTACCGCACCCAGCACCCCATGGCCACCGAGCTGGCCCAGGTCTCCATCGGCCGCTCCGCCGTGCTGCACCGCGCCGGACCGCACGGACTGCCCGTCCGGGACGTCGTCCCGAGCGCCGACGCCAAGAAGCTCGAACCCTGGCTGGCCAAGACCCCGGACCAGATCGCCTGGCTGGAGAGCAAGGTCGGCACGTACCCGTTCGAGACGTACGGCGTGCTCATGGCCCAGGCGTCCACCGGCTTCGAGCTGGAGACCCAGACCCTCTCCCTCTTCGAGAAGAAGCTGTTCACCGAGTCCGCGTACCCCAAGTGGTACATCGAGTCGGTCATGGTGCACGAACTGTCCCACCAGTGGTTCGGCGACAGCGTCAGCCCGCGCGTCTGGTCCGACGTCTGGCTGAACGAGGGCCACGCCACCTGGTACGAGGAGCTGTACGCGGAGGAGAAGGGCCACCAGCCCATGATCGACCGCATGAAGGCCGCGTACGGCGCCTCCGACCGCTGGCGCGCCGACGGCGGACCGCCCGCCCTGCCCAAGGCCCCCGAGCCCGGCCAGAAGATCAGCATCTTCCGCCCCAACATCTACGACGGCGCCGCCCTCGCCCTCTACGCCCTGCGCCAGGAGATCGGCAAGCCCGCCTTCGAGCGCCTGGAACGGATCTGGGTCCAGCGGCACAAGGACGCCACGGCGACGACCGCCGACTTCGTCCACCTGGCCTCCGCCGTCGCGAACCGCGACCTCACCGGCTTCTTCGACGCCTGGCTGTACGGCGCGAAGACCCCGCCGATGCCCGGCCACCCGGACTGGAAGCAGGTCCCGGCCCCGAAGAAGCAGACCAAGAAGTGACGGCGGGGCGGCCCCCGGAATAACACGGTGCCGGGACGGGGCGTACCGTGCGACCATCGTGGGGCCGGCACAGCCGGCCACAGGTCGGCTCAGGTCGGCACGGTACGGGTCGCGGGGAATCTCCCGGGGTACTCGTACGTTGAGAAGTCGAAGGCCGGCTTCGGCACTCCCATCGACGTAAGGACCCAATGACCTCCTCTTCTTCCCCTTCCCAGGACACCAGGCGCCTCGCGCAGGACTACCCCGACGGTCTTCGGGCCGAAGCCCTGATGGAAGAGGACGTCGCCTGGAGCCACGAGATCGACGGAGAGCGGGACGGCGACCAGTTCGACCGCTCCGAGCGCGCGGCCCTGCGCCGCGTGGTGGGCCTCTCCACCGAGCTCGAGGACGTCACCGAGGTCGAGTACCGACAGCTCCGCCTGGAGCGGGTCGTGCTGGTCGGGGTGTGGACCTCGGGCACCGTACAGGACGCGGACAACTCCCTCGCGGAGCTGGCCGCCCTCGCCGAGACCGCGGGCGCGCTCGTCCTCGACGGCGTCATCCAGCGCCGCGACAAGCCCGACCCGGCCACCTACATCGGCTCCGGCAAGGCCCTGGAGCTGCGCGACATCGTCGTCGACACCGGCGCCGACACCGTCATCTGCGACGGTGAGCTCAGCCCGGGCCAGCTGATCCAGCTGGAGGACGTCGTCAAGGTCAAGGTCATCGACCGGACCGCCCTGATCCTTGACATCTTCGCCCAGCACGCCAAGTCCCGGGAGGGCAAGGCGCAGGTCTCGCTCGCGCAGATGCAGTACATGCTGCCGAGGCTGCGAGGCTGGGGTCAGTCGCTGTCCCGCCAGATGGGCGGCGGCAAGGGCGGCGGCCTCGCCACCCGTGGTCCCGGTGAGACCAAGATCGAGACGGACCGGCGGCGGATCCGCGAGAAGATGGCGAAGATGCGCCGGGAGATCGCGGAGATGAAGACCGGCCGCGACATCAAGCGCCAGGAGCGCCGCCGCAACAAGGTGCCGTCCGTCGCCATCGCGGGCTACACCAACGCCGGCAAGTCCTCCCTGCTCAACCGCCTCACCGGCGCCGGCGTCCTGGTCGAGAACGCCCTGTTCGCGACCCTGGACCCGACCGTCCGCCGCGCGGAGACGCCCAGCGGCCGCCTCTACACCCTGACGGACACCGTCGGCTTCGTCCGCCACCTGCCCCACCACCTGGTCGAGGCGTTCCGCTCCACCATGGAGGAGGTCGGCGACGCCGACCTGATCCTTCACGTGGTCGACGGCTCGCATCCGGTCCCGGAGGAGCAGCTGGCCGCCGTACGCGAGGTGATCAGGGACGTCGGCGCCACCGGCGTACCCGAGATCGTCGTGATCAACAAGGCCGACGCGGCCGACCCGCTGGTCCTCCAGCGGCTGCTGCGCAACGAGAAGCGCTCGCTCGCGGTCTCGGCCCGCACCGGCCAGGGCATCCAGGAACTCCTCGCCCTGATCGACAACGAGCTGCCCCGCCCGTCGGTCGAGATCGAGGCCCTGGTCCCGTACACCCACGGCAAGCTGGTGGCCCGCGCCCACAACGAGGGCGAGGTCCTCTCGGAGGAACACACCGCCGAGGGCACCCTCCTCAAGGTCCGCGTCCACGAGGAACTGGCGGCGGAACTCGCGCCTTATGTGCCGGCTCCGGCTGCGTAGTAGTTCGTAAGTGAAGGCCCCGCTCCCTTTTCAGGGAGCGGGGCCTTCACTTACGAGGGGCGCGGGGCTGTTCTCAATGTGCGGCTCCGCCGCGTGGGTGCGAGCAACCCACGACGGCCGTCAGCCGCCACACCACAGTCATCGCCACGGCGACAAGGCGTTGTGAACCCCCGCTCACTGATCAGCAAACTCCTTACTGACCCCCTCATAAACCCCCTTGGCCACATCACCGAACCGCGGCCCCGCCAGCCACCCCGAACTCACCGGCCCGATCGACGTGTTGGACACCAGCGCCGGCTTGCCGTCGGCACCCGTCTCCACCCAGCCGCCACCCGACGCCCCACCGGTCATCGTGCACCCGATCCGGTACATCGTCGGCGCCGCCGCATCCACCGACAGCCGCCCGGGCTTGTCGGCGCACCGATACAGCAGCGACCCGTCGTACGGCTTCGCCGCCGGATACCCCGTGGCGGTGATGCTCGACACCTTCGGCACCGCGGGCGCGTCGAAGTTCACCGGCAACGCCGAACCGACCGTCTCCTCCAGCGACTTGCCGCCACTTCCCTGCTCGGGCGTCACATGGATCACGGCGTAGTCGTACGACGCACCGTCACCGCCCGTCTCGCCGCCCTGGTCGATCCACTGCTGCGAGGTCTGCGCCCCGTCGCCCCACCAGACGCCGTACGGCGCGACCTCCGAACGCGTCGCCGCCGTCAGCGCCGAACCGGTCAGCCCCTTGTCGTTGTACGACGGCACGAACGCGATGTTCCGGTACCAGCCGCCGTTCTTGCCGGCGTGCACGCAGTGCCCCGCCGTCCACACCAGGTTGGACTTGCCAGGGTGCGCCGGGTCCTCGACGACCGTCGCCGAACAGACCATCGTGCCCTCGGGGGAGTCGAAGAAGACCTTCCCCGCCGTGGCCGCGCTCGCGTGGTACGCCGGCCGCACCGCCTTCGCCTGGACCGGTTCCGGCGTCGGGTCGGTCACCCCCTGGTCACCGGAGAGGTCGTTGTCGTCGACGCCCTTGTCCTTGTCGGGGTCGTTGGCGTCCCGCATCCGGTCCGGGTCCCACAGGCCCTTGATGATGGGGTTGATGAAGTCGTTGGCCTCGCGCAGCCAGTCGTCCTTGTCCCAGTTCTTCCAGGCGCCGTTCTTCCACTTGTCGATGTCGATCCCGTGCTCTTTGAGCTTGTTCTTGATGTCGTCCGGGATCTTGATCTTGCCGTCACCGGTGTCGGCCGTGGCGGACGCGGACGCCGGGCCGCCCGCGTTGTCGTCGCCGGAGCCGCCGCAGGCGGTGGCGGTCAGCGCCAGCGCCGAGGCGAGGGCGACGGCCGCCAGCGCACGGGGCGCGCCCCTTCCACCTCGAAGGGCGAACGACGGCCGGATGGGTCGCATGGTGGTGACTCCCCCTGTTGGTAAGGAACTTCAGCGCCACACACTATGCGCTCGCTGTGCGGTGCTCCCGATGGATGGGCAACGGTTTTGCTACGGGCCTCACCAGCGGGGCAACCGCAGTTCGCAGGTGGGATCGACGCGTCGCGTGTGACCGGTGTCGTCGCGGGTGCATACACCCGACTCCCGGTACGGCCGGTGCAGTCGGCCGAGCGCGTGGTGGTCGAGTGCGACGTCGAGCCCCGGACCGGTGGACACGGCGGCCGGTCCGGCGGGCCGAACATCGGCCGGACCGTCCATGGCAACCTCACGGCAAGGATCTTGAGACGACCCGTAACCCGCCGGACGGTCCGGGGTTGGTAGCGGTGGGGGTCCGGCTGCCTGTGCCCGGTGCCCGCCGATCAACTCGCCTCTGGACAGCGGGGAGGACAGCGAGCCGTGGCCGTGACGGAGTCGGTGACCGGGGGGACGTACGGGGGAGCGCGCGCGGCGCACGAGGGGATCCTGAGGCGTCAGTCGGCGCGTGAGTCGCGGGCGCGTACCTACGCGCGCGCCCTGCCCATCGTGCCGGTGCGGGCCCGCGGCCTGACCATCGAGGGCGCCGACGGGCGCCGCTACCTGGACTGCCTCTCCGGCGCCGGCACTCTCGCCCTCGGCCACAACCACCCCGTCGTGCTGGAAGCGATCCGCAAGGTCCTCGACTCCGGTGCCCCGCTCTCCGTCCTCGACCTGGCGACCCCCGTCAAGGACGCCTTCATCACCGAACTGTTCCGGACCCTGCCGCCCGGCCTCGCCGACCGCGCCCGCGTCCAGTTTTGCGGGCCCGCCGGCACGGACGCCGTCGAGGCCGCCTTCAAACTCGTCCGGGCCGCGACCGGCCGCACCGGCATCCTCGCCTTCACCGGTGCCTACCACGGGATGACGACCGGCGCCCTGGCCGCCTCCGGCGGAGCCGGCGACGTCCGCGTCGCCCGGCTGCCCTACCCCCAGGACTACCGCTGCCCGTTCGGCGTCGGCGGCCCCCGCGGCGCCGAACTTGCCGCCCGCTGGACCGAGACCGTCCTCGACGACCCCAAGTCCGGCGTCCCCCTCCCCGCCGGCATGATCCTCGAACCCGTGCAGGGCGAGGGCGGGGTGATCCCCGCGCCGGACGACTGGCTCCGCCGGATGCGCCGGCTCACCGCCGACCGCTCCATCCCCCTGATCGCCGACGAGATCCAGACCGGGGTGGGCAGGACCGGCGCCTTCTGGGCCGTCGAGCACAGCGGCGTCACCCCCGACGTGATGGTCCTGTCCAAGGCCATCGGCGGCAGCCTCCCCCTCGCCGTCGTCGTCTACCGCGACGACCTCGACGTCTGGGAGCCCGGCGCCCACGCCGGCACCTTCCGCGGCAACCAACTCGCCATGGCCGCCGGCACCGCCACCCTCGCCCACGTCCGCGAGAACGCCCTCGCCGAACGAGCGGGCCTGCTCGGCGCCCGGCTGCTCGCCCAACTGCGACGGCTCCAGGACGACTTCACGTGCGTGGGAGACGTGCGGGGGCGGGGGCTGATGATCGGGGTGGAACTGGTGGACCCGGAGGGCGAGGAGCCCGCGGGGGATGCGGAGGAGCACACGAGGAAGGCGAGGGCTCACGGGGACGGTGACGTGGTCGCGGTGGCGCGGGGCGCCGCGGTGAGCGGGTGGGAGGGGGACGCCCGGCCCGGGCCGCGCCCCGCCGCTCCCGAACTGGCCTCGGCCGTGCAGCGCGCCTGCCTGGAACGCGGCCTGATCGTCGAACTCGGCGGCCGCCACGCCGGTGTCGTACGACTGCTGCCGCCACTGACCATCACCGACGAACAGGCGGCCGCCGTAGTGGACCGCCTCGCCGACGCCGTGGCGGCCGTGGCCCGCGACCCGGCCGCCCACCGTGCCGGGCCCCGACGACCCGAGGACCGCAAGGAACCGGACGACTGACCGGCGCCCCGGGAAAACCCCGGCCGGCCCCCACTCCCGACACGAACCCGCCGCCCGGACCGCTCGGATCATCCGGACCACTCGGACCACTCGGACCACTCGGACCGCCCGGATCATCCGGACCGCCCCACGAAACGAACCACCCCACATCATCCGCACCCCTCTCATCAGGACACTCAGCACTCGACTCGCCACCCGACCAGTACGGTTCGCCGGCCCGACGCCGAACACCGCACCGCCCGAGCCCCGAGGAACCCTCCTTGAACGCCACCCCCGCGCCCGACGACAACGGAGACCAGGGCCCACAGGGACGCCCCGTTCCGCTCGCCGAGTCGGTCCCCCAGCAACGAGGCCGGACCTCCCAGCCCGAACGGCCCCGCGACGACACGGGAGACCTCCTCGAACACCCCGACCCGGGCATCGCCGCCCAGGCCGCGGCCGTGGAGAACCTGCTTCGCTGCTGGGTACGCGAGACGAACCTGCCAGCGCCCGACACCGGCACCCTCCGCATCCCGCTCCCCGCCAGCGGTACGGCGCTGATCACCCCGATCCGCCACTGGTCCCCGACCGGCTGGCACCGCTTCGGCCCGCTCCGCCTGGCAGGCGCCCCCGACACCGCTCCACCCGTCGACGCGGTCACCCTCGCCGCCCTGCTCACCCGCGAGACGACCACGGGACCAGCGGGCCCCACCGACCGAGGAGCCGAGGGCAGCACCGGCCATGCCGGAGGGAGCGCTGGCCATGCCGGCCCCGGCACCGGCCACGCCGGGAGCCTGGCCGGCCACACCGGAGGCGCAGTCGGCCACGCGGCCGACGGAGCTCCCAGCAGCACCCGGGCCACCCCCGACAGCGCCGACCTCGTGGCCCGGGTCGCCGACTCCCTGCGTCGCACGGTCACCTTCATCGCGGACCGGCGCGCCCACCCCGCCGACGGCCCCGACCGCTTCCTCGCCGCCGAGCAGGCACTCCTCCTCGGGCACCCGCTGCACCCGACCCCGAAGAGCCGCGAGGGCCTGACCGAGGCCGAAGCCCGGCTCTACTCACCGGAGTTGCGCGGCTCCTTCCCCCTGCACTGGATCGCGGTCGCCTCCTCCCTGCTCGCCACCGACTCGGCCTGGACCGAGCGAGGCCGTCCCGTCCCCGCGGCGCACCTCATGGAACGCCTGGCCGGCACGGCTCTGCCCCTGCCCGACGGCTGCGCCGCCGCCCTGCCCCTGCACCCCTGGCAGGCCGGCGAGATCGGTCACCGCGAGGAGACCGCCGCCCTCCTCGACGCCGGGCTCCTGCGCGACCTGGGTCCGCTCGGCGCCCCCTGGTGTCCCACCTCCTCCGTACGAACCGTCCACCGCACCGGTGCCGCCGCCATGCTCAAGCTGTCGCTCGGCCTGCGCATCACCAACTCCCGCCGGGAGAACCTCCGCAAGGAACTCCACCGGGGCGTCGAGGTGCACCGCCTGCTGCGCTCCGGCCTCGCCAAGCAGTGGCAGGCCGCCCACCCCGCGTTCGACATCGTGCGCGACCCCGCCTGGCTGGCCGTCGAGGGCCTGGACGGCCGGCCCGTACCCGGACTCGACGTGGTGATCCGGCACAACCCGTTCACCCCCACCGACGACGTGTCCTGCGTCGCCGGGCTGGTCACACCCCGGCCCCTCGACACCTCGGCGGCGAACGGCGGGCCCCGCCCGTACCGTTCCCGGCTGGCCCGGGTGGTCTCCCGGCTCGCCGAACGCACCGGTCGGCCCGTGGGTGCCGTCAGCGCCGAGTGGTTCCTGCGCTACCTGGAGCAGGTCGTCCGCCCGGTGCTCTGGCTCGACAGCGAGGCCGGCATCGCCCTGGAGGCGCACCAGCAGAACACCCTCCTCCTGCTGGACGCCGACGGCTGGCCCGCCGGCGGGCGCTACCGCGACAACCAGGGCTACTACTTCCGCGAGTCCCGAAGGGCCGACCTCGACGCGCGGCTGCCCGGCATCGGCGAGCACAGCGACACCTTCGTCTCCGACGAGGTCACCGACGAGCGCTTCGCCTACTACCTCGGCATCAACAACGTGCTCGGCCTGATCGGCGCGTTCGGCTCCCAGCGGCTCGCCGACGAGCGGCTGCTGCTCGCGGCGTTCCGCCGGTTCCTCGCCGCCGCGGCCACCGGACCCGCCCGGCTGCGCAGCCCCCTGCCCGGCCGCCTGCTCGACTCACCCGTCCTGCGCTGCAAGGCCAACCTGCTGACCCGGCTGCACGGCCTCGACGAACTCGTGGGCCCGGTCGACGTCCAGTCTGTCTACGTCACCATCACCAACCCCCTCCACTCCTCTGCCTCACCCTGCTGACCTCACCGACCCCGTCACCGACTCTCATCCACCGCCTTTCCTTCCCTGCCTTTCATCCAGCGACCGAGGAACATGACCCACCTCGTCTCCTGAGAGGAGCGCACCATGCCTCCCACCGACGCGAGCGCCGACCCAGGCGCCGTCCCGGTCCACCCCGGATGCTCCGGGCCCTCCGGCCACCCCGGCCGTACCGGACCCGCCGAGGACATCAGGGACTGCGAGGACACCCTGGACCTCCGCCTGCCCGACGAACTGCTCGCCCTCGTCGCCGGGACGGTGCCCGACGCCTGCGGGGCCGACGAGCGAGCCCCCGGGCGCACTCACGACCGATCCGGCCCACTCGACCCGCCCGGCCCGTCCAGCCCCCCGGGCCCGCTCGACGCGCGCGACCTGCTCGACCAGGTGGGCACCTGGGGTCCCGCCAAGACCCCCGTCGGCCTCTTCCACCTGCTGCCGGTCCACGTCGAACGCGACCTGCCGGTCATCAGCGGCTGGATGAACGACCCCGGCGTGGCCGCGTTCTGGCAGCTGGCCGGCTCAGGGGCGCGGACGGAGGACCATCTGCGGGCCCAGCTCGCGGGGGACGGACGCAGCGTGCCGTGCCTGGGCATGCTCGACGGCACCCCGATGAGCTATTGGGAGATCTACCGGGCCGACCTGGACCCACTCGCCCGCCACTATCCGGCCCGCCCGCACGACACCGGCGTCCACCTCCTCGTCGGCGATGTCGCCGACCGGGGCCGGGGACTGGGGTCCGCCCTGCTCAGAGCCGTGGCCGACCTCGTACTCGACCATCGCCCCGCCTGCGCGCGTGTCGTCGCTGAACCCGACCTTCACAACACCCCCTCCGTGGCCGCCTTCCTCAACGCGGGCTTCCGCTACGCCTCCGAGGTCGACCTGCCTGCCAAACGGGCCGCCCTCATGATCCGGGACCGGTCCCTACGTCATCTGATGTAGCGCTGAGTGATTGTGTGTACACATGTAGTACGAAGCGGCGACCGATCGAGTTCCCGGCCGCCGGAAAGTTTTCCGAGCGTCCCGGCCGCCGGCCTGCCCTTCCCCCTTGGCCTGCCGGTACGGGAGCCCTCGGCGTGATCCCACCCCCCGTCCCTGCCTTGATCGCCCGGTTGTCAGTGCTGGGTCGTAGGGTGGTCGCGCTATGACGAAGCCCTCACTCCCTGAACTCCTGCATGCCGCTGTCACAGCTGTCGGCGGTACGGAGCGCCCCGGCCAGGTGACCATGGCCGAATCGGTCGCCGAAGCGATCGACGACGGATCCCATCTGCTGGTCCAGGCCGGCACCGGCACCGGTAAGTCGCTCGGCTATCTGGTGCCCGCGCTCGCACACGGAGAGCGGGTGGTCGTGGCGACGGCGACCCTCGCCCTGCAGAGACAGCTTGTCGAGCGGGATCTGCCGCGTACCGTCGACGCCCTGCACCCGCTGCTGCGTCGGCGCCCGGAGTTCGCCATGCTCAAGGGCAGGTCGAACTACGTGTGCCTGCACCGGCTGCACGAGGGCATGCCGCAGGACGAGGAGGAGGGCCTCTTCGACCAGTTCGAGGCGGCCGCGCCCACCAGCAAGCTCGGTCAGGACCTGCTGCGCCTGCGCGACTGGGCCGACGAGACCGAGAACGGCGACCGCGACGACCTCACACCGGGTGTCTCCGACAAGGCCTGGGCGCAGGTCTCGGTCTCGTCGCGGGAGTGTCTCGGCGCGTCCAAGTGCGCCTACGGTGCCGAGTGCTTCGCCGAGATGGCCCGTGAGCGCGCGAAGCTCGCCGAGGTGGTCGTGACCAATCACGCCCTGCTCGCGATCGACGCCATCGAGGGCGCCCCGGTGCTCCCGCAGCACGAGGTGCTGATCGTGGACGAGGCGCACGAACTGGTCTCCCGCGTCACCGGCGTCGCCACCGGCGAACTCACCCCGGGCCAGGTCAACCGCGCGGTCCGGCGCGCCGCCAAGCTGGTCGACGAGAAGGCCGCCGACCAGCTCCAGACCGCCGCCGAGGGCTTCGAGCGGCTGATGGAGCTGGCTCTGCCGGGCCGCCTGGAGGAGATCCCGGAGGATCTCGGTTACGCCCTGGCGGCGCTCAGGGATGCCGCCCGCACCGTGATCTCCGCGCTCGGCACGACCCGCGACAAGTCGGTCCAGGACGAGGACGCGGTCCGCAAGCAGGCGCTGGCCTCCGTGGAGACCGTGCACGACGTGGCGGAGCGGATCGTGAACGGCTCCGAGTGGGACGTCGTCTGGTACGAACGCCACGACCGCTTCGGCGCCTCCCTGCGGGTCGCCCCGATGTCCGTGTCCGGCCTGCTCAGGGAGAAGCTCTTCGCGGACCGCTCGGTCGTCCTCACCTCGGCGACCCTCAAGCTCGGCGGCGACTTCAACGGTGTCGGCGCCTCCCTGGGCCTCGCCCCGGAGGGCACGGAGGGTGAGGACCTCCCGCAGTGGAAGGGCGTCGACGTCGGCTCGCCCTTCGACTATCCGAAACAGGGCATCCTCTACGTCGCCAAGCATCTGTCGCGCCCCGCACGGGACGGCGACCGCGCCGACATGCTCGACGAACTGACCGAGCTGATCCAGGCTGCAGGCGGCCGCACGCTCGGCCTCTTCTCCTCGATGCGGGCCGCCCAGCAGGCAGCCGAGGAACTGCGCGTCCGGATTCCCGAGTTCCCGGTACTCCTGCAGGGCGAGGAGACCCTCGGCGAACTGATCAAGAACTTCGCTGCCGACCCCAGGACCTGTCTCTTCGGGACGCTGTCGCTCTGGCAGGGCGTCGATGTCCCCGGACCCAGCTGCCAGCTGGTCGTGATGGACAAGATCCCGTTCCCGCGCCCGGACGACCCGCTGATGAGCGCCCGGCAGAAGGCCGTCGAGGACGCCGGCGGCAACGGCTTCATGGCGGTCGCCGCCACCCACGCCGCGCTTCTGATGGCCCAGGGCGCCGGCCGGCTCGTACGTGCGTCGGGGGACCGCGGCGTGGTCGCCGTACTCGACCAGCGCCTGGCCACCGCGCGGTACGGCGGCTATCTCAAGTCCTCGCTGCCCGACTTCTGGTACACCACGGACCGTAACCAGGTCCGTAGGTCGCTGGCGGCGATCGACGCCGCGGCGCGGCAGGCGGAGGCGGAGTGACCGCGGGTTGGGGGGGGCGGGGGCCGGGGCGGCCCACCCCCCGGGCGGGGCGGCCGGCTGGGGGCCCGGGGGGCGCGCCAGGG